>JALWNT010000083.1 GCA_027080995.1 Campylobacteraceae bacterium | reverse complement strand
TATCGTTCTTCTCTCAATACCCTAATGGGACTCAACGGTTTGAGACCAACCGATGTCATTAAGCCCGGTCAAGTCTTGAAGATTCCAGGGCAGAAGCGTATCAAGAGGATTATTCCGCAAAAACAGGCAAAAAAAAGAATGATGAAGGAGAAGAAGACTCCCCCCGTCTATCATACAGTCCGTCACGGAGATACTTTATGGAAAATTGCCGATCGTTACGGTGTCACGATCGGACAGATCCGTCGGCTCAACGGATTGCGTCACGGATACATCATTCACCGTGGACAGAGACTGATGGTCAAAGCCGGAACTGCCGAGAAGAAAACACCGCAATCTCCCCCAAAGCTTCAGAAAACCCCCCGTTACTATACAGTGAAGCACGGAGATACCCTTTGGGATATCGCCCGCAGGGAAAAGCTGAGTTTGAGTGAACTGCGAAAGATTAACCGCTTAAAGAGAGGAGAGCTCCTTCACAGCGGGATGAAGCTAATCGTCGGATATAGCGAAAGCCCACGAGCCAAGAAGGAAGGAAAAGTCGTTGCTAAAATAAAAGCAAAAAAGAGGAGAGTCACAAAAGCGAAGACGAATGCCAAAAAATCTGTAAAGAAAAAGATCGTCCAAAAAACAAAGAAGAGCCATATAAAGGTGGCATCGAAGAGAAAAGAGAAGAAAAAGAGTGCCAACAAACGGATCAACAGTGCAATGGCCATACTCAACGGGAAAGGCTCAGGCGGCTCCTTCGGCAGCGGAGCCGGACAAGAGATTATCCGTACGGCCAAACGCTATCTCGGTCGTCGTTATGTCTGGGGCGCCGAAGGTCCCAGCTCTTTCGATTGTTCAGGTTTCACTCAATACGTCATGAAAAAATCGAAAGGGATCACACTGCCGAGAATTTCGAGGAAGCAGGCCTATTATGGGAAATATGTAAGTTTTAGGAATCTTCGCCCAGGTGATTTGATCTTTTTCGACACCTCTCGCAGTCGACGGGGATATGTCAACCATGTGGGGATCTATATCGGCAACGGAAAATTCATTCACGCCAGCAGTGCGCGTCATCGAGTCGTGATTACCAGTTTTAAAAGCCACCCATTTTATCGAGCACGCTTCAAATGGGGAAGACGTGTCAACTAAGAAGAATCAATACGATAAAATCGATGGTACGATTTCAATTTGTTAAGGAATAAAAATGAAAAAAAACGGGAAAAATTTTTTTCTTGCAGGCTCGGTTTCTCTGCTTATACTGCTTTCCGGATGCAGTCTCTTCGGGCCCCATGAGAAGCGGGAAGTGGGGCAGTATCCCTTGAACAACTGTGTCAGTGGAGGCAAAGAGCTCAAAGGCATACAAGTCGATCGTATCCTTGTACGAAAATCGGGCCATAAGATGTATCTGTATCATCACGGCAAAGTGATCGAAACGATGCCGGTTTCCCTCGGGAAGAATGCATCAAAGGGGCCGAAAATCAAGGAGGGGGATTTCCGTACTCCTACCGGGAAATATCACATTGTTGGCAAACGGTGTCATCCGATCAAATACCGGGCGCTCTATCTTGATTATCCCAATGCCAAAGACAGGGAACGTGCCGCAAAATTGGGGGTTAAACCCGGGTCTTACATTACGATTCACGCCCAACCCTACTGGAACCGGGACGGCCACGGTGACAGCTACACGTTGCGTCATGATTGGACCAACGGCTGCATCGCGGTCACCAACAAGGATATGGATTATCTTTGGCAGCATGTGCCTATCGGAACACCCATCGAGATTCAGGATTGATCGCGTTTGAAATACAGTCCGAAACAGATCGAAAAATACCGACGTCAAAAATACATTGCACAGCTTGAAAAGATTGGGAAAAACCTCTTTCGTTTTCTGAGAAATCCGGAGACGAGAGCCGAAGAGTTGCTCAACCGTTTCGATGAGCTGATGAAAAAACTCGATGAGATGGAGACGATCCGGCTCGATACCGAGTATCTACGGGAGAGTGAAGCCCACTATCGTCGGCTGCAGGAAGAGTGGCATGGCGCCCGTTTTGATGCGCACCGCCTCGAAGAGGTCCGCGAAGCGGAGATGAGCAATCTCAATCGTCTCCAGAAAATGAAAAACCGAAGCAGTTACCGAAAAGAGAAGCACCGAAAACATGCCCAAAGGGACGGATGGGAGTGAGGTCGGTGAACGCTCAGGCATAGAGCCAGACGCCGACGCTTACCGCAACGCCCAGCAGAAGGACAAAAGCCCAGCGATAGCGAACGGATAAGAGAGACAGAGGGATATAGAAGAGGAGGAAGCCGGGAGGCAACGGTCGCAATTCAAGAGATTGGGGAAGCGCCCAAAGCCACTCCAGGGCGCTGTCAAAGACCCCTCCCTCACCGACAAGGTGCAAAAGAATTTCGAGGGCATAAAAAAACGGGAAAATGATCGAGAGGAGAGGAGAGAGGCCCTGCCAAGAGGAAACGATCGGAAAGATGGAATGGCCCAGAGGCATCATCAGAAGAAAAAGCCCCACAGGAAGAATCAAAACTGTGAAGAGTCGCCGAGATCGTTCGCCCCAGTAGCGTAGAAGAAGATAGATATAGAAAACTCCGGAGACGGAGAGCCAAAATCCCAGCGAGAGTGCCAGTCGAGGGTGGTAGAGCAGTAGAAGGGCGGCGACTACACCGAGAAAGGTAAAACTCAGCAGTTCGATACCCAAAAGTAGCGCCGCCCAGCCGATTGAGAGCATCGTGTAGGAGCGTAGGAGCGATGGAGGCGGTCCCGTCAGCCAGAGGTAGCCTGCCAGGAGTAGAAGAGTGAAGCTGCCCAGATCGATGAGATCATAGCGCCAGGGGAAGTATCGGGTCTGAAAAAGGCGGTAAAGGGGGGTGAGCAGGAGAAAAAGCCCTCCCCAAAGAATACTCAGATGCAAACCGCTCAGGGCGACGAGATGCCCGGCTCCGAGGGCGGAAATCTTTTCATGCAATTTTCGATCTATCGGATCTGCAAAAAAGATCGCCCGATAGAAAGCCGCGGCGTCGGCTTGTAGGTGTTGGCGATTGATGTAGGATCTCAATCGAGAGCCAAGGTTGGCTTTTGCGGGATAAATCTCTTTGATCCGTCCGGGGAGATAGGGGCCTTTGAGATAAGAGAAGAATCCGAGATTTCGTGGAAAGATTTGCAAGCGCAGCCGCTCGCCTGAATGCAGATCCGTACGGGAGGTACGCAGATAGAAATAGAGACCGTTGTCGGCTTTGATTTTCAGAAGCGTGCGACTGTCGTGACCTCTTCTTGGAGGATAGACCTGCACCACGATTCCTTGCAGGTACGCGAACGGACGGTCCACAAAGCGGGTGTAGGAGCGGTGGATCCACGCGAGGTGTACGAGAAAAAGAACGCTCCAGAGTACGAGGGCGATCGTAAACTCCCGTCGACCTTCGAGAAGAGGGACGTCGTCGATGCGCATGGTGGATCAAATAGGCGGGAGGTCGATCGTCCCCTCCCTCATGTCGATGTTTCCCTCCTCGTAAACGACTTCGAAGCCGCTACTTCCCTTGTCGGCGTCGACGAAACGGGTGAAGCGTTTCTGAAAGATCAGATCCACCGTTCCGGTGGGGCCGTTTCGCTGTTTGCCGATGATCAGCTCGGTCTCCTCTTCCATTTTTGAGCGGAATGTACTTTTGTACTCTTTACCTTCGGCCTTGGCTTTCATCTCTTTCTCTTTCTCCTTGGCCTCCCGATAGACATCGTCTCGATAGACAAAAAGAATGATGTCGGCGTCCTGCTCGATCGCCCCCGATTCCCGGAGGTCGCTGAGCATCGGACGTTTGTTCTCCCTGGATTCAAGAGAGCGGTTGAGCTGACTCAGGGCGATGATGGGCATCTCAAGTTCCCGGGCCAGCTGTTTGAGTCCCCGGCTGATTTCGCTGATCTCCTGTTGACGCCCTTCGCGACTTCCCTCTCCGCTCATCAACTGAAGGTAATCGATGATGGCCATAGAGATTTCGGGATGTTGCATTTTGAGTTTTCTAAGTTTTGAGCGGACATGATGGATCGTCGCATAGCCTCCGTCGTCGACAAAGAGTTTGCGTCGGGAGATATCGTCCACTGCCGCTGCCAACTGGCTCCACTGTTCGTCGTTGAGATCTCCTACTCTCAGAGACTGCAAGGGGATGGACGTCTTGGCCGAAAGCATCCGCAGCATCAATTGCTCCGCCGGCATCTCCAAAGAGAAAAAAGCCACTCCCTCTCCCCGTTCGATCGCCCGAAGCGCCATATTGAGGACGAGGGCAGTTTTTCCCATCGCCGGCCGCGCCGCCACGATCACCAGGTCCCCCTTGCCGAAACCGCTGGTACGATCATTGAGATTGCGAAAACCTGTGTCGACGCCGATAAGCTTGGAGTTGCCCATCGCTTTGAGGCGTTCGATCTCTTTCATCATTGCGACGGTGATCTCCGGAGAGCCGCGGAAATCTTCACTGACGCTCTCTTGAGTGATTTCATAGAGTTTCTGCTCCACCCGATCCATCACCTCCATCGCTTCGAGATTCTCTTCGACGGTGAGTTTTTTGATTTCGGTAGCCAGGGTAACCAAGGAGCGTTTGGAGGCGAGAGCTTTGATCTCTTCGATGTAGGCTTTGGTATCGGTGATGGGGTTGGCGGAGAGGACCTCCACCATCGCAAGCTCTTCGAATTTTCCCATCTTTTGCAGCTCTTTTCGGAGGAACTCTTCGTCGATGGGTTTTTCCTCATTCATCAACCGCTCCATTGCACGGAATAGATGCTGATGGAAGGGGAGATAGAAGTCTTCGGGTTTAAGTCGTGCGGCAATCTCTTCGAAAATTTCAGGATCGAAGATGATGGCCGATAGGACGGCACGCTCGATGTTGAGGTTGTAGAGATGTTCCATCACAAGGCTCCTTGTGATGGAACATCAAGTGAAGAGCGAAGAGCGAAGAGCGAAGAATTGTTGTATGTTTTGCTTTGCAAAACTCTCCTTTTTCTATAGCTTTTCAATTACTCTTACTCTTCTGCCAGCTTGAAGCTTCCATAAATAAACGCGGCACCCAGTAATACTGCAGCCACCACAAAAATAAGTTCTGCCATTATAGATCCTTTATCTCTTTGGTTTTGATCGATATTTGACGTATGATCAAGAAAAGTGCCATTAGCAATAATAAAAGCAAAAACGATCCTGAATAGAAAATCCAATCCTCTTTTTTTGCATCATATCGCCTGATGAGTCCTCCACCGATAACAGCAATCATACCGATTGTCAAACTCAACCAGACACGTAGAGTATTCAAGATCTCTTTGATCTCATCAATATTTGCCATAAAAAATTATATCCTATCTATTGTTCCTCTTTCACGGTGGCCATTTTTTCCACCTCCTCGACAAAACGGTCGACCAGCTCCTCTTCGGGCAACCGGGCGACCACTTCGCCCTTGACCATCACCAGGCCGGCTCCTTTGCCGTAGGCGATGGCCACATCGGCGTGCTTGGCTTCACCGATGGCGTTGACCACACATCCCATGACCGAGACATTGAGCGGTGTCTTGATGTGCGCCGTGCGCCGCTCCACCTCCGCCACGGCGCTGACCAGGTCCGCTTCGATCCGGCCGCAGGTGGGGCAGGAGATAATGTTGAGGCCTTCCCGGGCCCGGCCGGCATCCTTGATGATCGCCCGGCCCACTTCGATCTCCTTCTCCAGCTCTCCGGTGATGGAGACCCGGATCGTATCCCCGATGCCGTCGAGCAGCAGGGAGCCGATGCCGATGGCCGATTTGACCGTGGCGTGAAAGAGCGTCCCCGCCTCCGTGACCCCCAGATGAAAGGGATAGTCGTTTCGGGGGCGCAACATCCGGTAGGCCTCCACCGTGCGTTCCACATCGCTGGCTTTGAGGGAAACCTTGATATCGGTAAAGCCCAAATCTTCGAGGAACTTGATATTGTATTCGGCGCTGGCCACCATCCCCTCGGGTGTGGCTCCGTAACGGTCTTCAAACTCCTTCTCCAGACTTCCGGCGTTGACCCCGACCCGAATAGGAAGTTGACGCTCTTGACATACTTTGACGATCTCTTTGATCCGGCTCTTTTCACCGATATTTCCGGGGTTGAAGCGGATGCAGTCGACCCATTTGGCCGCTTCGAGCGCCAGGCGGTAATTGAAATGAATGTCAGCGACGACCGGCAGGTTGACACGGCTGACAATCTCCCTGAGCGCCAGGGCATCCTCCATCTCCGGCACCGCCACCCGGACGATGTCGCAGCCGGCGAAATGCAGGCGGTTGATCTGTTCCACCGTCGCCTCCACATCCCGGGTATTGGTGAAGGTCATCGACTGCACGGAGATGGGCGCATCCCCGCCTACCGGCACATCACCCACGTAGATCTTTTTGGTGGGATAACGCTCTTTCATCGGAGGGGCTCCGAAGAAAATGGTGAATGGTGAATGGTGAATGGTGAATGGTTGTGGAAGCGTTGCCTTGCAACGATTTTTATTTTGATTTGTAAGTTCATTGCAGATTCTTTTTGCTGGTGTTGACGATACGTGTCAGAATTCGAATGATACTTTCCAATTCCGACAATAGACTGCTGAAAAGATCAGAGTCGATATAGCCGCTATCCCGCAATAGGCGCAGCCAATATCTTGTTTCGTTGGCTTCTTTCAATGCTATTTGGAGTTTGTGGATAAAATCAGGCTTTGATTGAGCATATTGTGCCTCCGCAGCCAGTGGGCCGATCGCAGTACCGGATCGAAGTAACTGTTTTGACAGAACATAATGCTGGTGACGTTGAAGCGCTTCATTCAGCTTTACAATACGCAATGCAAAGCGATAACTCAACTCTTCAATACTCGTCTCCATTTGCCCCGCAATCCAATTTTTTCCAATTTAAGATAGAAGCTTTTCGCAGAAAAGCATACCAAAACCATTCACCATTCACCATTAACCATTCATCACCCGGTCGAATTCAAGAGAATTCGACCGGGTCCATATCGATCTCCACTCCCCGCTCGGCGACCGCGTGCAATGCCTGAAGCAGAGGTTTTCTGGCTTTGGCGCGCAGCAGAACCGTATAGCGGTATTTTCCGGCGATGCGTTCGAGAGGAGCGGGGCCGTGGCCGACGATTTCGATATCCGGGAAAACGTGGAGCTTTTCTGCGAGTTCCCGGGTTTTGGCGGCGACTTTGGCCTCCTCTTTGTGCGCGATGAGAAGACGGGCGAGATGGGTGAAAGGCGGATAGCTTCCCAGGTGTCGAAACTCTTTCTCATCCCGCAGAAAGTTTTCGTAGTCATGAAGATAGGGTTTGTACGCATCGGGATGAGCGCTTTGGATAAGAATCAGCGCATCTTTGTTCCGGCCGCTTCGTCCCGCGATTTGATGGAGCAGTGCGACGGCACGTTCGCGGGCACGATAATCCCCCATGCCGCTCAGATAATCGAGTCCGGTGATGACGCTGAGGGTGATGTTGGGGTAGTCGTGCCCTTTGCTGAGCATCTGAGTACCGACGATGACATCGCTTTCTCCCTTTTCGATGCGTCGGAGGGCCTTTTCCAGTTTGCCCGGAGTGGTGATGGCGTCTTTGTCGAATTGCTCGACGCGGATTCCGGGAATCGCACGTTCGATCACTTCGATGACCTCTTCGGTACCGATGCGGTCGCTCTTGAGCGGAGCGTGTCCGCAGTGTAGGCAACTCTCCCGGATCGGTTCGGTGTAGTGGCAGTGGTGGCAGCGCAGATGGCGGCGGCGGCGATGGAGGCTCATTCCCACGGAGCAGTAGGGACAGGTATGGGTGCGTCCGCAAGCTTCACACCAAAGGTATTTGAAACTGGCCCGGGTGGGAACGAAAACCAGGCTCTGCTCTCCCCGACGGTAGTTTACGGCCAGAGCGTCGAGAATCGTCGGTGTCAGCGTGTCCCCGGGGACAAAGCGGTACTCTTTTTTTGTCCGTATATAGGGCTCTTTGAGACGAACGACAGGATGTTTTACAAAGCTGGAGACCGAGGGAGTCGCGCTGGCCAGCCAGACTTGGGCTCCTCTTTGTCGCCCGATATACAGAGCGAGATCTCTGGCATGGTAGCGGGGACGGGTCATCGCTTTGTAGCTGTCGTCGTGCTCTTCGTCGACGATGATGAGCCCCAGGTCCTTCAGGGGGACGAAAAGAGCCGAACGAGCTCCGGCGACGATGCGGATCCGCCCTCCGTGGATTCCTTCGAGGATCTCCTCTTTCTTTTTCTTGCTCAACCGAGAGTGCCAAAGCGCCACACTCTCTCCAAAATAGCGTTTGAGTCGTCGCTCCATCTGCGGCGTCAGTGCGATCTCCGGCATCAAGAGAATGCAGTTTTTACCCTTTGTGAGCATTTCGGCCATGCGGGTGATGTAGAGTTCGGTCTTGCCTGAGCCGGTGACCCCAAAGAGTAGAGCGTTTTTCCTCTTGCAAAGGGCGCTGTAGGCTTTTTGTTGAAATGCGCTCAGGTTAGGGAGGGAAATATCTTGCATAGTTTTGAGAGTCTCCCCCTCTTTTGATACCTCTCTTCTCTCTACATTTATCTCTTTGTTTCGTGTTGCGATGGGATAGGGGAGGATTTGAGCGAAAGATTCTCCAAGAGAAGAGAAATAATAACCGGCGATAAACCGGGCGCTTTCTTGTTGCCACTCCTCGTAATGATAGTCAAGAACCTGCTTGATCGGTAATGTTTCAAATGGGGCTGTTTCGCATTGCCGAAGGATGACGGCTTTTTTACGGTGATTTTTAATCTCTACTTCTACGGTTTGTCCAGGGAGAAGCTTTTGATGGTAGTGGTAAGTAAGCGAAGGGGCTGCAGAACGCAGAATTACAACGTCAAAATAGTATTTTTTCTCGCACTGTTTAGGGACCGGATCCATCATCGGCGCATTATAGCACTTCCTCGGATTTGTCCCCGATTTTTTTCCGAAATTTACAGATCATTCAACCCTTCGACTGCGCAGGTTTGTTTTGTCAAGCGATTGTTCTGAAGCTTAAAAACACAGGTTTTCCCATCGGGAGCGGTGAAGGTTAGCGTATTGTTGGCCGTATCGGTACTCCATCGTTCACTGTCCAAGCCGTAATCCAATAATCCGATGGCCGTAGAGAGATTGATGTCGTTGAAATCTCCGCGAAGGATCTGCTTTTGGTGTTCCATGCCTATGGCTGAACGCAGAGCCGCGATTGTCGTTTTTGCTTTGGTGACGATGGCGTCATTTCGGGTCATGGCAAACTTCGGAATCGCTATTGCCGAAAGAATCCCGATTACTACGATGACAAAAACCATTTCGATCATTGTAAAACCACGACTCATTTTTTTATTTTTCATGCCTATTGGCCTTTCTATCATCTTTGGCTCCTTTTGAAAATCATCATTTCGTACTTCTCTTAGAACCTGGATACTTAAACGTTTATTATACCGTGTATCTTGAATTGATGTCAGAATAGATGATGAAATGATGCCCACTCAATTTTTCAGATAATATTATTAAAAATTTATAGTATGTGATGTCACCATTCTATTCTGTGATGCAATTCTATGCGCTTCTTGACACACTGGATCGGTAGCTGCAGGATCACTTACCACAGTAAGGGAACCGTTGCTGTCTACTTCGATAAAATTAAAACAAAGATCTGCATGTCTACAGCTGGGTGTCTGATTTACTCCTGCTTGGGTTATTCCTTCAAAATCACCTTTCATCATGTATCGAGATCCTGCATCATTGATACAAACCCCAAGGTCGTGTGCAATTTTTGCTCCTCTTGCATCATTGGATGTTGCTGAGAGTAAAGGAATCGCTATTGCTGCAAGAATACCGATAATTGCTATGACAAAGATCATTTCAATCACTGTAAATGCTTTATGCCCCATTTTGTATTATCCTTTCATCCCAATCAATCTTGTATAGATTACAGTTCCAAACTTTTAGATCTAGAGTATGTTAATAAATTCTTAATATTTAGTTAGGTAAAGCTGTAGATTCAATTTTATAAAGCTGGCTTATTGTTGTATGAAGATAGGAGAAATAGCAATTTAGTATTTTGAATCTCTGATGGCTATTATGAATTAACAAGCTCAAGTATAATTTCCAATAATAATGACATATTTCTAAGAGAATTGAAATTATGAATAGAAAGTTCTAGCCTCTATAGTTTCTGTTAATATTGTTTTTTTAGATGGATAAGTTCAAATGTAAATTGAGGAAGTTTTTATTAATATCTACATATAATAATGAAATACCCTATTCCTGCTTTTCAACAGGAATAGGTATAAAATCTACTCTCTAAGAGAGAAGTTTAGAACTGATGTACTTTTGATCCACCACTAACTGACATATTGTTTTCTTCGCTGATGCGATGTGCTTCAGCGCACGCTTTTCCTGTACCGGCTTCGGTAACGGTAAGCTGACCATTCGCGTCATTTTTGCTCAGTGTATAACAAGCTTCACCGTTCGCTTTCAGACCTGATGTACAGGCAACAGAAGAAAGAGTGAAGTTCCCATCTTTCAAATAAGCACCTCCTGCATCTCCGATACATGTCGCCAGATTGTTGGCCACTTTTGCACCGGTTGCATCATTTCTGGTCGCTGCCAGTTTGGGAATGGCCACCGCCGCCAAAATTCCGATAATCACGATCACGAAGATCAATTCAATCATAGTAAAACCGCGTCTCATAACAAACTCCTTGAAAAAATCTCGTGAGACAATTCTCACAGTCCTATGATACAGATTCTTTTCTTAAAGGGAATTTAATTAGAATCGTATTATCCAGATTTGCTATCTGGAAAAGGACTCATAAATGAAGAGAAAGGGTTTTTACTCTTCGATGATCTGTTCGATCTCTTTCTCGTAGTCGTAGGAGCGTGCGGCGAGGTGGAGATAGGCGTTGAAAAGTTTGTCGGCGGGATTGTCGCGGTTGAAATGGATGCCGGCTTCTTCGAGGTTGCGTTCGACGTAAGCGGCAAAGTCGTTGTCAAGGCCTTTGACGCGAAAACGGGTTCCGTCGACGGTGAGAACAAGATCTTTCATGAAAATCCTTTTTTGGTGATAGAGAAAATATTTTTTAGTCGAGAAGTGCTTCGACCTTGGCGATGATCGCTTCGATCTCGGCATCTTTGGTCTCGAGATCGGCACGGAGAGCGACAATAAGTTCATCTCTCTCTTTCAATTGGGTCTGAAGAGAAGCGTTTTCGTCTCGGAGAGCTTCAAGTTCCTGATGATCTTTCTCTTTGCAATGCTGCAATTCGCTTGTCAACTCCATATTGGCATTACGCAACGCTTCGTTTTCCGCCTCCAGATCGGCAATCCTCTTCTTCCAACTCTCTACTTTCTCTTTCAGTTTGTCCAGTGCGGTCATCGAAAATCCTTCTTTCAAACTTCATCTTCAAAAGTCAATAATGACGGAATGCGTTGCGAAGGCAACGCTCTTTGTTATAATAGCGAAAAGCCGGTTGAATGGAGATGGGGAGGAATCGCCTGCCGAGATCAATGACCCCCCAAAGGAAGAGAGTGTTCAAAGTCAATGCACCTTATGCGCCTGCAGGAGACCAGCCCGAAGCGATCGAAAAACTGAGCGCCTCGATCCTGGCGGGCAACCGATATCAGACCCTCCTGGGTGTCACCGGGTCCGGCAAGACCCATACGATGGCCCGGATCATCGAAAAGACCCAGCGTCCCACGCTGATCATGACGCACAACAAAACCCTCGCGGCGCAGCTCTACAGTGAATTCAAGAGTTTTTTTCCGAACAACCATGTCGAATATTTCATCAGTTATTACGACTATTATCAGCCCGAAGCCTACATCCCCCGCCAGGATCTCTTCATCGAAAAGGACAGCTCGATCAACGCGGAGTTGGAGCGCCTGCGCCTGAGCGCCACGGCGTCGCTGCTCAGCCACGACGATGTGATCGTCATCGCCTCCGTCAGCGCCAACTACGGCCTGGGGAGCCCCGAGGAGTACCGCAGCATCGTCCAGAAGCTGGTGGTGGGCGAAGAGTACAATCAGCGCGAACTCCTGCTCAAATTCGTCGAAATGGGCTACAAACGCAATGACGATTTCTTCGACCGGGGGGATTTCCGTGTCAACGGGGAGGTGATCGACATCTACCCCGCCTACAGCGAAGAGTTGGCCTACCGGATCGAATTTTTCGGTGACGAGGTGGAGGCGATCGTCAGTTTCGACGCTCTGACGGGGGAGAAGGTGGCCGAGCTCAAAGAGTTCACCCTCTACAGTGCCAATCAGTTCATCGTCGGCAAAGAGAAGATGGCCCGGGCGATCAAAAGCATCGAAGAGGAGTTGGCCGAGCGGCTGAAGTGGTTCGAATCCCAGGAGAAGATGGTGGAGTACGCCCGTCTCAAGCAGCGCACCGAGTTCGACTTGGAGATGATGGAGACGACCGGCATCTGCAAGGGGATCGAAAACTACTCCCGCCATTTGACCGGCAAAAAGCCGGGAGAGACTCCCTATTCGCTTCTGGACTATTTTGAGGCGATGCACGAAGATTATCTCGTGATGGTGGACGAATCCCACGTCAGCCTGCCGCAGTTTCGGGGGATGTACGCCGGAGACCGCAGCCGCAAGGAGGTGCTGGTGGAGTACGGTTTCAGGCTGCCGAGTGCCCTGGACAACCGGCCGCTGAAATTCGAAGAGTATATCGACAAGGCCCCCCACTACCTCTTCGTCTCCGCAACGCCCGGAGAGTGGGAGATGGAGCACTCCGCCGTTGTCGCCGAACAGGTGGTCCGCCCCACGGGGCTGCTCGACCCCGAGATCGAAGTCCGCGACAGCGAGAATCAGGTGGCCGACCTCCACGACCGGATCAAGGAGGTTGTCGAGCGGGGCGAGAGGGTTCTGGTGACGGTGCTGACCAAGAAGATGGCCGAGGAGCTGACGACTTACTACAACGACCTGGGCCTGCGGGTCAAATATATGCACTCCGACCTCGACGCCATCGAGCGCAACCAGATCATCCGCAGCCTGAGGCTCGGGGAATTCGATGTGCTGGTGGGGATCAACCTGCTGCGTGAAGGGTTGGATTTGCCCGAAGTGAGCCTCGTGGCGATCCTCGATGCCGACAAAGAGGGCTTTTTGCGGAGCGAAACCGCCTTGATCCAGACCGCCGGGCGCGCCGCGCGCAACGTACACGGCAAAGTGCTGATGTACGCCAAGAAGGTGACCCCTTCGATGGAACGCTGCATCGCCGTCACCCAGGCGCGGCGTGCCAAGCAGATGGAGCACAATGAACGTCACGGCATCACCCCTACGACCACCGTTCGGGAGCTCGACACCGATCTCAAGGTCTCCGAACCCGGCGAACTCTACAACCGCCATGCCAAAATGGAGAAGATGCCCAAAGCCGAACGCCAGCGCCTCGTCAAAGAACTCAAGGCGAAGATGCTCGCCGCGGCGAAAAAGCTGGAGTTCGAAGAGGCGGCGCGACTGCGGGATGAGATCGCGAAAATAAAAAAACTGTAAGATTTTAGATAGGTTTCACTCGATGGCGACAAAGGAGCGCCTGCCCCGAAGGGGTGCGCAGCCTTCACGGCTTCGCTGACGCTTCTCATTGGCGGCTGCCTTTAGCTTCGAGTGAAACCGGTTGTTTTTCGAGAAGATTCGAATCCTACTTAACTATCGGAGTACCTATGAGCATCGATCTGAAAGACCCCTCTCTCTACATCAACCGTGAACTCTCCTGGCTGCAGTTCAACACTCGGGTTCTGGCCCAGACGCGCCGGGAGGAGTTGCCGCCGCTGGAGCGGCTGAAATTCGTCGCGATCTACGGGACCAACCTCGACGAGTTCTATATGGTCCGGGTCGCCGGACTCATCTCTCTCTACAAGGCGGGGATCCAGGAGACGGGGCCGGACCGGATGACGCCGGCGGAGCAGTTGGCGGCGATTCGGGGCTATCTGCACCGCGAAAAGATCGAACTGGAGAAAAACTACAACACGATTATGCGGGAATTGGAGGAGCATGCCGTATCCATCCGTCCTTTCGAAGCGATGGGGGAGGCGGCCCAGGCGCAGATGCGCGAAGCCTTTTACGACGAGATCTATCCGGTCATACTGCCTATCGCCATCGATGCGACCCACCCTTTTCCGCACCTGAACAATCTCAGTTTCGGTCTCGCGGTCAAGCTCAGCGACGCCGACGGCAACATCAAGCACGGCCTTGTGCGCATCCCCCGCCTCTTGCCGCGTTTTCTGAAAGTGGAGGAGACTTTCATCCCGATCGAGAGTGTGGTGGAGCACTTCATCGGCGACCTTTTCCCCGGTTACAGCAAAATCGCCAGCACCCCTTTTCGCGTCACCCGTAACGCCGATTTGGCGATCGAAGAGGAGGAGGCCGATGATTTCCTGGAGATGATGGAGGAGGGGTTGCGCAGCCGCAACAAGGGGCAGATCGTCCGCTTGGAGCTTACCGGAGATGCCGAGCCGGATCTCGTCGATTTTCTCAACGGGCACTTGCAAGTGGAGGAGGGGGATATCTACTACTACCGCTCCATTCCCCTCAACCTTGGTGCGCTCTGGCAGATCGTGGGGGAGAAAGAGCTGGCGCATCTGCTGCTGCCGAGCTACAACCCCAAAGTGCTGCCCCCTTTCGACCGAGAGGAGATCTTCGGGGCGATCGAGCAGCAAGACAGTGTTCTCTATCACCCCTACGAGAGTTTCGAGCCGGTGGTTCGCTTCATCCAGCAGGCCGCCGCGGATCCTGAGACGCTGGCGATCCGGATGACGCTCTATCGGGTCGGGACCAAATCCCCCATCGTCAAAGCCCTCATCGATGCCGCCCAGGACGGCAAGCAAGTGACGGTACTCGTGGAGCTCAAAGCCCGTTTCGACGAAGAGAACAACCTCCGATGGGCCAAGAAGCTCGAAGAGGCGGGAGCGCACGTCGTCTACGGCATCCCGGGCCTCAAGGTTCACGCCAAAATCGCCCAGGTGATCAAACGCAGCAACGGGCGGCTCAAAAGCTATCTGCATCTGGCGACAGGCAACTACAATCCCGGAACCGCCAAAATTTACACCGACATCAGCTATTTTACGGCCCGCAAAGAGTTCAACAGCGACGCGACCCGCTTCTTTCACTTTTTGACGGGCTTCTCCACCCACACGAAGCTGCATACCCTGGCGATGTCACCGACCCAGATCAAGCCCCGCCTGCTGCGCCTCATCGAAAAGGAGGCCTCCCACGGCGAGGAGGGGCACATCATCCTCAAAGCCAACTCCCTGGCGCATCCCGAAATCATCCGTGCGCTCTACCGGACAAGTCAGGCGGGATGCCGGGTCGATCTGATCATCCGGGGGATCTGCTGCCTGCGCCCGGGTGTGGAGGGGGTGAGCGAGCGCATCACCGTCTCGAGTATCATCGGCAAGTACTTGGAGCATCCCCGGATCTTCTGGTTCAAGCATGACGATCCGGGCTGTTACATCTCCAGTGCGGACCTTATGCCCCGCAATCTCGACCGTCGCATCGAATTGATGACGCCGATCGTCGAAAAGCCGCTTGCCGAGCGGATCGAACAGATCCTGACGCTGCAGTTGGCGGACAATCAACTGCGCTGGGTCCTGGATGCCGAGGGAAATTATCACCGCGTTCTCCCCGCCGAAGGTGAAAAACCGGTCGATTCGCAGGAGTTGCTGGAGAAGTACGTCGGCAAACTCTACGATCGTTCCCGCAAACGCCGCAGCGGGGGAGATCGCAACTACGTCAAACGTTTGGCGGAGAAACTCTTGAAAGAAAGTTGATGAAAATAGTGAGGAATGAGGAGTGAGGAATTTTTCGATAGGTGAAACACTTGCGACTTGCGACGTGAAGAGCGAAGCTCTGTGCTTGCGACTAAAATAAAGGAGTACGAATATGCCGAGAATTTTGGAATATCAGGGGATGAAACCCCTCTTGGGCACTGGGAGCTGGATCGCGCCCGGTGCAGTGGTGATCGGCGATGTGGAGATCGGGGAGGACTCTTCGGTCTGGTTCGGATCGGTCGTGCGGGGGGATGTGCACCGCATCCGCATCGGCGATCGGACCAATATCCAGGATCTGAGCATGCTTCACGTCACCCACTACAAAAAGCCGGACAAAAGCGACGGGCATCCGACGATCGTAGGAAACGATGTGACGATCGGCCATCGGGTGATGCTGCACGGCTGCACGATCGAGGATGCCTGCCTGATCGGGATGAGTGCGACGATTCTCGACGGGGCGGTCATCGGGCGGGAGTCGATCGTGGGCGCCGGGGCGCTGGTGACGATGAACAAAGTCTTTCCCCCGCGCTCTTTGATCGTCGGCTCTCCGGCGAAAGTCGTGCGTCAATTGACCGAGGAGGAGGTCGCGGAGCTCTACGCTTCGGCGAAACGGTATGTGGCGTTTATGCGGGAGTACCGGAAGGGCGGAACATCCTCAGATCGAAAAGGAAGCATATGAATTTTACAAAGATTCTCGGACGGGCACTGCGTGATATATTGAGTCCCTCGGTACTGGGGTTTATTTTGAAGGTCGGATTGGGGTCCTTCCTTTTCTGGGTGACGGTACTCTGGGTAGGGTGGGGGCCTTTCGAGCGTTTCGTGGCAGCCTACATCGCAATGATTCCCGGAGTGGGCGGATGGCACTGGTTTCAAGAAAGCGGAGCGTTTCTGGCCGCTCTGGCGACAGGGTATGCGTTGATTGTCGTGACGATCTCTCTGCTTACGTCCCTTTTTAGTGAAAAGTTGATTCTTCAGTTGGCGGCCCGGGAGTATCCGCAAATCCGACCCGTCGGCTCCGCGGCGATTCACCGGTCGATCTACTACACGCTCAAAGCGTCGATCGTTTTTCTGCTTCTTTTCCTTCTGACACTTCCATTGATCTTCGTGCCGGTTTTCGGGCAGCTCTGGATGCTTTGGCTCTGGTCGATTCTGCTCAAGGAACCGACGGTCTATGATGTGGGATCTCTCTTCATCTCTGATCCGAAAGTCCTGAAACAGCGTGCGAAAAAGGCGGGCCTCATCGCGATGATCGCCGCACTTTTCAATTATATTCCTCTTTTGAATATTTTCGCACCCCTCTTTGCGCAGATACTCTTTTTGCATTATCTATTGGCAAATGGGATTCCCGAAAATAGAAAATCATGAGTCATGCGTCTTGAAAAGCGTTACCGATGTTTTGGATGGCGCCTATAAAAGACTTACATTAAATATAAATTTTATAAGCGTTTCGGGCAAAGATAAAAAAAGTAACCTACCCGAGCTCCCTCTAATGATCCATGTGATAGGATTCATTGAATTGAAAATCCTGAGAAAGACCTACGTCATTCCGGGTGCGATCCGGAATTTGGGCTTTTGAATGCCCATTGTTTCAATCTTTAAAAACCCTCAATTTAAAAACGGGGATTAATCCCTTAGAATGTAAAGGAACATTATGCCTTTGGATCTTTTCCAAACGGACGAATATCGTCACCTTCAGCAGGAATACCTCTACAAAACGATCGATTTCCTTTTGAACAATGGAGTGGAATTTGCCGTTGCCGCCCAGATCGATGCCGTTGACTTCGAGCCTCCTCTCCCCGAAGAGATTCGCAAGCGCCTACACGATGTCTCTCTTTTTATTCTCAGCGGCTATACCTATGAAAGCAGCTTTCTGGAAAAGGATGCGTTGCGTTTTGAAGCCGGGTTCGGAGAAGAGAATTACGGCTCTTGGGTGACCATTCCCCTGTTGGCGATCAAGCAGATCTACGTTGACGAGTTTCCCATCGCCGTCAACGTCGCCGAAACGGCCCCCGAATCCCCGGCTCCCGATCCCTCCCGCTCTATGGAAGCTTTGCTCAAGAATCCCGAAAACCTTAAACTTCTCAAAAAAAAGAAGAAATAGACGTCCGTCGTTAACCGTTTCTCTCTTCGAATGAAAACTGTTTTCTCTCTTTTTATATAGAAAGATCCCAACTTTTGGGGGATCCTTGTCGAGTCTGTTTCTTTTTCGTTAATAAAAAGTTGGAATCTCGTTAATTTCATTGACATTCTTCTCAAAAACGTGTTATACTACGTTTGTAAATAAAAACAAGGAGTTACAAATGAAAAAAGGACTTTTACTCTCGATGGCAGCATCGGCTATTATCTTCGCCGGTGGCGACATCGCTCCCGTAGAGCCTGCAGCACCCGCATCTGCAGACTTCTGGGGACAGATCGGTTTCCGTTACGAGTGGAACGACAACGGTGCAGCTTATGGTTTGGGTGACAGCGAGAACAACAAATTCTCTACCACAGTAGTTCTGGGTGTCGAGAAGCAACTTGCTTACGGCTTCGGCTTCGGCGCTGAGATTGCCGGATGGAGCGACTTCGGTCTCGACATCGCTGATCTCTCTGCCGTTAGTGGCGAGATTGGTGACGGTAGTACGGAAGCAACCAGCGCTGAGGTTTCTCAGGCATACCTGACTTATACCTTTGGTAACACTGCGATCAAAGCCGGTCGCCAGGCTCTCCCCAAGGCGGTTTCTCCCTGGGCATGGTCTGACCGTTCTGCAGGCGTACTTGATATCGCTTACGACGCAATTGTTATCGCCAATACTGACCTTGCCGATACCACACTGGTTGGTGCATGGGTTGCTAACGGAGCAAATGAAGGGCATACGACTCAGCTGGGTGCCGGTCACTCTGGTATCTGGATGCTGGCAGCGATCAATAAGTCTCTTGCCAACACCACTTTGACTGCTAGTGGATACTATTTCCCCAAGGCAAACTTCAAGTATGACGGCACTTATCTTCTCCCCAAAGCGAAAGATATGTGGTCCCTGTGGGGAAGCGCTGTTAGCAACTTCGATACTGTGACTGCAGGTCTGCAACTTGCTTATGTTGACGGAGACTTTACCAACACTGACGCTACTTTCGGTATCGCTGGAAAAGTCGGTTCCAAGTGGGGTGATTTGGATGCCACTCTGTATGTTGACTACATCAACGACGGTGACTACAGCCTGAAAACTGCCGGTACAGGACTGGGCACCAGCGCATTCTGGGGTAACGCTATCGGCGGACACTTCGGTGGAGATGCCGCCTTCGGTTACAGCCAGTGGGGAACCCGTGTCACTGCCGGTTACAAGCTTCCTGTCGGAAAGCTCTGGGGTGAACTGGCTTACACTGACTACGACAACTCTGTAGCTGGTGACCATGACAACACCTTCGGTGGACGCATCGGTTACAACTTTACCGTTGCGGGTATCAACTCCAGCGTTCAGTATCGCTACTGGAGTGAGAAGTACGAAGCTGCTCCTACTCTTGACAAGCAGCGTGTCCGTGTCGAGGCTTACTACAAGTTCTAATCCTCGCAGTGCGACAGAGGGGTGAGCCTCTCGGCTCATTCCCGCTTCCTATTCTTTCTAACCTTCATAAATATTCATCATTTTTTCCTTTTTCCACGTGAATATCAGTATATAATCATCAGTTTTCGAAAATTCGTCTTCATCTCACTAATGATGGTACAATCCCGATATGAATACAAGAGTTATATACGGATCGTTTTGTTTATTGATAATATTGGGTGGATGTGCTACACAGCCGACACCTCCGGCAGATTTCTGGGGCGGAATAGGTTTTGCCTACGAAGCGGATCGCGGCTGTGATGTGAAAAATAGAGCGACGACAACCATCGGCTTTGAAAAAGAGTTGGGAAACGGTTTCGGAATCGGAGGAGAAGTCTCCGGACAAAAAGAGAATGATGACTGATAGTTATTCTTGATCGGTTTTTCTAAAGAACCGGAAGCGATGAGCTTTTATCTCCCTCTTGATGTGATGCAGAATGTAGGTTGTGTGTAGATACCGAAGGAATCGGGGCCAAGATCAAGCCCCGAATAACGAGCTTCCTGAGAAAATTCGATAGCTACTGAAAAAACCACTTCGGATTATAGATCACCTAATATTGAATACGAAAAAAAGGATCCTTATGCCCAAAAGACTCCACCTAGTCAGCCTTGGCTGCACCAAAAATCTTGTCGACAGCGAAGTGATGCTTGGGAAGTTGGCCGATTACGACCTCACAGATGATGCCGAGGAAGCCGACGTCATTATCGTCAATACGTGCGGATTTATCGAGGCGGCCAAGGAGGAGTCGATCGCTACGCTCCTCGATCTGCATAGCCGACGCAAAGAGGACTCCCTATTGGTGATGAGTGGTTGTCTGAGTGAGCGTTACAAAGAGGAGCTGGCCGAGCAGATGCCCGAGATAGACATCTTTACCGGTGTGGGGGATTATGAGCGTATCGACGAATTGATCGCACAAAAACAGAGCAGTTTCAGCCCCGAAGTCTATCTGGCCACGGAGAAATCCCCGCGTCTTATCACCGGTTCCAACTATCACGCCTACATCAAAATCGCCGAGGGATGCAATCAAAACTGCTCTTTTTGCGCTATTCCTTCCTTCAAAGGGCGGCTGCACTCACGCACCATCGACTCCATCGTCGCCGAGGTCTCCGCACTGACTCAGAAGGGCTTTTACGACTTCAGTTTCATCTCTCAGGACAGTTCTAGTTACGGTCGGGACATGGGGTTGAAAGATGGGCTCATCGATTTGATCCGTCATGTGGAGCTGATCCCGGGAGTCCGAAGCGCTCGGATCCTCTATCTCTATCCGAGTACTACGACCTTTGAACTCATCGACGCCATCTCTGCGAGTTCAATTTTTCAAACATATTATGACATGCCGATCCAACACATCGACGATCGGGTGCTCAAGACGATGAAGCGAGGCTTTGGGGAGGGAAAAACGCGCGAGCTTCTCGAAGCGATGCGTGCGAAAGAGGGGAGCTTCGTCCGAACGTCTGTCATCGCGGGTCATCCGGGGGAGAGTGAAGAGAGCTTCAAGAAACTCTGCGACTTTCTGGCGGAGTTCGGCTTCGACCGGATCAACGTCTTCGCCTATTCCAACGAAGAGAATACCGATGCTTACACAATGGAGCAGCTCCCCGAAGAGATCATCTCGGAACGTACCGCCGTTCTAGGAGAGATCGCGAAGAGCGCACGGGAAAAGTCTCTTGACGCGATGGTCGGCCGAGAGGTCGAACTGGCCATAGACGGCCCAAGCGAAGAGCACGAGTATCTACTCAGCGCTCGTCCTCTGCTCTGGGCTCCGGAGATCGACGGGGAGGTCCTGGTCAATGACACGAACGATCTGGAGGTAAAAGTCGGAGGCCTCTACCGGGCGAAGATCACGCAGAAGGCGGGGGAATATTTGCTCGCAACTCTTTTGAATGAGGAATGAGGAGATGGTTCCGGAGATCAGCACAGATTCCGAAGAACTCTTTCGACTACTTATCTTTTGCGTTCAAAGCGTCAACTGTCAACTTTTAAAAAAATGAAATCGTTCCTTGAGCCTTGTTTCTCATTTCTTACGGGAAAAAACCTTTTGGCTTTTTCCCACGGTCTCGACTCTACCGCCCTTTTTCATCTGCTCCTGGAAAACGGGATTGATTTCGATATCGCAATGGTGAATTACGGTGTGCGGGAGCAGGCGGAAGAGGAGGTGAGGGCAGCCGAAGAGCTGGCAGATAGATACGGACTGCGGGCCCATATCCTACGTGCGCCGAAATGGGAGAGCAATTTCGAGGCGGAGGCGAGACGGTTTCGCTATGAATTTTTTGAATCATTGATCGAGAGATACGGCTACGAAACACTTCTGACGGCGCACCAGCTCGATGATCGCCTTGGGTGGTTTCTGATGCGGATGATCCGTGGAGCGGGCACGATGGAGTTGGCGGGGATGGAAGTCTGCAGCGTGCGCCAAACCCGTGCTGGACGAAGCTATCGTCTTCTTCGTCCTCTACTTCGCCAAAGCCGCGCTCAATTGCGTGATTATCTGGAGGGGAGGGGGATTTCCTGGTTCGAAGATGCGAGCAATGCCGATCACCACTATGAACGCAACCGCCTTGCGGCGGAATTCGGTGATGCGCTGATGGCGCGTTACGCTTCGGGAATACGACGGACTTTCGATTATCTCGATCGTGATCGTCGGGTACTGCTTGGGGAGATAGGAGAGAGTCGGCGATTCGGCGATCTTTGGATCGTGAAACTCCAAAGTCCATCAGCGGCATCACGAGCCGCCGATAGGCTTCTCAAAAGAGAAGGGTATCTTCTAAGTGCGGCGGAGCGTGAGCGAATCGAGAGAGGAGAGTCTCTCGTCGTCGGCAGGCGCTGGGCCGTGGAGGTTAAAGAAGGGATGCTCTATCTTGCTCCTTATAAGCGAGGGGTGACGATGCCGAAATCTTTCCGGGAACTTTGTCGACGTCTCGGGATCCCTCCGAAAATCCGTCCGTATCTTTATGCGGAGGAGATCGATCCGTCCACTTTGATAAAAAAAACCGGGAAAAGAGGAATTTTGCAGATAACGCAGCGACCAAAGACTTCCGCATTCGCGGAAGATTCATTCTTGGACTGTAATGATTTTTTGGAATCGAAAAGAGACAAGGAGTAAAAACTCTTTTCGCAATGAAAACAAGGAGTCTCGGAAGGTCGACCCGCACCGACCTTCTGATACTCAAAGTATAGGGAAAACTCGTTAACTATCGGCCAATCGGGGGTGTATCAGTGGTTAATACGACGGAAAAAACCGGAAATCTTTTCGATGAAATGCAAGAAGAAGAGGGGAAATGGCTGCTTTGCGGGATCGACGAAGCCGGCAGAGGCCCGTTGGCGGGGCCGCTTGTGATGGCGGGGGTGATCCTGACCTCAAGAGTCTACAAACTCGCCGACTCCAAAATGCTGAGTGAAACAGAGCGCGAAAAGCTCCACGAGCGCATTGTGCAACGCAGCCGGTACCATCTGGTCATCATCGAAGCCCAACGGATCGACGCGGAGGGGCTCTCCCTCTGTCTGCGTCGAGGGCTTGAGGAGATTGTCGAGGTTCTCGGGGCCGACAATGTCCGCTTCCTTTTCGACGGCAACAGCAACTACGGAGTCTCCCGCATCGCCACGCAGGTCAAAGCCGATGCGAAAGTCCGGGAGGTGAGTGCGGCCAGCATCCTCGCCAAGGTCACCCGCGACAGGTTGATGCTCCGTTACGCCGAGCGCTGGCCCCAGTACGGCTTCGAGCGGCACAAAGGTTACGGCACACGCACGCATCTCGAGGCGATCGCCCGCTACGGCTACTGCCC
The DNA here is from genome assembly GCA_027080995.1 of Campylobacteraceae bacterium. GTDB lineage: Bacteria > Campylobacterota > Campylobacteria > Campylobacterales > Sulfurovaceae > Nitratifractor. The sequence goes on along the minus strand of JALWNT010000083.1, from coordinate 17,727 downwards.
CATTCACCGCCGCTCTTTCCGGATCAAGACGGAGCGGAACGCTCCCGGCCTTTTCGCCGAGGGATAAATTATTGGCCCAGTCAAACGTCCCAGGAGAGATTCACGGAGTTACTCGGATGCCTTATTGGCGTTCGAATCCTCTTTATCGGGATAGAGTTCGTGCCGGGCTCCTAGGCTTTCGAGATACTCTTTGACGCGGGTTTGTCCCATTTTCCTGGCATAATCCAGCGCGGTCATCCCGAAGCGGTCGACACCGTTGATGTCGGCGCCCTCTTCGATCAGGTATTTCACCATTTCGCTGTCGTTGAACGCGGCGGCGAGCATCACGGGAGTCATTCCGCTTTTGCGCCGGCTTTCGCTGAGACTGATTCCATGCTCTTTGCAGAGGCGTACGACGTCGGGCCGGCGGTATTTGATGGCGACATCGAGGGCGCCGAGCCCTTCGCGGTTGATGTAGTGGATATCCAGGCCCGCATCGATCAGCATCTTCAGCGCTTCGAGGCTGATCCCCTTCATCAGGAGATAAAAAAGCAGCGGAATTTCGTCGGGGTCATCCATCTCGTACTCTTCGCCGATGACGACATCGGCCCCCAGGTCCACCTCCCCGCTTTCGAGGATTTTTCGCAAGGCGACGAGATTGTCCCGTTCGATCGCTTCAAGGAGCTTTTCCATCGCCTCCCGGGATTTCATTGGCCCGTTCCGAAGGGGTTGAGGCCCCCTAGCAGTCCCATCGCCTGGGATTTTTTGTTGTCTTCGACCATTTTCATCAGATCGTTGAGGGTGCTGATCAGGAGGATTTGCAGCGACTCTTTGTCCTCCATCAGCGAATCGTCGATGCTGATGTCCACGATCTCTCCCGCGCCGTTGGCACTGGCTTGGATCATTCCCCCGCCGCCCTTGGCGGTGAGGATCGTCTCTTTGGATTTTTCCTGGAGTTCTCGGGCCTTCGCCTGCATCTCCTCCATCATCTTGCCCATATTGTTCAGATCGAGTCCCTCAAACATCGCGTTTTCCTTTCGGTGCTATTCCAGCCCCTCGAAGGACTGGGCGATCGTATTGTCGTCGTCGACGATGACGATTCTAGGCCGGAAACTTTCCGCTTCCTTTTCGTCCATCTGCGCGTAGGCGATGATGATGATTTTGTCGCCGCGGTGGACCTTTCTCGCGGCCGCACCGTTGAGGCAGATCTCCCGCTTCCCCCGCTCTCCGGGGATGATGTAGGTGGAGAAGCGCTCCCCGTTGTTCACGTCGACGATGTCCACCTTTTGCCCGACCCGCATCCCGGAGGCTTCCAGCAGCTCCCGGTCGATCGTGATGGATCCCACATAATCGAGGTTGGCGTCGGTCACCGTCGCGCGGTGGATTTTGCTCTGCAGCATCGTGATCAGCATTCGATCGTTCTCCTTTTTCGGCCTGATGAATCAGACATTCAGAGTTCAGAAGGCAAAGCTCACGGAGCCCTCTCTTCTGTCCTCCTCAATTATAACGAAAGGGGCGACGGCAGCATCCGTCGCCTCAGCGTGCAATCTCCGAGGGGGAGACGGGCTCGCCCCAGAACTCTTCGGGGATGACGTACTCTTCGACGACCTTGCCGCCGAGGATATGCTCCTCGATGATCCGGTCGATCTTCTCCTTGGTGAGATTGACGTACATCGTATGGCCGGGCTCTACGAGCATCACGGGCCCCTGCTGGCAGCGGCCGAGGCAGCCGGTTTGGACCGGTTGTACGGTGCCGATGATGCCTTTCATCATCAGCTGCTGCGCCAGATGCTGGAAAAGCTGCTGGCTCTCGGGGTCGTCCTGGCGGACACAGCTGGGCTTGGGCATCCCCGGAGGGGCGCTCTGCTGGCACTTGAAAATGTAGTAGGCGGGCTGAGGCATTCCTGCTTGGGTCATGGAAACTCCTTAATTCTGAGTAATTTTGTCTGGTTTCAAAGGAATTTTAGCATAAAATGCTGAAGCGTTGACGGGAGTCACTCTGGAAAAGAGCCTCTCTCGATACAATCGAAATCAGGATCGACATTTCAAAGGACAGATTATGCAGACACCAGACTTTTTCGACCGGGCTCCGGTCTTCCGCCTTTACGATCCCCTCGGGGATTTTCTTGGTGCGTTCGGGGAGGGGATCGTGGAGATCCGTTACCTCGACTGCGTCAAACTCGCCGGCCACTCCTGCCCCACCGTAGCCGGAGCTTTCCTCCTCGCCCATCAGGGCCTGCAGCACCTCTACGGCCCCGACAGCCTGCCCGAACGCAGCAAGATCCGGGTCGAAATGCGTGAAGAGAAGAGCGCGGGGGTCACCGGAGTACTAGGGACCGTCATCGCTTTCGTCTGCGGCGCCGGGGACGAGGGAGGTTTCGCGGGAATCGGCGGCGCCTTCAGCCGACGGGGCCTGCTGCACTACGGCGTCTCCGAGATCGCGGGAGACCTGCGCCTAAGCCGCCTCGATACCGGCGCGACCGTCAGCCTCCGCCTGGACACCTCCGTCGTGGGCGGCTCTCCCGAGATGATGCCCCTGATGCAAAAGGCGCTGCGCGGGGAAGCGCTGCCCGAAGAGCGGCGGAAATTCCAGGAGCTCTGGCAGGGAAGGGTCGAAGCGATGCTTACCACTCCCGAGCTCTGGGGCAAAATCGCCGCGGTGACGGACGAAGCCTAAGCCACATCTTACAAAGGAGCACCGATGCAGATATCCAACTATTTGACCCACGAGCACCGATCCTGCGACGGCCTCTTCGCCGAAGCGGAAAAACTGGCCGCTTCGGGGGAGTGGGAGGCCGCGGAGAAAGCCTTTCTCGATTTCGCCAACGAAACCTTGAAACATTTCAAGAAAGAGGAGGAGGAGCTCTTCCCCGCTTTTGAAGCCAAAACGGGATCGAGCGAAGGGCCGACCCAGGTGATGCGCTTCGAGCACGAGCAGGTCCGCGGACTGGTGGGCAAAATGGCCGAGGCGATCGAAAAACAGGATCGAGACGCCTACCTTTCACTCGCCGAATCGATGATGATCCTCCTGCAGCAACACAATATGAAAGAGGAGCAGATGCTCTACGCGATGTGTGACCGCGTCCTCCCTCCTGCGGAAAAAAGCGATCTGGTCGAAAAGATGGAGAAGGTAGAGCTGTGACCTGCCGTCTCCTCGATGCCAGAGAGATGGAACACCCCGAGCCGCTCGAGAGGGCGATCGCGATCCTGCGAGAATTGGATGAAGAGAGCTATCTCTATATGCTGCACCGCCGCGAACCCGTCCCGTTGATGGCCCTGGCCCGCGAGCACGGCCTCAATACCCTGGAACGTCGCGACGAAAAGGGGGAGTGGCATATCCTGATCAGCCGAAACCGGGAGGTCAGACTCGAAGAGTTTCTCTCCGGAAGCGGGCCTCAGGCATAAGAGGCGCGCTTTTCGTTCCGTCTCCTCCGGCGTCTCAAACAGAAAATTACAGAAAAGGAGCCTTATGTTCCAAAACAGCGGACTCTCCCTCGATCAGGCACCGCCGATCTCCGTGATCTTTCGTTTTTTTCTGGCCGGTTCCCTCTGGGGAATCGCCGCCGGGATCTGGCTCTTCTTCGCCGGTGCGCCGGCCGTGGATCCTTCCACCCCGGACGCTTTGATTCTGACGCATATGCTGACGCTGGGAGTGATGCTCTCTTTTATGCTGGGGGCGCTTTTCCAGATGCTCCCGGTTTTAGCCGGGGTGGCGCTGCACGATCCCGTCAAAGCGGCGATCCGCAGCCTGTATCCGATCCTTTTCGGGACAATCTTTCTGTTGAGCGCTTTTGCGACGGCCTCTTCCGTGCTCTACGCCTTTGCTCTGCTCTTTCTGGGTATCGGCCTGCTACCAATAGCGGTGCGGATGCTCTCGCGCCTCTATCGCTTGCCGAGCCATTCGCCTTCGTCTCGGGGGATGGGCTTTTCCCTCTACAACCTCCTCCTACTTGTCATTGTAGGAGGATGGATGCTTGCACTGCTGGGAGGATGGATAGAGCGGGGAGATCTCCCCGCGCTAAAACAGCTGCACCTGGATCTGGGGCTGCTGGGGTGGATCGCTCTGCTGATCGTCTCCGTCAGCTTCCAGGTGATCGAAATGTTCTACGTCACGCCGCCCTATCCGAAGCGCTACGCCCGATGGATGCCGGCGCTGCTGACGGGGGCGCTCACCGCCGAGCTCGTCGCCGCACTGAACGCCCCGGCTTTGCAGCCCTGGATCGAGAGTTTCGCCGCGGCGCTGCTCCTGAGCCACGCGCTCCTGACGCTGCGGCGTCTTTCGATGCGTCAACGCCCCTTGACCGACGCGACGGTCTGGTTCTGGCGCCTGGGGATGGGCTCTCTCGCCGCGGCTATGCTTCTTCTCCTCGTCGGAAATCTGACAGTTTTGTCAATGCCTTTGACAACGATGCTTTATGTGCTTTACACGAGTTTCGCCCTCAGTGTCGTCCTGGCTATGGCTTACAAGATCGTCCCGTTTCTGACCTGGTTTCACCTCAACGCCCAGGGGTACTTCACCGCGCCGATGATGCACGAGGTGATCCACCCCAAAAACGCGATGCGCCATCTCGCGATCCATTCGACGACGATTTTCGTCGCCCTCGTCGCCGCTTTCGATTCGCGTCTATGGCCCCTGGCCGGGATACTGCTCGGCGCCTCCTTCGCCTGGATCGCCGTCAACATCTACCGTGCCTGGCACCTCTATCTCCACGTACAAAAGACCGGCGAGCGTTTTGATATGGGAAGTTTCGGGGGAATGTGACAAGCAAGGTGTAAAACGTAGGTTTGACCGTGTCAAACGTCACGGGGACAGACCTTCTACGAGACTACGGGGTTTTTCGGAAGTGCTTTATCGAAGAGAGAATCTTCCCTCAAAAAAAATAAATTGTCCCAGGAGACGTTTGGCGGGGCCAAACCTACGGATCTCAACAAAAATATTTTGAAGAAAATCGAATCCAAAGAAACAAAAAGAGTGAAAAAGCAGATTCCTCACTCCTCTCTGACTTACGCTTCTCCCAGCTTTTCGATCGTGACCGTTTTGTTCTCCACTCCCATCAGCGCGGCGGCGCGGGCTTTGATGTTCTTGATCGTGAAGCCAAAATGTTTGAAAAGCTCTCCGCCGGGGCCTGAAGCGCCGAAAGTCTCCATCCCCAGAACATCGTCGGCGTATTTGTAATATTCGATCCCCCGGGCCGCTTCGACGGCGAGGACTTTGGTCGCGGGGTCGATGACGGCGTTTTTGTACGCTGCGTCCTGCTCGTCGAAGAGATCGAAGCAGGGCACCGAGACGATGTTGGCAGGCAGACCCATCTGCTCGAGGAAGCAGCCGGCTTGCAAAGAGGGCATCAGCTCCGAACCGCTGGCCATAATCGTCAGGACCGCCCCTTCGCGCTTTTTGACGATGTAGGCTCCGCGGCTTACGTCGCCGAAGTCTTTTTGGGGTTTGAGGGTTTTGAGTTTCTGGCGGCTCAGGACGAAGGCCTGGGGTTTGTCGAGTTTCAGCGCCGCTTTCCAGGCTTCCACGTTTTCCGTCGCGTCGGCGGGGCGCCAGACGTAGAAGTCGGGCAGCGCGCGGAATTGGCTCAGATGCTCGATGGGCTGGTGGGTGGGGCCGTCTTCGCCGACACCGATGCTGTCGTGGGTCCAGACGAAGAAGTTGCGAATGCCCGAGAGGGCCGCGATCCGTACGGCGGGCTTCTGGTAGTCGCTGAAGACGAAGAAGGTGGCGTTGAAGGGGATGACGGTGCCGTAGAGGGCCATCGCATTGGTGATGGCTCCCATCGCGTGTTCGCGGATCCCGAAGTGCATATTTTTGCCCTGGGGGAAATCGCCCATATCTTTGAGGTGGGTTTTGTTGGAGGGGGCCAAATCGCCGCTGCCCCCCAGGAAGCCGGGGATCGCCCGGGCGATCGCGTTGAGAATCCGGCCGTTGCTGTCGCGGGTCGCCATTTCGGGAGTTTCACTGAAATCGGGCCAGTCGATCGCCTCGAAGTTCGGATGCAAGAGCCGCTCCAGCGCCTCGTTCTGCTCCGCGAATGGAGCCTGCTTGAGCAAATGTTTCCACTCCTTCTCAAAGAGCTCCCCCTGCTCCACGGCACAGCGGAAGCGCAGCAGGACGTCTTCGGGGACGTAGAAGCTCTCCTCGGGAGGGAAGCCGGCCTTCTCTTTGGAGACTTTGATCACCTCTTCACCCAGGGGGGCGCCGTGCACTTCGTGGTTGCCTTCCAAGCCCACCGCTTTGCGGCCAATGATGGTGTTGGCGACGATGATGGTGGGACGGTCGCTGGCCTTGGCTTCGGTAAGGGCCGCGTCGATCTCGTCGTAGCAGTGGCCGTTGATCTTGATCACCTTCCAGTTCTGGGCTTCGAAACGCTTTTCGATATCTTCGTTCCAGGCGATGGAGGTTTCCCCTTCGATGGTGATGTGGTTGCTGTCGTAGATCAGGATCAGATCCTTGAGGGCGAAGCGACCCGCCAGGGCACACGCTTCGTAGCTGATTCCCTCTTCCAGGTCACCGTCTCCGCAGAAGCAGTAGACTTTGTGGTCGATAAGCTTGCAGGTGGGGGAGTTGACTTTGTTGGCGGTGTAGGCTTCGGCCATCGCGAAGCCCACGGCGTTGGCGACTCCCTGCCCGAGAGGGCCGGTGGTGATCTCCACGCCTGGCGTGTGGCCGTATTCGGGATGCCCGGGCGTTCGGGAGCCGAGCTGGCGGAAGTTTTTGAGGTCTTCCATACTCAGATCGTAGCCCCAGAGGTAGAGTAGACTGTAGATCAGGCCCGTGGCGTGGCCGCCGGAGAAGACCAGACGGTCGCGGTTGAGCCAGTGGGGATTTTTGGGGTTGTGGCGCAGATGTTCGCCGAGCACTACGGCGATGTCCGCCAGGCCCATCGGGGCGCCCGGGTGGCCACTGTTGGCTTTTTGGATCATATCCGCCGCGAGGAAGCGGATCGTATCGGCCATTTTTTTGCGCATTTCGTTCGACATTCTTTTTATCCTTCTTTGCTCGTCTTGTCCATCCGTGGGGTGGGATCTGGACAGCGGAAAGGCCGGGAGGTATCCCTTTTGCCCAGCTGTCCAGATCGCACCCCACCGGCGCATCGGTTTTTCTCCTCTATTTTTTCACCGGAGTGCGGTGCCGGAAGAGATACTGCCGCATCAGCGGCTCCAGCGCTTTTCGCAGCGGCGCTTCGAAGCCGGAGAAACGCTCCTCCAGGCTCTCGGCCAGCCCGTCGGCGTAAGCCTGAGCCCCCTCCAGACCCAGCAGGGTGATGAAACTGTTTTTGTCCTGATCGTGGTTGGTCGGTTTTCCGGCCTCTTCGCTGCTTAGCGTCGCGTCGAGGATGTCGTCTTGTACCTGGAAGAGCAGGCCCAGCTCGATACCGAAATCGTAGAGCGCCCGGCGTACGGGGAGCTCGAGGCCGACGATCACGGCCCCCATCTCCAGCGACGCGGCGATGAGTTTGGCGGTCTTGTTCCGGTGCAGTTCGAGCACCTCATCAAGATGCAGGGGGTGTTTCTCGAAATGCAGATCGATCGCCTGGCCCAGGACCATTCCCCCGCTGCCGCCGTTTTTGGCCAGGATCCGCACCAGCTCGATGCGGACGTCGGCGCGAAAGGGGCTCTGAGCGAGAATCTCGAACGCGTGGGTGTTGAGCGCGTCGCCCGCCAAAATCGCCAGAGCGTCGTCGTAGCGGGTGTGCAGTGTGGGATGCCCGCGGCGCAGCGCCGCATCGTCCATTGCGGGAAGATCGTCGTGGATCAGGGAGTAGGTGTGGAAGACTTCCAACGCCAAGGCGGGGTGCATCGCCGACTCCAGCAAGAGTGGCTGATACGCTTCGACGATGCCCAGCAGCAGCCGCGGGCGAAAACGTTTGCCTCCCGCGAGGAGCATCGTCTGCAGCGCTTCGTTGTATTGGGGATGGAACGTATCGACCGTCGGCATATGGTCGGCCAAAAAGGTTTCGAAATCCTGCATCGCCTGCTTTCGATTGGTTTGGGGGATTATAACAAAATAGGTTAAAATGCCCGGATGAAACAGGATACCGATACAAAAAAAACAGAGATTTATCGCTGGCTCAAACGGGTGGTAGCGGTCGGGATGGTGGGCCTGTGGTTTGCTCTCCTGGTTTATATCTTTCGCAGCGGCGGGACCTTCGCCGACCAGGCTCCCAAATGCATCTTCACGACGATGATCGTCTTCGGGATCCTCACGGCTCTCTACAAGGGGATCGAACAATTGGAGAGGAAGAGTGGGTAGCGGGTCGTTTGTTTCCGCCGGTAATCATTGTCAGGCTTTTCAATCCAAAATCCAAAATTCTCAACCCTCAACCCTCAATTTCTCCACCCCTTTCCGAATCTCTTCCAATATTTCGTCAAGGTGTTTGTCTTCGACGTTGATCACTAGATCGGCTATCTTTTTATAGGCCTTTTCCCGTTGGCTATAGAGCTTTTTCGCCTTTTTCGGCTCGGAGAAAAGAGGACGTTTTGCTAATTTGTTTTTGGCATTTTTGGCGGTACTCAGACGCTTATAGATCCAGTCGTAAGAGGCATCTAGCAGTACAATGATTCCTAATTTTTTAAGGTTCTCGACCTGATAAAACCCTCCGCCGCAGCTGATCAGGGTCCCTTGCACGCAGCACTCGATCCAGTCGGCTGTCTCTTGCTCGAGTTTCCGGAAATAGGCTTCACCCTTTTTTTTGAAAATCTTTGGGATTCTCCGGTTCTCTTTGGATTCGATAAGATCGTCGGTATCGATGTTGTAGATACCGTACTTTTTGGCATAGGCTCTGGCTGTTGTCCCTTTGCCTACTCCCATAAATCCGATGAGAAGAATGTTGTCTTTTTTCATTTCGTTCCATTTTGAATCGCTGTGATGATTTTGTATGAGAGAGATTATACAGAATCAACGGTATATCTTTTGGCACAATATGCTATGCGTCTTTTTATCGCTTCACCAATTGTCTTTTATGATTATGCTTCGTTCCAGAAGGATTTCTCCAAAGTAGTGGAGGGGAAATGGGTCGAAGAGACAAATCTCCACTTGACTTGGATTTTTCTCGGAGAGCAGCCCTCGGCCGCGCCGTGGAGGGAACGACTGCGTCAGCTCAATCCTCTTAGTTGTCCCGCTTCGCTCAAAGGAGTAGGAAACTTTGGACATCCTCCCCATATCTTCTACGCAAAATCAAAAGCGAAGGTACTCTACCGTAAAGCGGCCGAGATACGGCGTATGGGATTTGAACTCTATCGATTTACTCCCCACGTGACACTCTGCCGAATCAAAAGAATAACAAACTGGAGAGGCTATAAAGAGCTTTTAGAAATATATAGAGAAAAGATTATTGGAGAGATAAAAACGGAAATTGCACTCTACGAAAGCGATCTATGCCCCAACGGAGCCATTTACAAAAAGATAGAAGCCGTCACAACGTGACGCTTCCAAAATTATTTACTATTAACTTGAAACGCCATAAAGCGTTTCATTATCCGTTGCGCTTTTCGATGATCTCTTTGGCGACGTTGGAGGGAACTTCGTCGTAATGATCGAACTCCATCGCGTAGGTCGCGCGCCCCTGCGTCATAGAACGCAGGTCGGTGGAATAACCGAACATTTCGGCCAGAGGGACGAAGGCGTCGACGATCTTGTTGCCGGCACGGTCGCCCATTCCGTTGATCTGTCCGCGGCGCTTGTTGATATCACCGATGACGTCACCCATATAGTCTTCGGGGACTTCGACTTCGACCTTCATGATCGGCTCGAGGATGACGGGGTTGGCTTTCTTGGCTCCTTCACGGAAGCCCATGGATCCGGCCAGTTTGAAGGCCATCTCCGACGAGTCGACTTCGTGGTAGCTTCCGTCGTAGAGAGTGACTTTGACGTCTTCGACAGGGTAGCCAGCCTGGATACCCCGCTGCATCGCCTCCTGGATACCCTTGTCGACGGCAGGGATGTACTCTTTGGGGATGACACCACCCTTGATCTCGTCGATAAACTCGTACCCGGCACCCTGCTCCTGGGGCTCGATCTTGAGGAAGACGTGACCGTACTGTCCGCGTCCGCCGGACTGCTTGGCGTACTTGTACTCCTGGTTGACGGGAGCTTTGATCGTTTCGCGGTAAGCGACCTGAGGTGCGCCGACTTCCGCTTCGACCTTGAATTCCCGCATCATCCGATCGACGAGGATCTCGAGGTGAAGTTCGCCCATTCCGGAGATGATGGTCTGCCCGGACTCTTCGTCGGTGGTGACACGGAAAGAGGGATCCTCCTGCGCCAGTTTTTGCAGAGCGACACCCATCTTCTCCTGGTCGGCTTTGGTCTTGGGCTCGACGGCGACGGAGATGACGGGATCGGGGAATTCCATCTTCTCGAGGATGACTTTGTCTTTCTCGTCGGCGAGGGTATCACCGGTGAGCGTATACTTCAGGCCGACGACGGCGCCGATCTCTCCGGCGTAGAGTTCGCTGATCTCTTCGCGTTTGTTGGAGTGCATCCGCAGCAGACGACCGATCCGCTCTTTTTTATCTTTGCTGGTGTTGTAGACATAAGAACCGGAGTTCAAAATCCCGCGGTAGACCCGGATGAAAGTGAGCTGCCCTACGAAGGGGTCGGTCATGATCTTGAACGCCAACGCGGCGAAGGGGCCGTTGTCGGTCGACTCGACGAGAACTTCGGTGCCGTCTTCGTATTGTCCCTTGATCGGGGGGACTTCGGTCGGAGCCGGCATATAGTCGACAACCGCGTCGAGAAGCGTCTGGACCCCTTTGTTCTTAAAGGCGGTACCGCAGGTCATCGGAACGATACTCAAGTCGATGCATCCCTGCTTGAGGCCTGCTTTGATCTCCTCTTTGGTGAGCTCTTCGCCCTCCATGTACTTGTCGAGAAGCTCATCGCTGGTCTCCGCGACTGCTTCGATCATCTTTTCCCGATACTCTTCGGCCAGTTCGACCAAATCTTCGGGGATGTCGACGATTTCGTACTTTTGACCCATCAGGCTCTGATCGTCGTCCCAGATGACCGCTTTCATCTCGACGAGGTCGACGACACCCTTGAAGTTCTCTTCGGCACCGATGGGGATCTGGATGGGAACGGGGTTGGCGTTGAGGCGGTCTTTGATCTGGCGCTCGACCTCAAAGAAATCGGCACCGGTACGGTCCATCTTGTTGACGAAGACCATACGGGGGACGTGGTACTTGTTGGCCTGGCGCCAGACGGTCTCCGACTGGGGCTGGACGCCACCGACGGAACAAAAGACGGCGACCGCGCCGTCGAGGACACGCATCGAGCGCTCGACTTCGATGGTGAAGTCGACGTGGCCCGGAGTGTCGATGATGTTGATCTGGACGCCTTTCCATTCACAGGTGGTCGCCGCGGAGGTAATGGTGATCCCGCGCTCTTGCTCCTGCTCCATCCAGTCCATCGTGGCGGCACCGTCGTGGACTTCACCGATCTTGTGGCTGACGCCGGTGTAAAAGAGGATCCGTTCGGTGGTGGTGGTCTTCCCGGCGTCGATGTGCGCCGCGATTCCGATATTGCGTACTTTTTCGATAGGGTGTGATCTGGGCATATTCTTTCCTTGGTCTTACCAGCGATAGTGGGCGAAAGCTTTGTTCGCCTCGGCCATTTTGTAAGTGTCTTCTTTTTTCTTGTAGGCGGCGCCCTTTTCGGTGGCGGCGTCCATCAACTCGTTGGAGAGGCGCTCGACCATCGTGCGCTCGTTGCGCTTGCGGGCGGCGTCGACGATCCAGCGGATCGCCAGCGACTGCTGGCGGACGGGGCGGACTTCGACGGGGACCTGGTAGGTGGCACCGCCGACCCGGCGACTTTTGACTTCCATGACGGGGCGAACGTTTTCCATCGCTTTGTTGAAAACGTCGATGCCCTTTTCACCGGTTTTGGATTCGATTCTCTCGAGGGCTTCGTACATGATCTTCTGGGCGATGCTCTTCTTGCCGTCGAGCATAACTTTGTTGATAAACTTGGTCAGCACTTTGCTGCCGTAAACGGGATCCGGCAGGACCGGACGCTGGGGAGCTCTTCTTCTTCTCATCGACTTTTCCTTTCTTCAATCGAAACGATTTACTCAAGCCCGGCTCCACGAAGGATGGACGAGCGGGCCTGGATTGGCGGCGAGGCCGCGACGCTGGCCGAAAATTCCCAACTTACTTGGGACGCTTGGTTCCGTATTTGGAGCGGGCACGCTTCCGGTTAGCGACACCGGAGGTATCCAGCGCACCGCGGACGATGTGATACTTCACACCGGGGAGGTCTTTGACCCGTCCGCCACGGACGAGGACGATGGAGTGCTCCTGCAGGTTGTGGCCCTCTCCTCCGATGTAGGAGATGACTTCAAAGCCGCTGGTAAGGCGGACTTTTGCGACCTTACGAAGCGCGGAGTTCGGCTTCTTGGGGGTCGTGGTATAGACGCGGGTGCAGACGCCGCGACGCTGGGGGCAGTTTACGAGTGCCGGTGATTTCGATTTCTTGATCACCTTTTTCCGCTCTTTGCGGATCAACTGGTTGATAGTAGGCAAATCAGTATCCTTTCGTTCAAAAATGTTTTTTTCTCTCTCGAGAATCGAATCCGGGTGGCTACACCTCGATCGAAAGTTCACAAAACTCTCGGCCGAGGTGTACCGACGGAAAAATAGGCCGTAATTATAGTTAAAATTGATTAAAAGAAGTTAAAAACAAAAAAGCAAGATGCTAACGACAAAAAGGGACATCCGCCCCCTTCACACGGTAAAGGACGATGATCATTCCGCCGTGTAGAATTTGAGTTTTCCGAATTCGACCATCCCCGTTCCGACAGGGATCAGTCGGCCGATCACGACGTTTTCTTTCAAGTCTTCCAGGTGGTCGACGGTTCCCGCGATGGATGCGGAGGTCAGGACCTTGGTCGTATCCTGGAAGGAAGCGGCGGAAATGATACTGTCCGCACCGACCGCGGCTCGGGTGATTCCGACCAGCAGCGGTTCCGCGATTGCAGGCTCTCCGCCGAGCTGGATGATCCGCTCGTTCTCTTCGATGAATTTCCGACGGGAGACGATGTCTCCGCCGATGAAGCGGGTATCGCCGCTGTCGACGATCTTGACCTGGCGCATCATCTGCGAGACGATGATCTCAATGTGCTTGTCGGAGATGTTGACCCCCTGGCGGCGATAGACCTGCTGGACTTCGCTGACGATGTATTCGTAGAGCGCTTTTTCTCCCAGGGCTTCGAGAATGTCATGACTGGAGACAAGTCCGTCGGTGAGGCGCTCCCCGGTGTGCACATATTCGCCGGGATGGACAAGAATCGTTTTGCCTTTGTCCACCAATTGCTCGGTGACTTGGCCGTTGTCGCCGGTGATAATGATCCGTTCCTTGCCGCGCAAGGGCTTACCGAAGCTGACGACCCCGTCGATTTTGGCGATGAGGGCGATGTCTTTGGGGCGGCGGGCTTCGAAGAGCTCGGAAACCCGCGGCAGACCTCCGGTGATATCCTTGGATTTGATCGCGGCTTTCGGTTTCTTGGCCAGAATGTCTGCGATACTGACCTCTTCCCCGTCTTGGACGAAGAGAATGGTCTTGGGATCGAGCTGGTAGCGGATGATTTCTCCGCTCTCGGTCGCCAGGATGATCGCCGGCTTGTAGCTGGCGGGAATGTACTCGTTGAGCTCCAGACGTGATTCGCCCGTCACTTCGTCGAACTGCTCGCTGGCGGTGGTGCCGGGAATGATGTCTTCGAATTTGACGACACCGTTTTGCTCGGCGATGATCGGCTCGGAGTAGGGATCCCACTCGGCGATGACCACCTGGGTCTCTTCCTCCGGGTGGGAGATCACATCTCCGCGTTCGACGCTTTCGCCTGCGTCCACCTGGACGATGGAGCCGCGAGAGATGTAGTGCCGCGCCGCTTCCCGGTTCTCATCGTCGACAATGACGGCGAAGAGGCCTTTTTCGACAACCGGTTCACCTTTTTTGATCGTATCGGTCGGCTCGAGATAATCCCCCTCGAGGAGGAAGAATTTGACGCGGCCGCGGGCATCTGCGCGGACGGTCTGGGTGACGGGTGCTCCGTCTTCGACTTTCAGCTCGCTGGCGAAAGGGATGTGGTTGGGGACGTTCCACCCCTCTTTGATCGCTTCGGCGATGGAGTCGCCCTGCTTGATCGTTTCGTCGTTGCCGTAGGGGAGGAAGATTTTCCCTTCGATCTTACCGCCGACACCGGCGAGTTCGTTGGCGCGGGCGACGTCGTTGCGGCGGAAGGTATAACGCTTCTCTTCGTGCTCACCTTTGAGTAGGAGGATCACTTCGTCGTGGGTGTTGACGACCGAAAGCTTTCCGTCAAAGAGTGCCTTGACCTTCGGTTCGACGAGGAGGACCCCGGCGTTACGACGGTTGGCGACGATCAGTTTGCCTTCACGGTTGCGGTAGACGGCCAGGTTGTAGTAGCGGACGAAGCCCTCTTTGGTGGCGACGACCTGGCGCTCCTCTTTGCCTGCGGTAGCGGTACCACCGGTGTGGAAGGTCCGCAGGGTCAGCTGGGTTCCGGGCTCTCCGATCGACTGGGCGGCGATGACTCCGACCGCTTCGCCGGGTTTGACGAGACGGTTTTCGGCCATATTGAGGCCGTAGCACTTGGCACAGATCCCTTTGGGGGCTTTGCAGGTCGCCGGCGCACGCATAACGACGGAGCGGACTCCCGCTTCACGGATGAGGCGGGCCTCCTCCTCTCCGACCATCTGTCCTTCGGCCAGGAGCACTTCGTTGGTGACGGGATCGATCACCTCTTTGGCGAGGATCCGCCCGTAGACCCGATCCGCCAGAGATTCGATCAATTCGTTACCGACGAGGATATCGAAGACTTCGACTCCTTCGTGGGTCCCGCAGTCTTCCATCGAGACTTTGACGTTCTGCGCGACGTCGATGAGCTTCCGGGTCAGGTATCCGGCGTTGGCGGTCTTAAGCGCCGTATCCGCCAGACCTTTCCGGGCTCCGTGCGTGGAGATAAAGTACTCCAGGACGTTGAGACCTTCTCGGAAGTTGGAAGTGATGGGGGTTTCGATGATCGATCCGTCGGACTTGGCCATCAATCCCCGCATTCCGGAGAGCTGGCGGATCTGGGCGGCGGAACCACGGGCCCCGGAGTCGGCCATCATATAGACGGAGTTGAAGCCCTCTTTGTCCGATTTGATCAGCTTCATCAGTTCGTCGGCGATGGTGTTGTTGGCGTCGGTCCAGATGTCGATAATCTTGTTGTAGCGCTCCTGCTCGGTGAGCAGACCGGCGGCGAACTGCTTCTGTATTTCGTACACCTTCTCCTTGGCCTCTTGGACGATCCGTTCTTTCGACTCGGGTGTCTTAATGTCATCGATGGAGATGGAGACTCCGGTGCGGGTCGCGTATTCAAATCCCATGTTTTTCAGGTTGTCCAGGAATTCCGCCGTCAATCGGATTCCACTATTTTTGTAAATGTAGTCGACCAGATTGGCGATGTCCTTCTTTTTAAGGATTTTGTTCCAGAGGCTCGCGGGGACGTAGTCAGGCATAATCGATTTGAGGATCAATCGACCGACGGTCGTTGTAACGATGCTCCCGTCGACGACGGTACGGATCCGCGCGTTAAGATCCAGGGTCTGCTGCTCGTAGGCGATGAAGACTTCATCGACGTTGGCGAAAAGCTTGTGCGCCCCTTTGACCTCCGCCTTTTCCAGTGAGAGGTAGTAGAGTCCCAAAATCATATCCTGCGACGGCACGGCGATCGCCTTACCGGAAGCGGGCAATAGAATGTTCATCGAGCTGAGCATCAGGATCTTCGCTTCGGCGATCGCTTCGTCGGAGAGAGGGACGTGGACCGCCATCTGGTCTCCGTCGAAGTCTGCGTTGAAGGCTGCACAGACAAGGGGATGCAACTGGATCGCTTTGCCTTCGATCAGACGGGGGTGGAAGGCTTGGATCGAGAGTTTGTGCAGTGTCGGCGCCCGGTTGAGGAGAACCGGATAGCTTTCGACCACCTCTTCGAGGCACTCCCAGACTTCGTTGGTCTTCATTTCGATCATCTTTTTGGCCTGCTTGAGGGTCGTGGCGTAGCCCTTCTCCTCCAGTTTGGCCATCAGATGGGGCTTGAAGAGCTCCAGAGCCATCCGCTTGGGCAGACCGCATTGATCCATCCGCAAGTCGGGGCCGACGACGATGACTGAACGGCCGGAGAAGTCGACCCGTTTTCCGAGCAGATTCTGGCGGAAACGTCCCTGCTTTCCTTTGATGATTTCACTCAGGGATTTGAGGGGGCGTTTGTTGGCGCCTTTGACGGCGTTGCCCCGGCGTCCGTTGTCAAAGAGCGCGTCCACCGCCTCCTGAAGCATCCGCTTTTCGTTGCGGACGATGATCTCGGGAGCTTCGAGCTCCAGCAGGCGCTTGAGACGTTGGTTGCGGTTGATGACCCGACGGTAGAGGTCGTTGACGTCGCTGACGGCGAATTTGCCGCCGTCGAGGGCAACCAGAGGGCGTAGATCGGGCGGCATGACCGGCAGATACGTCAGCATCATCCACTCGGGACGGTTGCCCGAGTCGAGGAAAGCTTCGATGACTTTGAGTCGTTTGACGATGGTTTTGCGTTTGGCTTCGGAGCGGGTCGCTTGGATCTCCTCTTTGA
This sequence comes from Campylobacteraceae bacterium, assembly GCA_027080995.1. Classification (GTDB taxonomy): domain Bacteria; phylum Campylobacterota; class Campylobacteria; order Campylobacterales; family Sulfurovaceae; genus Nitratifractor. The sequence goes on along the minus strand of JALWNT010000083.1, from coordinate 1,114 downwards.
GCTGCATCAACATTTCGACAAGGTCGAGCTCTTCGAGAAGCTCTTTGATCACCTGCCCGCCCATCCGTGCATCGAAGCCCGTATCGGCGAAGTGGCGGTTGAGCTGCTGAAATTGCTCTTCGTTGAGGACGTCGAACTTCTTGACAGGATTGCCTCCTTCGCTGTCGTAGCTCGCTTCACCGGGGGTTTTGACGATGTAGGCTTCGTAGTAGAGGACCCGCTCGAGATCCTTCATCTTGACGCCGAGCAGTGTCCCGATCCGGGAGGGGAGGGAGCTGACGTACCAGATGTGCGCGACGGGAGCCACGAGTTCGATGTGGCCCATTCGGTCTCGGCGTACCTTGGAGCTGGTCACTTCGACGCCGCACTTTTCACAGACGACGCCTTTGTAGCGCATCTTTTTGTATTTACCGCAGAGACACTCGTAATCCCGGATCGGGCCGAAGATCTTGGCGCAGAAGAGGCCGTCGCGTTCGGGCTTGAGAGTCCGGTAGTTGATCGTTTCGGGTTTTTTAACCTCTCCATAACTCCAGGAGAGGATCTTCTCAGGGCTGGCCACTCGCAGTTGCAGGGCCGCGATATCCTTGGGACGCTCCTCCCCGCTCATATCGATGGGGACCAGGTTTTCCATGTGCTTACTCATATTCACCCTCTTCTTCTTTTTTCTTCTCGTAGAGTTCGACGTCCATACCCAGAGCCTGCAGCTCTTTGGTCAGGACGAACATTGTCTCGGGAATACCCGACTCGGGAACGCTTTCTCCCCGGGTAATGGCTCGATAGGCTCGAGCCCGGCCGTCGACGTCGTCGGATTTGATGGTCAGCATCTCTTTGAGGGTATGAGCCGCACCGTAAGCCTCCAGTGCCCACACTTCCATCTCTCCGAAGCGCTGGCCTCCGAAGAGCGCCTTTCCTCCGACGGGCTGCTGAGTCACCAGCGAGTAGGGGCCGGTGCTCCGTGCGTGGACCTTTTCGTCGACGAGGTGGTGGAGCTTGAGCATATACATATAACCGACATTGACCCTCTCTTTGATCTGCTCTCCGGTCTTGCCGTCGTAGAGGACTGTTTTGCCGTCCTGATCGATTTTGGCCAGCTCGAAGAGTTTGGCGAACTCCT
>JALWNT010000082.1 GCA_027080995.1 Campylobacteraceae bacterium | reverse complement strand
GTATCCAAAAGAATAATCGCTCCCCCCTGCAGACAGACCAGACCGATCACCATCCACACTCCAAACACCTTCAACACCTCGCCTCCTTCCGATACCAATACCGATATTATCCCGAAATTCCCATTCCTTCCACTTAGGCGATCACCTTCGGATTCCCGGGTATAATGACAAATCAAAAAAACCGAAGGGAGGAGAATGCGGACGATTTTTCTCTGCGCTATCAACAATGTACTGAGCGGAAGTTGTGCGGAGGATTGCAAATTCTGTACCCAGAGTGCCCGCTACAAAGCCAAAATAGAGCGCTACAGCTTCAAGGATCCCGAAACGGTTCTCTCCGAAGCCAGAGAGGCTCACTCCCAGGGGGCTCTGGGCTACTGCCTCGTCACCGCGGGCCTCGGCCTCGACGACACCAAGACGGAGTACATCGCCCGTACGGCACGGCTGCTCACCAAGGCACTGCCCGATCTGCGGCTCATCGCCTGCAACGGTACGGCGACCGCAGAGCAACTGCGCCATCTCAAAGCCCACGGGATCCAAAGTTACAACCACAATCTCGAAACCTCACGGCGTTACTATCCCCACATCTGTACAACCCATAGCTGGGAGGAGCGTTACGCCACCTGCGAAGCGGTCAAATCGGTCGGACTCTCTCTGTGCAGCGGAGGGATTTTCGGTATGGGCGAACGTCCCCAAGACCGTCTCGATCTGCTCGAGAGTCTTGCCAAGTTGCGCCCCGACTCCGTTCCGCTGAATTTCTATCTCCCCAATCCCGCTCTGCCGATCCCCGAACGGACTCTTGGACACTCCGAAGCGCTGGAAATCGTCCGCACCGCAGCGCGCAAGATGCCCCGGCTCTCCATCCTTATGGTCGCCGCCGGGCGTGAAGCGCTCTTCTCCGGCCGGGAGAAGGAGCTCTTCGATGCGGGGGCCAACGCCATCGTTCTGGGCAATTACCTCACCGCCGAGGGTGAAGCGCCCGATCGAGACCGCCGGCGCCTTGAAGAGCTCGGCTACACCGTCGCCGAAAGTTGTCATGCATCATAACGGCATCGAACTGATCCTTACCCTCTCTCTGCTAATCTGGCTCTCACCTTTTTTGGCCAAGATCCTCAAGACTCCGACGGCTCCGGTCGAAATCGTCCTGGGATCCCTGCTCGCCTACTTCGGTTTTATCGGAGAGAACGAATACTTCGACCTCATCGCCGAGGTGGGCTTCCTCTATCTGATGTTCCTTGCGGGCCTCGAAGTCGATCTCAAACAGATCCTCAACAGCTCCAGAGTCTTGATTCGCAAAGCTTTCCTTTTTGTCCTGACACTCGGTCTGCTTGCCGTAGCAGCGGGGACACTGCTGCGTTTCAACTCCATCGTCATCATCTCTCTGCCGCTGATTTCGATCGGCCTGGTCGCTTCTCTCTCCAAAATCTACGGAAAGAAAGAACCCTGGCTCAATCTCGCCATCATCGTCGGGGTCATGGGGGAGATCGCCAGCATCGCCACCCTGACGATCTTCGACGCCGCCAGTACCGTCGGTTTCGGGCTCCCACTCCTCGTCAAGCTCTTCTATCTTCTGCTCTTCATCGTCGCCATTTATCTGGCTTATCATCTTCTCAATCTACTCTTTTGGTGGTTTCCCGAACTCAAAAAGAAACTGATGCCCACCATCGACAGTTCCGATCAGGACGTTCGTATGGCGATGGCGCTCTTTTTCATCCTCATTTCAGCGATGCTGGCATTGGATCTCGAACTCGCCTTGGGAACTTTCATCGCCGGCGTCGCCATCTCCGCCTTTTTTCATCACGAAAAACAGCTCGAAGAGAAACTCTCAAGTCTCGGCTTCGGCTTTTTGGTGCCTCTGTTTTTCATCCATGTAGGGGCTTCTTTTGATCTGCAGGCTCTACTCTATCGCGGCGTTGTCACCGGCGCGTTGAGCATCACCGCGGTCATGATCGGCATCCGGATACTCGCTGCCTACCATCTGCGCAAAATTTACAGCCAAATCGACGGCTTGATGATGGCCGTCGCCCTCTCCATGCCTCTGACCCTGCTCATCGCCGTCGCCACCATCGGGTACGAATCGGGTTCGATCGGAATTCTGACCTACTACACACTGATCCTGGCGAGTCTCTTCGAAGTCATCGTCGCCATGACGGCGATCAAATTTCTCAGTCGTTATCGGAAAAAAATACGGGGAAAGAAATAGAAGTTACCCGCCGGTGATCTGGAGCAATTCGAAGTAGTGTTTCTGCAGAGCCTGATTGGCTTCGCGAAGGGTGCTACGCTCCTGCAGCAGCTTCGTTTTTTCGGCTTCCAATGAGCGAAGGACCTCCAAAGAATTGTTACCAAAAAGAAGAATTTTCACGTAAAGCACGAAGAGAACGATACCGATCGCAATCGCAAGAAGGCTGCGGAAGGAAAAGATATACCACTTCCCCTCCTCTTCCCTTGGCGTTTTCCCTTCAGAATTCCACTCTTTCACGCGCCGAAGAGTTCGCTGCCCAGGTATTCATACTCACCCAACTCCTCTTCGATGGAGAGCAGACGGTTGTATTTGGCGATCCGCTCGCTGCGGGCGGTGGAACCGGTTTTGATCTCTCCTGTGTTGAGCGCCACGGCAAAATCGGCAATGAAACTGTCTTCGCTCTCTCCGGAGCGGTGGCTCATGACACAGGTATACCCGTTGCGCTGAGCCAGGCGGACAGTCAACATCGTTTCACTTACCGTACCGATCTGATTGGGCTTGATGAGGATGGAGTTGGCCACACCCATTTCAATCCCCTGGGCCAGGATGTTGGCGTTGGTGACGAAGAGGTCGTCACCGACCAGTTGGATCCTGTCACCCAGACGCTCGGTCAACTCTTTCCACCCCTCCCAATCGTCTTCGCTGAGTCCATCCTCGATGGAGACGATGGGGTATTTGGCGACCAAATCCTCGTAATAGTCGATCATTTCGCTGCTGTTGAGCTCCCGGTTTTCGGATTTGAGGACATATTTGCCGTTTTCTCCCACCAGTTCACTGGAGGCGACGTCCAACGCGATGACGACATCTTCGCCGGGAGTATAACCCGCCTGCTCGATTGCTTGCATGATCACTTGGATCGGCTCTTCGTTGTTGCTCAGATTGGGGGCGAAGCCTCCCTCATCTCCCA
>JALWNT010000081.1 GCA_027080995.1 Campylobacteraceae bacterium | reverse complement strand
AGCCGTCTGTTGCTGATTCTGGCCCGCTTCCAGGGACGACGCGTGAGCGCGCATCAGATCTACACCACCGCGCGGGAGTATTTCCGCATCTCCAAGGATTGGACTTACGCCGCGCTCAAACGCTTCGAGGCCGAGAAGCTCCTCTTTCTCATCCCCGAGATCGACGGCGGAAGCGGAAAAAAGCTCATCCTCTACGACTTCGTCCTCACCCGCTACCTCAACAAACGCCAACCCTTCCTCGCCACTTTCGACGCGATGATCGCCCTCGCCCTGCTCAAACACGGTTTCCCTTTCCACTCCGCCGGAAGCTTCGGATACCGACTCGATGAGAGCCGGGAGCTGATCCTCCCCTCCCCCTTCGAAAACGAAGAGCAGTTTTGGCACAAAGCCCAGAAGCAATACTCCCGCTTTCAAAAACTCGACGTAGCGAAAGTCTCCGTCGTCACCGTCTCCAACCGCTACGCTTTCCGTATCGGCACCATCGATTTCGAAGCGATGCCCTTTTATGAGTGGAGTATTTTGAACGAATGAAGCAGAGGGCTTTTCTCACTCTTTCCCGTAGCGCACGAATTTGGCGAAGACGGCGAGATTGTACTTTCTACTCTCCCCCTCCTCTCTCATCGCTTTTTCCAGATAGTAGAGGATCGACTTTCGGGACGAGGCTCGGGAGTATCGCTGCAGCACCAGCCATTCGTAGAGAGTCGCGGCATCATCTTCGTAGACTCCTCCCGTCCCGTCGATATAGTTGGCGAAGGTCGTATCATCGATGAGAGCACCGCAGGTAAAGGTATTGGCCAGGTATTGCATCCGCTTTTGCGTCCATCGTTTCCGCAAACCGGCATCGTGCAGGGTAACGACAAATTCGGCCAGACGCGCTCCGTGCGTCAGATCCTCCATCCGGATCGTATCGGGATCGATGTCGTCCGGCCAGTAGTACCAGACGAGATACCGATCCTTCTGCGCCGTCGTTTTGATCCGCATGTTCCACCAGATGTAGTCGGCGACCTTTTCGACCGTAGTTTTGTATGCATCGTTCGGTCTTCCCTCCGCTACGCTTGCACGATAGAGTTCGACCAGAGGTTCGGCGATGATCACCGTCAAATTGATCGGGGCCTCGTGCCCGGAATAATTTTGTTTGTCTTCGTAATAATTCTCCGGATAGGCATAGCATGCCCCCGTCGTCCCATCCGGATACGGAGAATCCTTCGACGTAACAAAGGGCTTTTGTACCCGGTAGAGCTCACGCACCATCTTTTCGTATCTCTGTGCATCCGCACCAAATTCATCTCCGAGAGCGGGATTCTCTCTTACGATACGGACAAAGGAGGCAAGAGGATAGGCAAAAAGTGCATTGGTCAACATATCCGAATAGCGCTCTCCCCCGTCCGGACCGTAGTCGTAGGCTCGGGTCCCCCACCCCGGAAGCACGGTACCGGTACGCTCATCAATCCGTCCGGTCACCACGTCATTCCCATCGGCGACGATCTTCAACAGCTCATTCAATTTCCTCAAGATCCTCACATCATGAGTCGCCTCGTACATATCGATATAGGCACGCATGTAGGCTCCGGTATCCCACCCCGGAGGGTTGCTGTCGACTCCGAATTTTCCCACGAAGTAGTTCTCTTTCAAATCTTCATGTTGGCTCAAAAACCATGCGACCTCTTTATTGTCCCGCCGGGGGCCCTCTCCGTTGCCCCCACCGCCGCATCCGCTCATTATCAGCATGCCAAAATACAACAGTGTTACAAAAAAGAGTCTTTTCGTTTTCATTCCCTTCCTCCTTTTCGATATTTCCCTAAATCTTTTATACACCAATACTGCTGAATCGAGAAAATCCCACGACTCCGTCCGGACTCATGTGACACTAGGTTGTCAAAACCTCATGCTAAAATAGCGATATCTCAATTAAGAGACACCCTCGGCCTGTCGAAAAAAATGTGTCGTCGGCAGTCACCGTAATCTGTCACCGCATCGGGTGACTTAGGACAATAAAACCTTCACCGTTTCGATTCCCGAAACCTCGACCGTTTTATTGCCTCTATTCAACCCAAATTTTACAGTAGAGTTTGCGACAGATATGCCGATGCTAGGTTGGCAAGGGTGTTCGTCCAAAACGTAGGCGCACCTGTAAGGTGCGTCGAGGCTTTGGACGGATCGCCCATGTCACCGATGATCGATGTAGATGGCGTGAAGTCTAATGCAAATTTTGGGTTCACAAGGAGGTAAATTATGAGAACTTATGACACCCTTGTGCGCTTCGTCAAAGAAACCGACCGCAAAGAGCTGCTGCGCTCACTGGGCTATCACGATCTCCGAAAAGGAGAGGAGAGCCTGCGTGCCTTTCTGGGCGCGGGATCGCTGCGGAATTGGTTGGCGCACGGCCATTACGACTTCGTCCACAGCTCCGAAAGCTTCGCCAAAAAGCTCGCCTCTCTTGCCGGAGTCGATCCAGATGTAATCGACCGGATCGTCGAAGCAGAGGCCAAACGCCGTGCGATCCTCTCCCAGTTGTTGCCACCCTATATTTTCGTCGATACCCGTTTCAGAAGAAAGAACGAACCGATCTTCGCCCTGGCCTTCATGGAGGGAAAACGCCGCATCGCTCTGGACAAAGAGGCGGTCTATGACCGAAGCCTGAGAGAGACTTTGCAGGAAGTAAGCCAAATAATCCGGGAACATTACCGAAACACCGGAGGGAAACTCAATCTTTGGGGGAAGATCCACGAATACCGCTACCACCACCTCGACGGCAGGACGTTTCGCTTCGATACCAAAGGGCATCTGATCGAAGAGCTTTCCCGTAATCTGGACGAAGGGGGAGCCGTTTTGAGCGTCGGGGGGAAGGAGATCCCGCCCGATCTGCTCATCTCCTGAGAAAAACGATAAAAAAGTATCAAGGAGAAGACAATGGAGCGAAAAAAGAGAATGAGCTTGGAAGAGCTCAGAGAATTCAAAAGGAAAGAACACGAAGAGATGAGTTTCCAACTCTATTTCAACCTCCCCGTTGGGCTCAAAGGGAAAGGCATAGCCTTCGAGTCCTCTTTCAGAAAGTTTTTGAGAGAAACGTTGCGACTGCAAAAGATGGACTACGGTAGACCTCCAAGTTTTAACGATAGGAAATCCGTGATGATAAAGAATAGGCCGGTTGTCTTTTTCGATGCCGGTTGCAGAGACAAGTATGCTCTCCTTTCCGACTCGTTCCCACCGTCCCCGGTGGGAACGCATACCTGAGTATAGATAGCTTATCGTGCTGCAATAGATTGCGTGAGAACGAGAATGAAAAGTGGCTCAGAGATTTTATAGTGATACTGGCGTTACGCGCCTACATACGGTCTGGAGGATTCGTTCGCGAAGCGAGGGCTCCGTAAGCGTTCCGATCTTTTTGCTGAGGCGTCGTTTCGAGATCGTTCGAATCTGATGGCAAAGCAGAATCGCCTCTTTGCCCAGCAGTGTGAAACCCACTTCGTTGGGATAGATCCTGCGGCCCGGTTTTCGGGATGTGATCGGGACGATCGTGACATTGTCCATCTGGTTTTCGATGTCGTTGGAAATCACGAGGACGGGACGACGGCCGGCCTGTTCACGGCCTACGACCGGATTGAGATCGGCCCAATAGACGGCAAACTGCATCCCTACCACTCGCTATCGGCGTAGCGGAAATCCTCTTCGACCGATCGGATATCCTCCAGAACCATCGGATCCTTCGCCGCGGCGGCGATTTGTGCGCGGTAGTTCTCTTCTTCGATCTTTTCGATCTTTTCCCGCAGCGCTATGGAGACGAGTTCGGAAAAGTTGCTGAACCTCTCCAGCGCTCCGCACCGCTCGAGATCGAAAAGGATGTTCTCATCGAGTGATACGGTTTTTCTGATCACCGGAGGCTCCTGTATGAAAATTTTCATACATTGTATCATACATTCCGACCCGTCCCCCGCAAAGCGTGGGGACACAAAAAATGAAGTGCTCACAGAATATGCTACAATACTCTTAAAAGTACTTTTAAGGATACTCTATGACCGTAACGGCCAGCGAAGTGAAGCAGAAAGGGGTTTCGCTTTTCGAGAAGCTGCTCGATGGCTTCAGTGAAGTGATCATCAATGTCCGGGGCAAGGACAAATATTGCGTCATTCCTTTTGAAGAGTATGAAGAGTTTAGAGCCTACAAGCTCGAAAAAGCCCACAAAGAGGTGATGGAGGATATCGAAGCGGGCAGATACCATACCGATCTGCGACGCCATTTCGACGCCATCGAAGAGGCGATAAAGGGTGATTGAAATACGCTTCGCCGAGGGGTATGAGAAAAAGGTCGTCCGCTTTTTCAAAAAACACAAAGACCTCTACCCCCAATACAAAAAAACCCTCGAGATCCTCAGCCGCGATCCCTACCACCCCTCCTTACGACTTCACAAACTCCGGGGAAAGCTGAGCGGCTTCTACTCCGTCTCGATCAATATGAAATACCGGGTGGTGCTCGATTTCATCATCCAGGACGACGTGATCATCCTGATCGATATCGGGAGTCATAGCGACGTTTACTGATCGGTCATCTCCTCCGCCATCCTCTTCGCCCCTTTGAAATCCACCTTGCCGCTGGCCAGTTTGGGGAGTGTCTCGACCCGTTGAATGCGCGAAGGCTGCATGATGGGGGCGAGGTCGGAGGATTTGATCCGCTCGGCCACCGCTTCAGGGCCAAGATCGCCGCTGTAGAGGAGCACCACCGTTTCGCCCTTTTTCTCGTCGGGCAGGGCGATGGCGACGGTTTCGATCTCTTCGCCGAATACACGCCCCAGGGCCTCCTCCACCGCCCCCAGGCTGATCATCTCGCCGCCGATCTTGGCGAAGCGGCTGTAGCGATCGACGATGGTGATGAATCCCTCTTCGTCCACGTGGCCCTTGTCGCCGGTCTTGTAGAAGCGCATGCCCTCCACTTCGGCGATCACTTCGGCGGTTTTGGCCGGGTCGTCCAGGTAACCCTCCATCACCTGCACCCCGGCCACCATGATGAGGCCGTCTTCGCCCACGGGGAGCTCCTGGAGCGTCTCGGGGTCGGCGATGCGGATGACGGTGCCCGGCAGCGGCTGGCCCACGGTGCCGGGGCGGTTGCCCACGATCACCCGGAAGGTGTCGGGATCGAGCATGTCGGGCATGTTGACGGCTATGACGGGGGAGGTCTCGGTGGCGCCGTAGCCCTCGTAGAGCTCCACGCCGAACTTGGCCCGGAAGGCCTCCTTGATCTCGGGCTTGAGCTTCTCGGCCCCGGCGACCCCCATCCGGATCGAGGCGAACATCAGGGGGTGGAGTTTGCGGTTGCGGGCGTAGAGGCGGAAGAAGGTCGAAGTGCCGAAAAGGATCGTCGCCCCGTAGCGGGCCGCCATCTTGCCTACGCTCAGCGCATCGGTGGGGTCGGGGACCGCGGCGACCGGGATCCCTTCGCACAGGGGCAGCAGCGTCGTCACCGTCAGGCCGAAGCTGTGGAAGATCGGCAGCGATCCCAGGATCAGATCCTCGTCGCCGAAGTTGAGCATGGCACTGGTCTGCTTGATATTGCCCAGCAGATTCTTGTGGCTGAGCACGATCCCTTTGGGGGTCCCTTCGCTCCCGCTGCTGAAAAGGATCGTCGCCGGATCGCAGAGCCGCACGGGGGCGAACCAAAGGGCCCGGATGAGGCGAGCTGGCAGCAGCAGCGCGGCGGCGAAGGCCAGGGCCTTGTCGGCTTTGCCGAATTCCGTGCCGATCGTCTCGGCCATGAGGAGCCGATCCCCCAGTAAGGCGGCGGGGTCGAAGCCCTTGGCGAAGAGCTTTTTGAGGAAGCGCTCGGAGCTGACCACGGTCTGCAGATGGGCCTTGGCCACCGCCGCCTCCATCGCTTCGGGGCTGAGGGTGTAGTTGAGATTGACCGGGCGCTTGCCCAGAGCCAGAAGGGCCAGGTTGACGATGCTGCCGGCAGCCGAGCTGGGCAGCAGCACGCCGACGTTGCGCTGCCCCCGCAGCCGCGGCTTCAGGGCGCGGATAAAAAGGATCACGGCACTCAGGAGCTGCACCCGGTTCAGATCGGCCCCCGAGGCGTCGGCGATCGCCCGCTGGAAGGGGTGCTCCTTGGCCCGACTGAGCCACTGATAGTGCAGCGGCTCCTGGGAAGCGATGCTCTCCTCCCAGGCCGCAAACGAGAGGGTCCGCACCGCCTGTTTGACCTGCGAAGCGGCGGCATGGGAAGGCAGCGGCGCACCGAAATGGACCCGCAGATCCCGCCGCGCCCCGTGGCGGGAGATGAGGCGGTAGCGGGGGTTGGCCCGGGAGAAGGTGGAGCCCCACAGCCCGTGGAGGTAAAAGGGGACGATGGGGGCGTCGCACCCCTCCATGATCTTCTCGAAGCCCTTTTTGAACTCCCCCAGCTGGCCGTTGTAGCTGATCCGTCCCTCGGGGAAGAGGGCCACCACTTCGCCCCGGCGCAGCCGCTCCCGGATCGCCTCCATGGCCCCTTTGGAGGCGGAGCCGGAGATGGGGATCATCCCTAGGCGCTTGAGGAAGAAGCGCAGATACCACTGCTCGTAGATCCGCTTCTCCATGACGAAGGTGATCCGCCTCGGGGAGGCGACCTGGAGGATGAGCCAGTCGATCCAGCTGATGTGGTTGCCCAGCAGCAATACGCCGCCCCGGGGAGGGAGGTGCTCCAGCCCCTCCACGGCGAGGCGGTAGCGGGTGTGCAGCAGCGGCAGGAGCATCAGCCGCGCCCCCAGCTGCGGCAGCTGGCTCATGGCGTAGAGCGCCGCGGCCAGGGTGAGCCAGGCGGCGGTGTGGAGGATCCCCAGGGTCGAAAGCCCCAGCTGCACCAGCACGATGGTCCCCAGCAGGGCGGCCAGCATGGCGATATTCTGGATGAAATTGCTGCCGGCCAGGATCGTCCCCAGCCGCTCCAGGGGGGCCAGGAACTGCACCGTGGCGTTGAGCGGCACAATGGCCAGCCCGCCGAAGAAGCCGAAGGCCAGGATCGCCGCCCCCATCCAAAACGGCGTCGCCGAAGCGGCCAGGAGGCTCAGCGCCCCCCAGAGCCCCAGCGCCCCCAGCGGGACGAAGCCCAGCTCGATATGGAGCCGCGAATAGCGCCCCGCCACCAGGGAGCCCAGGATCACCCCCACGGCGCTCAGGGCCAAAAGCCCCTGGATCATCACCGTGTTCTCATCGCCCGTGAGCGTCTTGTAGTGGGCGGGGAAGGCGGCGATGACCAGCTGGCTGAGCGCCCAGAAGACCGCCAGCCCCACGATCGAGAGCCAGATATTGCGGTCGCTCCGGAGGGTGGCCAGGTTTTTGCGCAGGTACTCCAGCCGCAGGTAGCGCCCCATCTCGAAGGCCTCCCGCACCGCTTCGCCGGTAGCCGGGATGCGCAGCGCGCTCAGGTACTCCAGGGCACTCATGAGGATCAGCCCCCAGCCCAGGGGGGCGACGGAGCGCAGTACCGCTCCCGGCGCGGCGCTGCCGTCGTAGAGCCCCTCGAAGAGGAACGAAAAGAGCAGGCCGCTGAGCAGAATCGCCGCGATGGTGAGCGCCTGAACCAGGGCGTTGGCACCGGCTAGGCGCTCGGCGCCGGCCAGATGGCGGATGAGGGCGTATTTGGCCGGGGAGTAGAGGGCGCTTTGCACCGCCAAAAGCAAGGTCATCCCAAAAGCGGCCAGGAACCACCCCTGATAGTAGAAGAGCGTCGTCAGTACCGACAGCACCAGCCCCGCCAGGGCCATGGCCCGCACGATCCGGCTCTTGTCGAACCGGTCGCTGAGCCAGCCCGAGGGGGAGAAGAGCAGGATGAAAGGGATCAGGATCAGGGCGTTGACCAGGGCGCTGAGGATCACCAGGGTGTCGCCGGAGTAGCTTTTGATCAGGACGTTCTGGATCGTGATCTTGTGGGCGATGTCGGTCATGGCGTTGAAGACCAGGACCGCCAGAAAGGGGAGGAACCCCTCCAGGCGAAGCAGCGTTTTCATGATCGATCCTTTCGGTAGGCGCCGTATAGGGTGAGGTTGAAGATGTAGGGCTTGAGCAGCAGCGTCGCATCCAAGAGGCTCCGGATCGTCCGATCCCGCTCCCGGGGGTCGGCATCCCGGACCGACCGGGCCGCTTCGGCTTCGAGGCGGACCAGATCCCGGGCACAGTCGCGGTAGGCGTAGGCGAGATCAAGGTGCCCGATCCCTTCGAGGGCCTTCAGGATCCGGGCCATCTCCAGCTCGGTGTCGCTCAGCCCGCCGTTGCGCTCGAAGAGCAGCCCCTCGTCGATCCAGCCTGAGAGCGTCGCGCAGTCGATCTTTGCTACTTCGCAAAACGCTTCACGATCGTAGCGGGTCTCCCCCGCCGGGGCCATCAGGGTGTCGATCGCCCCCACCAGCGAGGCGAACGGGTGGTCGGGGTCGAAATCCTCCCGCCGCATCACCGCCCGGATCTGCTCGATGCTGGCGCGGAAATGGGTTTGCAGATAGCGGATGAAGGCGATCCGCTCCACGAAGCGCTCGTCGTAGAGGTGGACGTTGGGTTTGGGCTTCTCCGGTTCGGGAAGCAGCCCCTCTTTGATGTAATAGAGAATCGTCGATTTGGGTACGCCGGTGAGACGGACCAGGTCGCGCATCTTGAGTGCCATGTTCGATCCTTCTTATTGATGATAAAAGCAGTATAGCGGGAAAATATATAAAGTGTCAAGTTATGGTTTACATTTTGGAGCTCTCTATCGATCACCGTGCGATACCGATACAGCAAAAAGCCAATGAGCTTGTACAAAGTGGTGAAATCCGAATAGAAAAAAAGGAAAGAGGTAACGGGGTGAGAGAAAAGTACCTTCCGCCAGATGGCTGCGGCACCCGGGAGCGGAGGGTGGGCTGCTATGTTCCCATCCTGACCCGGTGTCCTCCGAACCCGTTGCACAGGTCTGGCAGAAGGCAGGAGGATTATAGCAAAAACTCCCCCCTTGCGCAATCTTGATTTTTTGAAAGCTTTGGGCTATAATGCCCCTCTCCAAAATATAGAGGGGTGTCCGAGTGGTCGAAGGAGCACGCCTGGAACGCGTGTGTAGCGCAAGCTACCGTGGGTTCGAATCCCATCCCCTCTGCCATACTTTCATCTTATTCTTAATCGTCTAGACTTCAACGCTACCGAAATCCCCTCCTTCACAAAAGAGGATTACTGCTCCATTTGTTTTCCGATAATGGCACCTGTTACGGCGCCTGCGGCGGCACCGACGGCGGCAGTTTTGGAGTTGCCCAGCATCGCTCCGCCGATTCCGCCGATCGCGGCTCCGGTCAGGGCACCTGTTTGGCTTTTGGTTGCACAACCGGCCACCCCGAATGATACAAAAACTGCCAAAAGCGCTGTTTTCCATTGGCTTTTTATCAACATATCCACTCCTTTGACGTTTGTTTGAACCTATTGTATCTGCATTAGCCAACACCTCATCCGCATCGATCATCGATGACAAGGGCGATCGAATGTTCAACGCACCCTTCCGGCTACGCCGACTCTTCTCTCCTCGTCCCGTGCCGACACCGGATATCGACGCGTTTGAAGCATTTTCTACTCACATAAAATTGGGTTGAAGCAATAGAAATTATAGCAAAGGGGAAACAGACATTTTTGCAATGTGATTGGGCTGCAGGAGGATTTATAAAAACATTCGAAAAGTTTCGCAGAATGATTATGGTGGCCCCAAGAGGACTTGAACCTCTGACCACCACCATGTCAAGGTGGTGCTCTACCAACTGAGCTATGGGACCGGTTGGAGGGCAAAATTATAGGGTGTCGACCCTTAAAAAAAGATAAAACCGATGGGGCTCAGAAAACTTTTTCTGATTTTTCCCCGACCTTCAGCGGGGAGCGCAGGGGGCAGACCAGCGCTTCATCGAGAATCGCACGGCTGAGGATCTCCGAAGCGTCGACGATGTGATTGACGGGGAAGGTCTCGATGATCCGGCGATGGCTGTCGTTGCGCACGGCGACGACGGTGTTGACCGTCGGAGCGACGCGGGTGACGGCGTCGACGACCATCCGGGTTTTGTCGACGTTTTCGATGGCGACGATGACGGCCAGAGCCTCGCGCACTCCCAGCTCCTCGAGGACGCTCTGGGCGGCGGCATTGGCCAGGATGATCGGCTCACCCCTCTTGCGCGCCTCTTCGACCAGTTTGTAGTCGTGCTCGACGATGAGATAAGGAAGCGAACGGCGACGCAGTTCCCGAGAGAGCTTCTCGCCCAGCGTCCCGTATCCGAGCAGAAGGATATGATCCCGATAGCCCGAAGAGACGATAGGAATATCCGTCTCGGGCTCTCGCGAAAAGACCCAGTCGGCCAGCGGTCGCAGGTGTTTGAGCACGAAAGGAGTGATGATCATACTCAAGACCACGGTGACGATGAGCAGTTGATTGGTTTGCGGATCGATGAGACGGTTTTGCGAAGCGATGGCGAAGATCGCCAGGGCGAACTCTCCCACCTGCATCAGAGCCAAAGCCGCTTTGAATGCCGTACGCCGCTGGAGGAAAGTCTGCAACAAGCCGAAGATCACCAGAGCCTTGGCCCCCATCACCGCGACAAGAAGCATTGGAATCAGTAGCCAGTGCTCCAGCAGGGTCCGGGGTTCGATCTGCATCCCGATGGTGACGAAGAAGATCCCCAGAAAGATATCCCGGAAGGTCAAAAGATCCGCTTCGATCCGGTACTTGAAGCGGGTCTCCGCCAGCGTCATCCCCGCCAAAAAGGCCCCCAGGGAGTAGCTGAAGCCGAGACGATGCGCCAGGTAGCTGACGCCGACGACGATCATCAACGCCGCAACGAGAAAAATCTCTTCGGAATCGGACGAAAGCGTCCATGCCAAGAAGCGCTCCAGCACGTAGCGCCCCAGAAAGAAAATCACCAGAAGCAGCAAAACGGCATCCAACGTCGTCCAGAGCAGCATATCGGCGACGGAACGCTCCGTCGCCGTAAAGATCGAAAGCATCAGCAGGATCGGAATGACGGCGATGTCCTGCAGAAGCAGGATCCCCAGGACCACCCGTCCGTAGCCGCTGTGGATTTCGTTGCGTTCGGTGAGCATCTTGAGGACGATGGCGGTAGAGGAGAGTGCAAGAGAAAAGCCGATGATGATGGCACTGCGCAGTTCGATCCCAAGGATTTCGTGGGCGAAGGCTCCGAAGAGATTGCCCGTGACCACCATCTGCAACCCTCCGAAGAGGAAGACTTCCCGTCGCATCGCCTTGAGGTGACGGACGGAAAACTCCAGACCGATCGTGAACATCAGAAAGACGATCCCGAACTCCGCGAGTTGATGGAGCGCTTCGTTGTGCCGAGCGTGGGTCAGGCCGAAGAGTTGACTGATGATCGCCCCGGCGAAGATGTAGCCGATGACGGTAGGGATCTCGTAGCGTTTGAAGAAGACATTGAGCAGCGTGGCGATGACAACGGTCGTCAGAATGATCGCCAGCAGATTGTCCATCGCTTAGTTCCTTCCGTACATCAGAGCATATAGTGGGGAATATCGAGCGTCAATTCGGCGACGAAGACTTTGCTCACCTTCCCGCCGAAGCGGTAGCGCCCGTCAGTGTACTCCAGATAGAGTTCGTCGCCGCTGCGGGGAAAGACGACGCACAGATCCCGTGCCTTGCCCTCCTCCCGGGCCCGCACATAGCAGGCGGTCATCCCGGTCCCGCAGGCGAGCGTCTCATCTTCGACTCCCCGCTCGTAGGTCCGCAGGCGCAGCTCATCCTCGGCGACGGTGTAAATGTTGACGTTGGCGTCGTACTCCTCCCTCAAGCTGCGGGCCATCTCCAAATCAAACTCCTCCAGACTCTCCACCTCGGCGACGAGGTGGGGGACCCCGGTATCGATGAGCCACCACTGCAATCCGTACGCTTCGATCGCCGTATTGATGATCCGAGGCGGCAGCATATCAGTAACGACGTAGAGTCCGTTGACTTCGGCGGTAATCACCCCCGCCCCGGTGAGAAACTCCGCCCGGTTGTTCACGGAGATACCGTGTTCGACGGCGTAGTGGGCCACGGCACGTGTGGCGTTGCCGCACATACTCGCTTCGCTGCCGTCGCTGTTGTAAAACTCCCACTCGAAATCGTAGTCGGCATGGGGAATCAGCACCACCATCCCGTCGGCTCCGACCCCTTTGTGGCGATCGCAGAGCAGCTTCGCCAATTCGTGGCGGTCGCGCTTGGCGTTGTCGTGAAAGATGACGAAATCGTTGCCGTTGGCATCGTATTTTGTGACGAACATATTCAAACCTTCGGTTTTTTTGTCATTGGTGTATTGGTTATTGGTATATTGGAGTTATTACCGCACCAATTATATACCTCAAACATTGATGAGGCAATTTCGTTCATAGGCAAGGCGGATTTTTGCAGGACTCGCCTAAGCGAATTCAAGAAAATCCAACGCAGCCTATGGGCGAAAGTGCCTCACCCTTCGGGGAGAACGATACGAGGCAATCTGCACGCAAATAAATCATCGAATTACCCACAAGTAGTCCTTCAGATTTCTTTACGCACATCTTACCTCGTCTCGTTCTCTCAATGTTTGAGGTATATAGTTGGTGCGGTAATAATTGCCTGGATTTTTGATAGATAAGAGTCGCTTCTCTTTTTGGGAATAAAGCACTTTGGCAGAAAACTATGTCCTACCTCTTTCCCCAATACACCAATAACCAATACACCAATATACCAAACTTACGAAAACGCCCTCAATATCTCCTCTTTGACCCGCTCGCACTCGGCAGAGAGTTGCGCGAGGTCGCCGCTGTTGTCGATGACCCAAGTGGCCCGGCGGCGCTTCTCTTCGATATCGAGTTGGGCGTCGAGACGCCGCAGCGCCTCGGCCTCGTCGAGTTTGTCGCGCTTCATCAGGCGTGCGAGCTGGAGCGGTCGGGGGGCATAGACGACGACGCTGCGTGTGATGGGATAGTCGCTGCCCGTTTCGAAAAAGAGCGGGATGTCGATGAGATAGGGCTTGCCCAGGCTCTCTTGCTCTTCACTCCGGCGGAGGATCTCCTCTCGGATCGGGGGATGGACGATCGCCTCAAGCGCTTTGCGTTCCTCCGGATCGGCGAAGATGCGCTCCCCCAACCTGCGACGGTCCACCCTCCCCTCTGCGAGCATCTCCTCTCCGAAACGTTCGGCGATGCGTGCGGCTTCGCGATCGAGGATCTCGTGGGCGATGGCGTCGGCGTCGATGATCCGAAAGCCGAAGAGCTTCAGCAGGGCCCCGGCGCTGCTCTTGCCCGTCGCGATCCCGCCCGTGAGGACGACGGCGTGTTCGTAAGCCATCAGCGTTTGATGATCCCCAGATAGTTCTGGTTGACGAACGTCGGCGTCTGAAACGCAGCGATCGCGATGTCGCTGTTGTAGTAGCGGAAACCGTCGGTCAAATCGGCCCGCTGGAGGTTGATATCGGCCGTAGGGTGATAGAAGCGGCTGGCGAGGACCATATAGCTGCTCACCAGAGCTTTCTCCTCTTCGTAACGATAGGGCATGACGATCCGATAGACGGATCCCAGGAGTTTGAGCTCCTCTTTGGCGGACTCCTCCTCCAGGATGACGTTGCTCATCACGGCACTGACGACTCCCTTCTCGCTCAAGAGCTTGGTCAGCTCGATCCAGAAGCTCCGATCTCCGCCGAAACGGTCGGTGGCGACGATGGCGACATCGTAGCTGCGGGCTCCCAGGCGCTGCAGTGACTCCACGGCCCCTTCGGCATCTACGTGAATCACCTCCTCGAGGATACTGTGCTTGGCCAACTCGTTGCGGACATTGTCGCATCCTCCGACGACCAAGATCCGGCGGGGGTCGGCATGGGTACAGAGGGGGACGTGTACGAGCATCTCGTCGCGGATAAAATGTAGGTTTTGCATAAAGATTCCTTCTAAAATATTATCGATAGTTTTTCTATTCAAGAGTCAGCGATTTTAACACAATCGCGAAGCTGCGGGATTAAAGAGAGCAAAATACTGAGAAAATTTATCCGATTTGTTTCGAAAGGGGGGTGCAGGTGATAGACATGGAACGTCAGCAAAGGCATCAATCGTCAAAAAACAGATGGTTTACGGAAAAAATTGGAAATTTTAGAAAAGGGAGGATGAGGCCCGAAGGCCCTGAAGAGAAGCGTCGCTTTACTTGGCGGCCGCTTTCTTGGCGGCTTCGAGCGCCTCTTCGTAGTTGGGCTCTTCGGTGATCTCGGGGACCAGCTGCTTGTAGACGATGTTGCCGTCACGGTCGATGACGAAGATCGCACGAGCGGTGACACCGGCCAGGGGGCCTTCCGCGACGAGTACGCCGTATTCGTTGGCGAAATCTTTGTTGCGGTAGTCGGAAGCGACGGTGAGGTTTTCGATCCCTTCAGTCGAGCAGAAGCGCTTGGCGGCGAAAGGAAGGTCCATAGAAACGACGGTGACTTCCAGCCCTTCGATGCCGGCGGCTTGGTTGTTGAACTTGGTGGTTTCCATCGCGCAGACGGGAGTGTCCAAAGAAGGAACGGCGATGATCATCTGAGCGTTCTCTTTGGCGCCGCCGACGGTGATGTCGCTGAGATCGTCGGATTTGACGACGCTGACTTCGGGAGCCTTGTCTCCGACGTTCTTCTCGTTGCCTGCCAGTTTGACTTCGTTTCCTTTGAGAGTGACTGTTGCCATTGTAGATCCTTTTTATGGTTTGAATTTGAATTTCTATCACCCTGTGGCGATAACTGAGTGTATTATGACTTAATTCTGAGGATATTTGTCTGAATTGGGAGGAGAAAAAGTTGATCTTGGTCAAGTGCTACTAAAAGTAGCACTTTGGAGGGCTTACATTCCCGGGATTCTGGGGATTTTCCCCAGTTTGGAGTTGCGGCAGTACCATCCCCATCCCTTTTTGAGCCAGTGCCCGATCACCGGCATCGGGATCATTTTGCCCCCTTTGTGGTTGCGATAGACGAAGGCCGCTCCGTCTCCGCTGTCCATCACACAAAGAATGTTCAGATGCTCCAGGTATCCCTTGCGCTCTTCACTCCCCTTGGCCATCGCGTCGATGTTGAAAGCGACGTTGCGGGCCATCACTTCGGCGATGTGCCCCTGCTTGGCCCGCCAATCAGGGCCGTCGATCGCTGCAGAATCCCCGATGGCGAAGACATTGTACTTTTCCGGTGTTTCATCGAAATCGTGTTGCACTTCGCAGTAGTCGTTGATCAAAATCAGCCCCGCTTCGTTGAGCGGAAGATCGGAGTTTCTAAAGACCGGATGGCCGTCTCCGGCAGGGATGAACATCGTAAAATCACTCGGAAGCTTGCTCTCGTCCTCGAAAACGATGCCATCGGCTTCAAAACGGGTGATCTTCTTGCCGAAATGCTTTTTGATATCGAGTTTTTTGAAGAAGATATCCATCATCTTCAGCGCCTGCTCTCCCATCCGAGCCCCGGGAGACTCCATCGGGGCGAAGAAGGTCAACTCGAAATTATCGCGAATCCCGAGCTTTTTGAGTTGATTGTGCACATTGAAAAGCACTTCAAAAGCCGGACCGCCCCGGACATTGCTGGGGTCTTTGGGGTTGCCGCCGAAGCCCATCGCGATTTTTCCGCTTCCTTTGGCGATGAGCGCATCTAGGCGCTCTTTGATCGCCAAAGACTCCTCGGGTTTGCCGCAGATCGAGAGGAAATGCTCACTTCCTTGGTGCTTCATCTTGCCGCTGCCGATGGCGATGACGAGATACTCTCCCTCGTACTCTCCCTTTTTCCCGATCGCTTTGTGCTCCTTGGAGCGGATTTCGGTGATTTCGTCGATCACCAGGTCGAAACCGTGAGCGGCCTGCAGATCCTTGAGCGGAACACAGATCTCTTCAAATTTCGCCTCCCCGGTCGGGATCCAAATCGAGGTGGGGTAGATGTAGAAGTAATCCCTTGCACTGACAAGTGTGACCGAATACCCCTTTTTTCTCAGAAAGATCGCAGCCTCCACCCCGGCAAACCCTCCACCGAGAATGAGGACTTTGTCCTTTTTTCTTTCCATAACTAGCACTCCTTTCGAATAATTATTTGTTCATCTTATTAAGATCATAAGAATCGTGAATTTTACCAAAAAAAACCCCGCCGTCCCGAAGGGCGGAGGGGTACGGCTCAACGAGGAGATTCTCTATTACTGCGCCTTTTCCTTCAGGACCTTTTCGATCTCCTGATAGCGGGGATAGACGAAGACCGTCTTGCGGAAGACCGAAACCTCTTTGGGCGCATCCACGGCGAAGGCATGGATGGTGATGGGGATCGGCGTATCCGTCGTTTCGTTTTTGGCCAAGACTTTATCGGTTTTGAGGATGACGACTTTTTTCTTTTTCATCCGGGCACCGAGATGGAAGGGCTCTTTGGGCCGTACGATCTTGATCTCGGGATGCCCGACGATCTCGAAGGTGTATTTGTGCGGTTTGTCCTGCGTATTCTGGAAGAGGAAGACGTAGTCGTTCTCCACGCTTCCGTCGGGCAGGATTTTGTAAAGCCGCGTCGTTTTGTTGACGTTGAGGAGCATATGCTCTTTTTTGCTTCCCATAACGAAAAGCGCCACCAGGACGATCGCCAAAACAGTGAAGTAGGCGATGACCTTGGGGCGGAAGATCCGGGTCTTGCCTTCGTGCAGTACCGCTTCGCGCTCACTGGACCAGCGCACCAGCGACGGTTTGCCCAGAGCGCCCATGACCTTGGTACAGGCGTCGACACACTCGAGGCAGTTGATACACTCCAGCTGCAAGCCTTTGCGGATATCGATGTGGGTCGGACAGACCTTCACGCAGCTCTCGCAGGCGGTACACTCCGCCTCCGGCTCTCGGGCTTTGAGCTCCTTGACCGAACTGGCGACTTTGTGGCGGTTGTTGCCCTCTCCTTCGTAGATGTGGCCGCCGCGAACGGGATCGTAGACCGCCATCAGCGTATCGTCATCGTAGAGGACCGACTGCACCCGGCTATAGGGACAGATGTAGACACAGAAGTTCTCTTTGATGAAGACGATATCCGCGATCAAAAAGAGCGCAATCCCGATCCAAAATCCCATCAAAACGGTGTGGTTCGACGGATCGGCAATGTAGCGGAAGAAATCTTCGGGCGGGACGAAATACCAAAGAAAGTCCGCCGCCGCGACGAAAGCGAGGATCGACCAGAGCCCGATCGCGATGATCCGCTTGACCTGATTTTCGGGCTTGGACCAGTCGGGCTCGATCTGCTTGTTGTTGATACGCTTGCGCAGATGCAGCAGCTTGGTCTCGAAGAAATCGCGGTAGATGACGCGGAAAATCGTCTGAGGACAGGCCCAGCCGCACCAAACCCGACCGCCGACCGACGTCATCGCGAAGATCCCCAAAAAGAGGAGCATCAGCAAAAAGGGCATCAGATAGAGCTCTTGCATATCGAAGCGCACAAAGAGGAAATGCAGCTGCTTGTGGTCGAAGTTGAGCAGGAAGAAGTGGTTGCCGTTGATCCGGATCCAGGGAAGGATCAGCGCGATGGCACTGATGATCCCAAAGAGCCAGTAGCGTTTGATCCGATAGGGGACCCACCCCTTGAGGTACTCTTTGGTCCGATTTTTCTTTTGGGGCTTCGGGGCCGGAGCCGCGCCGGCGTTGAGCGTCGTTTCTTGCATCGTTGCGTCCTTTCGTTTAATGGTGCTTCGTTGGTGTGTTATGACGGAGCGTGCAGGCCAGCTCAGCCGGCTCCGCCTCCTCCGCGATCCGATGGTTCCGTTTGGCTCTCTCCAGCCATGAATCGTCCAGTATCTCCTTGAGTCGCCGGGATTCGATGTAATCTTTGAGTGAGCTGCGGCTCACGTTCAAGTCCCTGGCGATGGCGCTGACGCTTTTGTCCGCCTTGAGCCCCTCCATAATCCGGGGCAAATGGACATCGAACTTGGAAGCGGAGCGCCGACCCTTGGGTCGACCGACCCGATGGTCTCTCTCGCGCTTCTGTCGGGTTTCATCCAGACGGACGATCAGCGGAAGGATTCGGGCCAAGCCTGTCTCCTTATCCACGACAAGTTCGGGCGAGACGATGCGGAGTGTGACACCGTGGCTCAACATACAGTTGATCACCACGATCACCTCCTCCATCGTTGCTCCCAGGACTTCGATCCGTTCGACGACCAACTGATCGCCTTCGTGGAGCGAATGGAGAAAATCCTGAAACGAGCGACGCTCCTTCAAAGGACGCTCCGCCCGCTCGAACTCGATCATTTCACTCTCAAGGGGTACGCCGTTTCGCTCTGCGTAACCGACAATTGCGGCACGCTGCTGAAGCAGTGATTCGTCGCCGGAGAGTTGCCGAATAAGTGCATATGTCAAGGCAACCTCCTTACCCTCAGCGCAATGGTAGCGCGCCAATGATGAAATAATTCTTAAATAAAACGTTTTTTACGTCATTTCTTCGTTATTCCGTCAAAGCCTGTGTTATAATCCTTCTCTCTTGTTATCCGACAAGTAATCCATAGATAGAATGAAAGAGTCTTCCGGATGAACCTAACCCATCTCGACGAAAACGACAAACCCAAAATGGTCGATGTCAGCAGCAAAGCCGACACTGTCCGCAGTGCCACCGCTTCGGGTCTGATCGAAATGAGCCCCGAAGCTTATGAAGCGGTCGTCACCCAGAGCGCCAAAAAAGGCCCGGTCCTACAGACCGCCGTCATTGCGGCGATCCAAGGAGCCAAACGCACCCCGGAGCTGATCCCGATGTGCCATCCGCTGATGCTCAGTTCCGTCAAAACCGAGGTCGAGGAGTTGCCCGAGCTTCCCGGTTTTCGCCTCTGGGTCACCGCCAAACTGACGGGAAAAACCGGCGTGGAGATGGAAGCCCTCACCGGCGTAAGCGTCGGCCTGCTGACGATCTACGATATGCTCAAAGCGATCGACAAGGGAATGGTCATCCGCGAAATCCGACTCGAATCCAAAACAGGAGGCAAAAGTGGCGAATTCCGACGCGACTAAACAACCCGAGCTCAGTTATCCCCGGCAGTGGGGCTTCAAACTCATCGGCAAAGACAAAGAAAAACTAGCCAATGCCGTGCAGGAGGTCCTCGGACACAAAGAGCACCTCAGCTCCCCGGGCAACGCTTCGCGCACCGGCAAATACCATAGCCACAACGCCAGCTGCCACGTCGAATCCAAAGAGGAGCGCGACAAGCTCTTCAAGGCTTTCCAAGACCACGAAGACGTGGATATGGTGATTTAGCGCCTCTGGCGCAGTATTTAGTCGATAGTCTCTAGTCGTTAGTCCCTAGAGTTTGGTGTCGCCTTTGGCGACGGTTTTATGAGAAGAAAGGCGCTGCAAAGCAACGCTTGCCCCAACTCTTTCACTCCTCACTTCTAACTTTTTACTGAATCAAGCATCCGTTCCGCCGCCAGGCTTGCCGCCATCGAGAGAATCACATAGGCCAAAAAGAAATAGATCCCGATCTCCGCTTCGGCCCGGCTGACGTCGGTTCCGCGGGAAGTGAGGAAGACCAGCAGCAGCGCCACGACGAAGACATCCAGCATCGACCATTTCCCCAGATGTTTGAAAAAGCGGACCAGTTTTGCGGCGAAGGGGCGGGTCTCATAGAGAGAGACAAACAGCAAAGAGAGGGTTTTGAGCATCGGCAAAACGACCGAAAAGAGCAGAATCACCGCGGCGATGGGTAGGTTTCCTTCGTGGGAGAGTTTGGCAATGGAACCGAGGATCCCTTTGGACTCGAAAGAGAGGACGACGTCACCGAGATATTCGACGTTTTTGTGCACGACGACCATCAGAATCGGTGTGATCAGTCCGTTGATCAGCGCGATCAAAGCCGCCAAAGAGAGCAGCCCCGTCTCCAGGCGCGGCGAGAGGACGAAGCCGCTCAGAAGCGCCAGCAGTGATAAAACGCCGAACACGAGAATCCATCGCTGCGCCCTCGCTTTCAATGTCTGCTGAATCGTACGGAGTTTCTCCAGGCGCTGGCGCAAGTCGTTTTTGACCATTCCGAAGGTCAAGGTACTCGCCAACTCTTTGAGGCGGGTTTTGGCGACGGTCTCCGCCTCCATCATCGACGCACTCAACGCCGCGGAGCGCTCGAATGCGACGGCGGCACGGTACCCCTCTTTCCCTACCCACGCCATCGCGACCAACAGCACCGTTACCCAGATCATCCCAAAAAGAGTTTGCCATTTCATCCTTTGATTATAACCAATGGATATAATCAGCGAATGAGAAATGAGAAACGGGAAATGAGAAACCGATGAAAAATGAATTGTCCAACATCGAAACGCTGAAACGGATCGCTCTGCAAGCCGGAGAGATCGTACGGCAGGGGTATCACTCCCGCAAGGAGATCCGTCACAAAGGTGTCGTAGATCTGGTCACCCAGTATGATGTCAAGACGGAGGAATATCTTCTCTCCGCTCTGGCCGACGCTTTTCCCGGCCATACCCTCGTGGGCGAGGAGAGTTACGAGGGAGCCTACGATCTGAAAAAGGCGATCTACATCGATCCGATCGACGGCACCACCAACTTCGTCCACACTATCCCCCACCTGGCGATCTCCCTGGGGCTTTGGGAAGCGGGGATCCCCCGTCTGGCCGTCGTCTACAATCCGATCCTGGATGAACTCTTCTGGGCCGAGCGGGGGGCGGGAGCCTGGCTGGGCGGGGAGCGGCTGCACATCTCGAAGGATACGCTCCTGCAAAACGCCCTCATCGCCACCGGTTTTCCCTATGCCAAGGTCAATCGGGGCCCGGAGTACCGCTGGGTGGTCGAGGCCTTTTCGACACTCCTGCCGGAGATTCAGGATATCCGCCGTCTCGGCTCCGCCGCTTGCGACCTGAGCTACCTGGCCCGAGGCATCTTCGCCGGCTTCTACGAGATCGATCTCAAGCCCTGGGACGTCGCCGCCGGAATTTTGCTGGTGGAGGAAGCGGGCGGAGTAGTCAGCAATCTGGAGGGCCGCCCCTACCGCTTCGGAGACAAAGGGATCGTCGCCGGAAATCCCATCATCCACCAAAAACTACTGGAACGACTTCCCCAATACACCAATAGACCAATATACCAATAACCGGTGTGCGAACGCCTCAGCGTTCCAAAACCTCGAAGTAGACCAGCAGGGTCTTTTGAAAAAAGTTGTCGTTGTCGTCGCTGATCATCACGAAACGATTGGGGCCGACCTTAGCCAACCCTTCGAAATTATCGACGGCCCACCCCTCACTGCTGTCGAAACGGGCCAAAACCTTCGTCGGGCAAAGCCCCCGGCGACAACGGTCGATCCGCACTTCCCTCAGCGTGATCACCCTCGGCTCGAAGGGGCCCGAATAGGCCCTCTCCAGGACAAGGACGTTGCCGTTATCCAAAATCTCCATCGCCGTGACGGCGCTGTGCCTCTCCTCTCCCCGGAGGAAACGCCAGCGGCGCCCGGTGAGGGAGTAGATCGTCTGGATCTGCGCGGGGCTCTTCTTCACCGGATACTCCGCCGCCGTCAAAAGGCCGTATTTCGGATGCCAAGCCAGCGCCTCGAGCCCCTTGTTCTTGTCCCGAAATTTTTTCATTTTGTCGAGGGCCGGAGGCAGAGGCAGATAACGGAGGATCCGCCCGTCGTATGCGATGCGTGCGATGCGGGGCTTCTCCTCGAAACTGACATAGAGCCGCCCCCGTCCGTCAAATGTCATCCCCTCACTGTCTCGGCGCCACCTCTTCAGTTTTTTTCCGTCGCTTTTGCGCAGTGTATTGGCATCCAGCGGCGTCAACTCCCGGATCGTCTCTGCGAAGCGTGCCCGGAAGCGGAAGAGTTTCCCCTCGTCGCTGAGCATAAAGAGCCAGTGGCGGCCTTTGAGATAGGCGAGATCGGAGATTTCACTGAAATGTTTTCCCGAGATCTCCGGATAGATCAACTCCTTCTGATCCAAAATCCTGATCGACCCGAGCCGGTCTCCCCTGTAGCCTGACGGGCAGATATTCGCGCGGTAGCTTTCGGCCTCCGAAGCGGCGGCAAAAAAGATCGTCACGATCAGAAAAATACGCCACAGCATACGCTCACCCCTCTTCGCGATGCTTTCGCCGATGTTCCCGCCAGGCGGAAAAAAGCAGCCAGGCTACCGAGAGATCGATCATCACGTCGGCGTAGTTGAAGACGGCAAAATCGAATCCGCAGTGCCAGTAGACATAGTCGACGACCGCCCCGTGAACGAAACGGTCCGAGAGATTGCCAAGAGCCGCTCCGAGCAGGATCCCCAGGGCAAAAGGTTGACGTCGGATCCACCCGTCTGTCCAAAAGAACCAAAGCATCCCGGCGATCAGAAGCGACTGAAGCCATTTGAGCCAAGGGCCGAGAAAGGCGAAGAGGCTGAAAGCCACTCCCCGATTGAGATGCAGCTCCAGGGAGATGCAGGCACTCTGCCACTCGTAGCCCGCCAAGAAAAGCTCCTTGATCCCCTGATCGACGATGTAGGTCCCCAGTGCCGCCAGCAGGAAGACCGACGCGGCGCGTACTCCAAGCCTTGCCGTACTTTCCACTTAGGCGAGCTCCTGACGGAAAAAGGCTTCGATACGCTCCATCGCCTCTTCGAGTTGACGGGCATCCCGCCCCTCGAGCAGAAGGCGGATTTTGTTTTCGGTCCCCGAGTAGCGGAAGAGATGGCGCATCCCCGCTTCCTCGATCTCTTCCCGCAGATCGGCCAACCCTTCGATCTCTTCGAGCGGACGCTTCTCTCCCACGTTCAGATTGACCAGCTTCTGGGGGTAGAGTTCGAAGGGGTTGAACGCTTCGCTCGCCTTTTTGCCGCTGCTGACCAGATAGGCCAGAGCCTGCAGGGCGCTGGAGATCCCGTCTCCGGTCTTGGCAAAATCGCTGAAGATGATGTGCCCGCTCTGCTCACCGCCGAAGTTGAGATCCTTCTCCTGCATCAGCTCCACCACGTTTTTGTCCCCGACCGCACTGCGATAAAGAGAGATACCGTGTTCAAAAAGATAATCGTCAAGCGCCTGATTGCTCATCACCGTCGCCACCATCCCGTTGTTGCGCAACCTCCCCTGCTCTTTGAGATAGACGGCGAGGACCCCCATCAGTTTGTCGCCGTCGATCACTTCGCCTTTTTCATCCACCATCACGAGACGGTCGGCATCTCCGTCGAGAGCGACCCCCACATCGGCCCGGTAGCGCAGTACCTCTTTGGCCAGCGACTCCGGATGCATCGCGCCGCACCCTTCGTTGATGTTGAAGCCGTTGGGCTCGTTGCCCAGGACCACCACATCGGCTCCCAGCTCACTGAGTATCGTCGGTGCCACTTTGTACCCCGCCCCGTTGGCACAGTCGACGACCACCCGGAGCCCGGCGAGGGTTAATTCCCGGGGAAAGGAGTTTTTGATGTGGACGATGTAGCGGCCGATCACGTCGTCGATCCGCTTGGATTTTCCGATCTTCTTCCCCGTCATCTGGCCTCTTTCGATCGCTTCGTCGTCTTCGTAAATCGCCTCGATCCGCTCTTCGACCGTACGGCTCAGTTTATTCCCCTCGGCATCGAAAAATTTGATGCCGTTGTCGTAGTAGGGATTGTGGCTGGCGCTGATCATAATCCCGGCATCGCAACGCATATTTTCCGTCAAAAAAGCGACCGCCGGCGTCGGCATCGGACCGATCTGGATCACATCGTACCCCACCGCCGTCAAGCCGGAGACGATGGCGTTTTCGATCATATAGCCGCTGCGACGGGTATCTTTGCCTACCAGGATTTTGTTGGTACGTGAGTGGGGACGAAAGTAGATCCCCGTCGCCATCGCCAGGCGCATCGCCGCAGGCGCCGAAACCTTCGCTCCCGCTTTTCCCCGCACGCCGTCGGTTCCAAAAAGTTTCGCCATCTTCTATCCTTCATTTGTTTTTTTGTACGCTTCAAAAAATCTTTTGAAAATTATGCAATTTTATCCAAAACAGAAATTCATTTCTTTTTTTCATCTTTGCCTCAGATTTTTTGGGTAAAATTCGCCCACTCAATAGACCCGGTATCGAAGCGGGGCTATTTTTATCAAAAATTTCAACGCAAAAAAGGAACGTTATGGCTCATCACAAGTCCGCCAAAAAGCGCATCAAGCAGACCGTCAAGAAAACCGAGCGCAACCGCTACTACCGCACCCGGATGAAAAACATCGTCCGTGCCGTCCGCGAAGCCGCAGAGGCCGGCGACAAAGAGAAGGCGATGGAGGCTTTCAAGGTCGCCAACAAGCAGCTGCACCATTACGTCAGCAAAGGCTTCCTCAAGAAGCAGACCGCTTCCCGCAAAGTCAGCCGCCTGCACAAGCTGGTCAACAGCATCGAAGCCGCCTAAGCTCTCTCCTCTCTTTTCCCAAGACCCCCTTCCGGCTTTCGCCGGAATTTTCTATAAAATCTTCCAGGTAATGCGCAAGAGAGGTTTCACTCAATGGCGACAAAGGAGGGCTTGCCCCGAAGGGGTGCTCGCAGCCTCCACGGCTACGCTTCGCTCCGACCGTTTCGGTTCCGAAGCTACGAAGGACAAGCAGTTGTGCTTCGCTGACGCTTCTCATTAGCGACTGCCTTTAGCTTCCAGTGAAACCGGAGAGATTCGGAAAAGTCTCTAATCTATAATTTATATCGTACGATCCAAAACAATTCCACTCGAGGACCCGAAATGTTCAAAGAGAAACTCCAACCCTTTATCGACCGTTACGAAGAGATCAACCGACTGCTTAGCTCTCCCGAGATCGCCGCGGACATTCAACGAATGACGGAGCTGAGCAAAGAGCAATCCTCCATCGCCCCCCTGGTGGAAAAGGCGAGAGAGTATCTGCAGATCGACGAAGCGATCGAAGAGAACAAAGCGATGCTCTCCGATGCCGAATTCGGAGAATTGGCCAAGGAGGAGCTCGCCGAACTCGAACCTCGACTCTCTGAGCTGGAGGAGGAGATCAAAGTCTTGATGATTCCCAAGGACCCCAACGACGACAAAAACATCTATCTGGAACTTCGCGCAGGAACCGGCGGAGACGAGAGCGCTCTGTTCGTTGAGGATATGTTCAAGATGTATCTACGCTTCGCCGAACGCCAAGGGTGGAAAGTGGAGATCGTCAGCTCCTCCGAAGGAAGCGCCGGCGGCTACAAAGAGCTCATCGCCCTCATCAAAGGCGAAGGGGTCTACAGCAAGCTCAAATACGAAGCCGGCACCCACCGGGTCCAGCGGGTCCCCGCCACCGAGACGCAAGGACGCGTCCACACCTCCGCCATCACCGTGGCCGTGATTCCCGAAGTGGAGGATGTGGAGATCGACATCAAACCGAGCGAGATCAAAATGGACGTCTACCGATCCAGCGGCTGCGGCGGCCAGAGCGTCAACACCACCGACTCCGCCGTGCGTCTGACCCACATCCCCACGGGCATCGTCGTCGCCATCCAGGATGAGAAATCCCAGCACAAAAACCGCGACAAAGCGATGAAGGTCCTCAAGGCCCGGGTCCACGAGGCGATGATGCGCGAACAGCTCGAAGAGACCGCCGGCCAGCGAAAACTCCAGGTGGGCTCCGGCGACCGCAGCGAAAAAATCCGCACCTACAACTACCCCCAAAACCGCCTCACCGACCACCGCATCGGCTTGACCCTCTACGCCCTGGACGACGTGATGAACAACGGCACCCTGGAGCTGGTCATCGACCCCCTCATCGCGCACGCCCAGGCGGAGGCGATTCAGGAGGCGGGGCTGTAGGTCCCGCCTCTTTTGTTATTGGTGTATTAGTCTATTGGTATATTGGGTAAATCGTTATTGATCTTTTTCATCTGCCCAATACACCAATAACCAATATACCAATAACTAACGCTGGGCAATGCCCAGCGTTTTCTCAAAATTCTCCACCCCGCTCAACAACCATATCTTCGCCCTCTGCACCCGAATCTGACTTTGAAGCGCCGCTTTCTGGGCGCGGGCGTTGGCGAGATCGGCGATGGAGCGGCTCAATTCATCGGCGCTGGCCATCTGATTGTCGAAGCGGCCGCGGGTCAACTGATAATACTCCTGCTGAGCCTTCACCCGCATTCGCGCGCTTTGAAGCTTAGAGCGCAGTGCCCGCAGCTGAGCGTAAGCATTGTCGATCTCGGTCGCGACTCGGCGCCGATAGTCCAAAAGGCTGCTGGCGGCAGAGAGCCTCTTGTAGCGGGCCGCCTCGACCCGGTGTCGGTCCGCGCCCCCGCTGAAGAGATTCCAGGAGAGATCGACGCCGACGTAACTGCGGTCGGGGTTGGTAAATCCGTCTCCGTCGAGCGCCGGGGTGTCCCCCTGACGCTTCCAAGCCGCGGCGACACCGACCCTCGGATAGTAGCGGCTCTCGGCCAGACGGATTTGCGCCTCGTCGACGCGCAGCAGGGTCTGCAAAGCTCTCAGGTCCCCCCGGCTGCGGTAGGCCCGCTCTTTGAGTGAGCCCGGGGCCGGAATCGAGGGCAGCACGATCGTCCCGTCAAGCCGCTCCACTCGGACGCCGGCGAGATAGGAGAGTTGATTGAGCAGCTGCTCCCGGCGGGAGCGGGCCTCGGTGATCGACGCTTCCACGTCGTAGACCCGCGCTTTGATGTTGTAGAGGTCCGCCGGAGGGATTAGCCCGTTTTTGTAGAGCCCCTCTGCCTTTTTCAGAGCGGAGAGGGTCGCTTTTTTCGCTTCGACAAGTGCCCGCAAACTCGCCTCCGTCGCTTCGATGCCGCCGTAGAGCCGTGTCGCCTGCAAGAAAAGGTTGCGTTTCGCATCCAAGACTTCAAGCCGGGCCCGCTCGGCTTCCAGGCGGCTGCGATCGATCTCGGCGCTGACCGCGAACCCGGTGAAGAGGGGATAGCTCAGCTTCACTTCCCCGGTGAAATTGCGCGTCCGCCCCATCGGGACGGGCCGCGACGGCCCCGGCAGGCCGGGAAAATGCAGGATCATCGTCGGCGTATCCTTCAGCCAAGCTCCTTGCAGATCCACATCGAGGCTCGGCAGGTTTTTCCCCTCCGCGGCCACGGCCATCTCTTGGGCCGCCTTTTGCATCAATCGCGCACTCTGAAGCGCCGGAGTTTCGGCGATCTTTTTGACGATGCTCCGATAACTCTGGGCCGACAGCAACCCCACACTCAGTAGCAAAATCCCTACGACGCGTTTCGCACTCATCCTCGACTCCTCGATCGTTTGAAATTGACAAAAAGCAGCGCGACAAAGAGCGATCCGACGATCCCCCAGTAGCCCGCATGCATAAAAGTATTGTAAAAACCGTAGTTGAAACTCATAAAGTTCTCGTATCCTCCGAAAAAGGCTTTG
Source organism: Campylobacteraceae bacterium (assembly GCA_027080995.1). Taxonomy (GTDB): domain Bacteria; phylum Campylobacterota; class Campylobacteria; order Campylobacterales; family Sulfurovaceae; genus Nitratifractor. The sequence continues at coordinate 14,598 of JALWNT010000081.1, read as the reverse complement.
ACCTGCTCCATCGAGAGGCCGGAAAGATGCTGCATTCTATCCAAAAACCAGTGCAGGTACTCCGTGTTCTGGAGCTCCTCCATCCGCAAAAAACCGAGGTTTTTGTAGTACTCCATATTGTTGGTCGCCAGCGCCGTACCGAAGCTTCCGCCTACGAAACGGAAGTAGTCCATCAGCACGATCGCCAGCTCCCCCTTGTGCCCCGGGGCGTTTTGCAGCACCATCACCGTCACCGGGGCGAAAAAGAGCCCCATCCCGATCCCGAAGGGTATCGTCAGCAGCATCGCCTGGTGCAAAGGCGTATAGTAGTTGAGCTGCGGCAGAAGCGTCGCGGAGGTCAGGACGTAGAAGGTCGCGGCGATCGCCACGGTGCGCTTGGCCCCGATCTTGTCCGCCAGCATCCCCGCCAGAGGAGAAAAAAGCCCGATAAAAACCGCGAAGGCGAAGACCGCGATCCCCGCATCCAGTGTCGGGAGCTGCTTGATGTGCTCGTAGTAGACCGGCAGCAGATAGAAATACTGATACATCGAAAAGCCCAGGATGAAAAAATAGATCATCATTCCGTTGGCAAAAAGCGGGTTTTTGAAGAGGGAAAAGTCGATCAGCCTCTCTTTGGCGTTGAGCTCGCTCAGGGCGTAGAGGGAGAAACCGATCAGCGTCGCGAAAAAAAGCACGCCGATTTCGACAGAGTGGAACCACCCCAGCTGCTGCCCCCGGCTAAGCATCACCAGTAGCGAGATCGTCGCAAAAGAGAGCAGAAGAAAACTGACAAAATTGAAACGCAATTTCTGGAAAAAGCTCTCCTTGGGCAGATAGATCAAACCCGCCAACACCAACAGAACCCCGACAGGTACGTTGATGAAAAAGACCATCCGCCAACTGTAATACTCCGTCAAGTATCCCCCGATCGTCGGCCCCAGCGCCGGAGCGAAGCTCACCCCCAGGCCGTAGATCCCCATCGCCAATCCCTGTTTTTCCGGAGGAAAATAGCTGAAGATCATAATGTGACTCGTCACCATAATCAACGCCTCCCCCACCCCCTGGATCACCCGGAAGATAACGATCTGCTCCAAGCTCGAGGAGAGCCCGCAACTGAGCGATGCGACGGTAAAGAGCGCCACCCCGCCCAAAAAGACCGCCTTGGCCCCGAAGCGCTTGATCAAATATTCGGTGATCAATAGCGCAATCGCCGCGGCGACCATATAGCTGGTGATGATCCACTGCACCCCGTACATATCCGTCGCCAACGGCCCCGTCAATTTGGGCACGATCACATCCACCACCGTCGTATCCAAAATCGCCATAAACGCACCGGTCATAACGATGATGGAAAAGATGGCGCGTTCTTTGGGGGTGATGTCCCAGGGTTTTTTTGTTATTGGTGTATTGGTGTATTGGTTATTGGGATTAATTGGCATCTTTGAGCCTACTGATGAAATTATTGAGTTTTTTTCCAAGGAGTTCGATAGAAATTAGAAATTCACTAAACTCTCCTTCTTCAAGGAAACCCCGCTTATAGAGCAGAAGCAACCAGTGTTTGCTCTCCCAAAGGGACCCTCGCGCATTGTAATAGAACTTCATACTGTCACGATAGTGATATCTGCCATACCCTTCAGCGATGTTGGCTCCGATCGAATCGACGGCCCGGATAAATTGCGAACCTATATCAATCTGGAATTGCCTGGGTATATGCTGATAAACCTTCCAGGCACGATCGCTCAACTGCAATGAGATTTGATAAACCTGCAAATCACCCAATTTCTTCATCAACAGTTCTCCCAATATACCAATAACCAATACACCAATAACCCGGTCGCTAATCGCGCGACCGTGCGATGGCGACCGTCGCCCCCATCCCCGCCCGCAATCCTTCGATCGAATCGAGCGTAATGCGCACGACGAAGCGCTGATCGAGCTTGGTGAACTCTCCGCTGGCGATGTCCCGGGGAACGAGGCTGAAGGTCGACGCGGAGGTGGGGGCGATGGATTGGACCTTTCCGTGGAAGGTTTTGTCCGGCAAAGCATCCACTTCAACGGTGACGGAGTTGCCGGGGAGGACCCCTTTCATCTTCTTCTCCGAGAGCAGCACTTCGCAGTAGAGCTTTTTGGGATCGGTGAGGGCGTAGACGGGATAGCCTTTGGCTACAACCTTGGGCGCATCAAAAAACTTCTTGGCGATCACTCCGTCGAAGGGGGCGGTAAGCCGGGTATAGGCGATCTTCTTTTCGGTCTCTTTCAGCGCGGCATCGAGGGCTTTGCGCTCCTGGAGCATCGCGGCGATGCTTTTGTCCAGTTCGGCAATTTCGCGCCGATTGACCTCCCGCAATTTGTGGGCGAGTTTCGCTTTTTTCGCCTTGGTCTTGAGCGCTTCGAGGCGCTGCACCATCGCATCGATCTGCTGTGTGAGACTGTCGGCTTCGGTCTGCACCTGCTCGTAGGCGGCTTCGGCGATGAGGTTTTGCGAAAGCATCCGGGCGAAACGTGCCTTGTCTTTTTCCAGCTTTTTCAGCCGGGTCCGGGCGGCGTCGATCTGCAGGCGCGTCGCGTTGAGTTCGTCGGCCAGCCCCTCCACATCGGTCGCGGCAATGCGACTCTGCAGCGAGAGCGTCTCTTTCAGCCGATTCTTTCGCAGACGGGCCGCCGCGATCTTTTCGCCGAGGCTCCTCCGCCGATGAAGCATCCTCTGCTTGGCGAGGCGGAAATCCGTCGCATCGATGCGGGCGAGAAGCTCCCCTTTTTTGACCCGCTGGTTTGCTTCGACCTTCATCTCCACGACTTTGCCGCCCACTTTGAAACTCAAAAAAGGGAGACGATCGCTTTTGATAAATGCGGCGTCGCTGACGGCATTGACCATCCGATAGTGGATATATCGATACCCCAGCACGAGCAAAAGCCCCACGACCAGCAGCAATACAATCGATCCGACTCTCTTCGACATAGGACACTCCCTCCCAGGCAATCTTTGTGAATTATATTCACTATCGTGTTAATTCATTCTTATTTAAGAAAAGTTCATCTAAGATAGAGAAAACAATTTCACAACGGAGCGGCAGGTGGGAAAAACGATACGTCAAAAGCTCAAAGAGACCAAAAGCGAACTGGTGCTCAATGCGGTCTCCGACTATTTCGACCGGGTGGGATTCGACCGTCCCACGATGCAAGAGATCGCCAAAGCCGTCGGCATCTCCGTCGGAGCACTCTACAAACTCTTCCCCTCCAAAGAGGCGCTCTATTTCGCCTACATCGACCATCAAATCCGACGTTTCCATCAGGAACTCCTCCAAAAGAGTGCCGCCGCCGAAAGCCCGCGGGAGCGACTTCTGCTCTATATCCGGCTCAAATTCGCCGCGTTCGCCTCCAAGCGCAAAGCCCTGGAGGACCCCGTGCTGGGCGATCCGCTCTTCTTCGTCAAAATGAACACCCGCAAAGAGAACCCCGCCCAGCCGATCTTCCATTTTCTCGCCGAGCAATTCTCCCTGCTGCACCGAAGCCTCCCTCTGCGCAGCGAAGATCATCTGCAGACCGCTTACCTCTTCAACGGATACACGATGGGGCAGATCGAATACTGGCTCAACGTCGGCGGCGAACTGGAATCCAAAGCCGAAGAGGTGTTCGAAAGTTTTCTGCAAGGAATCGTCCGATGAGAGGAAAATCTTCCCCCACACCCTCCCCGCGCCTCTCCCTCGTCCTCGGCAGCGGCGGGGCCCGGGGCTACGCCCACATCGGGGTCATCGAAGAGCTCGAAGCGCGCGGCTACGAGATCGTTTGCATCAGCGGCGCGTCGATGGGAGCCCTCATCGGCGGCCTGCACGCCTGCGGCAAACTGAGAGACTACAAAGAGTGGGTCCTAGGACTCGATGCGCTCGACGTCGCCGCTCTGCTGGATTTCTCCTGGGACCAGCGGGGAGTGGTCCGAGGAGAAAAGGTGATGAAAAAACTGCGAGAGCTCATTGGGAAAACCCGCATCGAAGAGCTCCCCATCGACTACACTGCCGTCGCCACCGACCTCAACCGCAACCGGGAAGTCTGGTTTCGCGAAGGGGATCTCCTCGACGCCATCCGCGCCTCCATCTCCATCCCTACCTTCTTCACCCCCGTCGAACGGGACGGGATGCTGCTCGTCGACGGCGGAGTCCTCAACCCGCTGCCCGTCGCCCCGACGATGTCCTCGCGCAGCGACCTGACCCTCGCCGTCAGCCTCTTCGGCGAAGCGGAAGCTCCCGCACTCAAGCCCCCGAAAAAAGTTCAGCAAAGAGAATCCCGCCTCCAGGAGATCGCCGACGAAATCTTCGATCGGGCCCGCCAATGGTTCGACAACGATGAAGACAAAGAGATTCACCTTTTCGATATCATCGAGCGAACCATCGATTCGATGCAAAAGACGCTGCTCGGCTACCGCTTGGGCGGCTACCCTCCCGACGGCATCATCGAAATCCCCGAGTCGGTCTGCTCCGCCCTCGACTTCCACAGAGCCTGGGAAGTGATCGAAACGGGGCGGCTCCTGGCCCGGGAGTTTCTCGACCGCCGGGAGCAAAAAGAGTTCAAAGGGCCCTGAGCCGGCCGCCGGCCCCCGCCCATCATTACGTGGGCAGAGCCCGGCGGCCCACTGCGCTCAACCATTCAGACAAAGGATCGACAATGAACGTACAGAATTTCCGCGACACTCTCAATCGAAAAATCGAAGAGCTACGCCAAAAAGGCGAACTTAAAAGCGAACAGATCCGCTCCGCCGTCGAAAGCGCCGTCCAAGAAGCCCTGGAGAAAAGCCGGGCCACCGAAGAGGAGATCCGGGAAGCGACCAAAGAGACTCTCCTGGAACTGAAAGTCAAGGGATACGTCAAAAAGATCGAGATGGAAGAGGCGATCAACGGCCTCATCGGCGCCATCGAAAAAGAGGCCCAAGAGCAACTCTCGGCTCTCGAGTACGAAATGCTCAAACTCAAGCTCAAAGCCGAAGAGGAGCGTATCCGCCTGGCCCACCAACTCAAAAAAGCGGCACAGGGGACCCGGGAAGCCGCGCGGGAACTGGGAGGAGAACTCAACGAAAGTCTCCAACAGCAGGCACGTCTCCTCGAAGAGAAGTCCGAAGAGATCCTGCATAAAGCCAAGGCCGAGAGCGAATCCCTGAGTGAAAAAGCCGCCGACTTCGCCGGCAGAGTCTTCAAGGTGGCCAAAGCCGCCTACGAAGGCGCCCTCGAAGGGGCCAAAAAAGCCCTAGACGAAAAATAAGGAGTCCCCTTGCAGAGCCTGAAACGTTACGGACTGGGTGTCGCGCTGCTGATCCTGGTGGCGGTGGCGGCGGGGATGATCTATCTCAAACTCCACCCCAAAGAGTTGCCGGCCAACCTCATCGAAGGAACCGGCCACATCGACGGAGACCTGGTGCGCCTCAACACCAAATACCCCGGCCGCCTCGTCGAGCTCAAAGTCGACGACGGCACCCCCGTGAAAAAAGGCCAACTCGTCGCCCGCCTCTCCAGCCCGGAATTCGAGGCGCAGCTACAAGCGATCCAGGCCCGGATCGACGCCAAGAGAAAAGAGCTCGCCGCCAAAGAGACCGAACTGCGCATCGCCCGGGTCAACACTCCCCAGCTTCTACGCCGCGCCCAGAGCCTGGTGGCGATCCGCAAAGCCCAGGTGGCGGAGCTCCAGCGCCAGATCGACGCGCAAAAAGACCTGGTCGAGCAGGACCGAAGGGATCTTCAGCGCATCGAAAACCTTTTTCGGAAGAACCTCGTCCAAAAAGAGCGCTACGAACAGGCCCGCCTCAAATACAAAGTCGACCGCCAACAACTCGCCGCGCTGGAGGCCAAAAAGACCCAGGCCGACGAGCAACTGCGCATCGCCCAGAGCCGACTCATCGACGCGCAGGCCGCCCAGAAGAAACTCGACGCCCTGCGAGAGGGGATCGCCGCCTTCCGCAAAGGAATCGCGGCGCTCGCGGCAAAAGAGCAGGAGGTCGAAGCGATGCTCGCCGAAATGTCCCTGCACTCCCCCCTCAACGGCTATACCGTCGAAAAGATCGCCAATGTCGGGGAGGTGATCGGCGCGGGAATGCCCGTAGCCACCCTCATCGCTCCCGAGAGCCTCTACCTGAAGATCTATGTCGACACACTCGAAAACGGCCGGATCAAACTCCACGACAGAGCCGAAATCTTCCTGGACGCCCGGCCTGATCGGCCCATCCCCGCCCAAGTGGTCCGCATCGCCCAAAAAGCAGAGTTCACCCCCAAAGAGGTCAATGTCCGCAGCGACCGGATCCAACGGGTCTTCGCCGTGCATCTTAAACCCCTGCGTCCCGACCCGCTGCTCAAGCTGGGCCTGCCCGCCATCGGCGTCGTCTCCCTCGACGGCAAAGGGCTTCCCAAAAGCCTGAACGAAATCCCGGTCCTCTAGGCGATGAGCGCTCCTCTCCTCGACGTCCAAAACGTCACCGTCCGCTACAAAGAGACCGTCGGCATCCGTGACGCGTCCTTGCGCGCGGGTGAAGGAGAGATCCTGGGCTTCATCGGGGCCGACGGAGCGGGCAAAAGCTCACTGATGCACGCCATCGCCGGAGTGATCCGTTTCGAGGGGATGATCCGCTTCCGGGATCGCACCTTCCGCTCTCCGCGCCAGGCCGAAGCTCTCAAACCCGCCATCGGCCTGATGCCCCAGGGGATCGGCCTGGTACTCTACCGCAACCTCACCGTCGCGGAGCATCTGGACTTTTTCGCCGAGATCCGCAACCTGAAGCAGGATGCCGCCTTTCGCGCCTATCGGCAAAAACTGCTGGAGATGGCGGGCCTGGCGCGCTTCACCGACCGGGCCGCTGGGCACCTCAGCGGGGGGATGATGCAAAAGCTCTCCTTGATCTGCACCCTCCTGCACCGTCCCAAACTCCTGCTGCTGGACGAACCCACCACCGGAGTCGACCCCCTCAGCCGCCTGGAGCTCTGGGAGATTCTGCAGCAGATCCGCCGCGAAGAGGGGACCACCGCCCTCATCAGCACCGCCTATATGCAAGAAGCCGCCCGGATGGACCGCCTCCTGCTCTTCGACGGGGGGCGCATCATCGCCCAGGGGCGCGCCGAAGAGTTGACCCGAAGCGTCCGAGACTACTGCTACGAACCCACCGACTGTCCCGAAAGCCGATGCATTCGCACCCTCGATACCACCTACAGCCTCGAGCCCCTTCCCGCTCCCAAAAAGGAGCCCGGCCTCGAAGCCCTCTTCTTCGTCGAAGCGATCCGACGGGGCAAGATCCCTCCCGCCATCGAAGTAAGTCCCAGAGAGAGCGCCGAGCCGATCCCCCCGGTGGTGATGGAGGCCCGGGGGTTGACCAAACGTTTCGGGGATTTCATCGCCGACGACCACATCGATATGCGTCTGGCGGGTGGGGAGATCCTGGGCCTGCTGGGGGCCAACGGCGCGGGCAAGACCACCTTCATCAAAATGCTCCTGGGGCTCTACCCCATCGACGAGGGGGAGCTGACCCTCCTGGGCCGGCCGATCCGCAGCGCCGCCGACCGCCGGGAGCTCAAGGCCCGCATCGGCTACGTCAGCCAACACTTCGCCCTCTACAAGGATATGACGGTCCTGGAGAACCTCCGCTACTTCGCCTCGATCCACCGCATCCCCCAAGCCCGGGCCCGCGAGCGGATCCGCCGCTACGCCGAAGAGCTGGGCTTTGCGCCCTACCTGCACGCCCTCCCCGGCGACTTGCCGCTGGGGATCAATCAGCGTTTCTCCCTCGCCGCGGCGCTCCTGCACGAGCCGGTCGTCCTCTTCCTCGACGAGCCCACCTCCGGGGTCGACGCCATCGCCCGGGCCCAATTCTGGCAACTCCTGCAAAAGCTCAAAGAGCGCTGGGGCATCGCCATTTTGATCACGACCCACTATATGAGCGAAGCGGAGTACTGCGACCGGGTCGTTCTGCTCAAACAGGGCAAAAAGATCGCCGACGATACGGTGGAGAATCTCCACCGCCGCTTTCCCGAAGCCAAAAGTTTCGAAGAGATCTTTTTGCGATTTTATAAAGAAGATGGATGATTGGAGCGAAGCGATGAAACTGGGAGTCGTCCGCGCCTATATGCTCAAAGAGATCAAAGAGATGCTGCGCTCGAAGATGATCGTTCTGGTCTATCTGCTGCCCACGATGATCGTCATCCTCTTCGGCTACGGGATCCGCCTGGAGGTCACTCACGCCCGCACCGTGATCCTCGATCACGACCAGAGCCGACTCTCCCGGGACCTCATCGGCCACTTTCGACACTCCAAATACTTCGACACCCGGGTGATGAATATCACCGAGCAGCAAGCCCTACACCGCATCAAACAGGCCAAGACCGAGATCCTCATCATCATCCCCGAAGGCTTCGAAAAACGCCTGATCCAAGGGGTGGGCACCGAGATCGGCGTCTTCGTCGACGGCGCTTTTCCCATCCGGGGAGAGACGATGGCCAACTACGTCGAAGGGGTGATCTTCGACGCCGCCCGCCGCCTGATGCCCCCCAAAGAGGCCAAACTGATCACCCTCGACAACCGCAACCTCTTCAATCAGGCGATGCGGGACGAAAACGCCATCGTTCCCGGCCTCATCGGGCTGATCCTATTGGTGGCTCCGGCGATCCTCTCGGCCCTGCTCATCGTCAAAGAGAAAGAGGAGGGAACCATCTTCAACTTTTACTCTTCACCCATCAAAAAGAGTGAATTTCTTTTGGCCAAACTCTTCCCCGCCTTCGTGCTCCACTCGGTGAACATTTTCCTTCTCTTTCTTTGGGCCACCTGGCTTTTTGAGGTCCCTTTCCGGGGGAGCTTCACCCTCTACTGGTTCGCCTCCGAGATTTATGTCCTCATCAGCCTGGGAGTAGGATTGCTGGTCTCCATCATCACCTCCACCCAGATCGTCGCCACGGTCCTGACGATCATCATCACCATCATCCCGGGCTTTCTCTACTCGGGGATGCTCATGCCCATCTCCGCCATGTCCGCCGAATCGGTGATCGAAGCCCACATCTATCCGGTGATGTACTTCAACCACATCGTCTACGACACTTTCCTCGTGGGCCAGGGGCTCGCCTCTCCCAAAAACCAGCTCTACCTGGCGATCCTCCTGGCCTACGCCGTAGGGCTCATCCTCCTGGGATCCTTCCTGATGAAAAAGGAGCTGCGATGATGCGAACCTTCCTCTCCCTCGTCAATAAAGAGATCCTCGGATTCCTGCGCGCCTGGGGTTTGGTAGCCGTGGTCCTCTACGCTTTCACCCTGGACATCTACATCGCCGGCAAGGGGATCGAACTCCAGGCCAAAAACGTCTCGGTAGGTTACGTGGATGAGAGCGGCGGAGTCGTCAGTCTCAAAATCCTCGAGCGTCTTCACGCCCCGCAGTTCAAGCCCCCCGTCCGCTTCCTCTCCCAAAAAGAGCTCGACCGGGCCCTGCGCAACCGGGAAATTATGGTAGGGCTGCTTTTCGACAACGATTTCTCCCGCGACTATGAACGCAGCGGCCACGCCCGGCTCAACGTGCTCCTCGATGCCACCGCCGCGGCCCAGAGCTTCCAGGCCCTGCAATACCTGCAGCACATTCTCCTGGATTTCTCCGAGATCCATTTCCCCGTGGGGCTGAAGATCCACAAACTCTTCAACCCCAACGCCACTACCTCTTGGTTTATGTCCCTGGCGGAGCTCCTCTCGATGATGACCCTGCTGGGCGTCATCCTCACCGCCGCCGTCTTCGTCCGGGAGAAAGAGAACGGCACCTGGGATATGATGCTGCTGATGCCCGTCGACCCCCGGCTCATCATCCTGGCCAAGAGCTTTTCTCAGGTCCTCATCCTCAGCCTCGGCATCGTCATCGCCACGGGCCTGATCCTCTTTGGGGCATTCGACGTTCCGATCCACGGCTCGATCTGGGCCTTTTTTCTGCTCTCCTTCTTTTACGCTTTCACCAGCGCCGGCATCGGCCTCTTCGTCGCAGCGGTCTCCCGCAGTATGATGGAGGTCGCCCAGCTGGCGATCTTCATTATGATGCCCCTGATCTTCCTCAGCGGCGCCTGGACCCCCATCCACGCTATGGCCCCCTGGCTGCAGAAACTCTCCCTGATCTCCCCCCTGCGTTACTACATCGAGGGGAGCGAAAGCATCTTCTTCCGCGGCACCGCCTGGGGCGATCTTTGGCCCTATTTCGCCGGCGTCATCGGGCTGGGCGCCCTGGTCTACCTCTACGGCTTCCGCAGGATCGGGCGGCTCTTCTAGAGTATACTTCCTTTATGAAAATCCCAAAAAGAACATTCGCCTATCTGATGATAGGGGGAGCAGTGATATTTGCAGTCGTTTCCTTCCTTCTATGGGGAGGCCAGGCACAGGCTCTCGACTCCCAGGTCTCGGAGTTTGTCAAGCAGTACCATCAAGCTCTTGTCAACACTGTTGTCATCTTTCTGACATATCTCAACTCCCCGCCGGCGCTGCTTGTCATCACTCTGATCGTCGCCGCCACCTTGGCTGCCCAAAAAGCCTGGCGCTCCATCCTCGTTTTTCTCGGAGGGCTCTGGGGAACCGCCCTGGCCACCTCCTTGATCAAATCCCTGGTACAAAGGCCCCGACCGATGGATCGCCTGGTGGAGATCCACAGCCCCTCTTTCCCCTCCTGGCACGCCTCCACGTCGATGGCGTTGGGGATTCTGCTCTTTTGGCTCCTCTTTGGGCGCTGGGGAGCCAAGGCCGCCTGGCTTCTGCTCTGGCCCCTGGCCATCGGGCTCAGCCGCATCTGGCTCAACGCCCACTGGTGTAGCGACGTGCTCGCCGGCTGGGGGCTGGGGGCCTTCGTCGCTGCGGGTATCGTTCTGCTTTTCGGGACTCCGGCCACCGGGATGTCGGAGGAGTAGAGTTTTCTACCTCTTTTTCCTCTCTTGCTCCAAACGCTCGAGAACCAGATCACTGCGACGCTTCAGCCGCCCTTTGCTTTTGAACTTCTCCAGACGCTGCATCACAAGCTCCTTTTGAGCCTTCGCTTTCTTGTCATCAACTTTCTCTCCTCTCTTTTTCTTCTCTTTTTTTGCGACGACGCTCTCTTTGCCAAAGCCAAGATGCATAACAGAGTAGACAAAGAGGATTGACAAAAGAATGACAAGCACCCATTTCCCCGCCAGAAAATAGAGGATCAACCCCTTGCGACCCGTAGCTATAGCATAATCGACCAGATCGTGATAGATTCCATCGGCCGCATAGATCCCGATCATCGAGACAAGCATCAAAAGAAGATAGCGAAGATTACGGCGAAAGAAAAGCGAAAGAGCCGCCCATTTCAGATAGTGATACATCGCCTAGAACCAACTGATTCCCAGCAACGCCAGCAAAGCGATCAATCCCCTGCTCTTGTATTCACCGATGAGTTTGTCCTCCTCGTCGGCGATGATCACTTCCAGCTCCTCATCGCTCAGGTTCCTGATATCCACCCCGCTCTCCACCAGCCGTGCCCGGGTGCGCAATATCGCCCGCTCCCGCAGACGCTCGAAAAATTTATCCCGTGTTTTTCTGGGGAGGTAACTGACTTTTTCGATAATCCATCTCTGCATACAGACTCCTCATAAAGTACATTTATTGTATCACGAGTAGATTAGCGGATTTCTATCCCATTGTTAGCCATTCGGTTGTACACTATCGTTAGTACCGCAACAAGCAAATACATCATCCAAAAAGGATCGGTTTCGTGAAACGATGGGTTGTCACTCTTTTTGTTCTCTTTACTTCCATTGTCTGGGGAGACAAACCTTCCTTGCTTGTCTTCGCAGGATCCGCCAGTCAACCTCCAACCGAAGAGGCAGCCAAAGCTTTTGAGAAAAAGACAGGGATCCACGTCGATCTGATTTTCGGAGGTTCGGGATACGTCCTTTCACAGATGAAACTGACACATCGGGGGGATCTCTACTTCCCCGGATCTTCCGACTATATGGAAAAAGCCAAAAGGGAAAAACTCGTCGATCCCAAAACGGAGAAGATCATCGTCTATCTCGTCCCTGCCATCAATGTCCGCAAAGGAAATCCCAAGAATATCCATACCCTGAGAGACTTGACACGCCCGGGGGTCAAAGTGGCCATCGCCAACCCCGAAGGGGTCTGTGTCGGAGATTACGCCGTAGAGATCCTCGAAAAAAACTTTACCCCGAAAGAGAAAGAGCAATTTCGCAAAAACCTCGTCAACTACACCTCCTCCTGCTCCAAAACCGCCAACGCCATCAGCCTCAATCAAGCGGATGCCGTTCTCGGCTGGCGCGTCTTCGAAAAGTGGAATCCCGATCGGATCCAAACCGTTCCTCTCAAAGCCGAAGAGATCGCCCGTATCGGCTACATTCCCATCGCCGTCTCGATCTACAGCCGACACCCTGATCTTGCCCGGAAATTCATCGCCTTTCTCCTCTCTCCCGAAGGCAAAGCGATCTTCGCCAAATATCACTATTTAGCCACTCCCGAGCAAGCCTTCGCCTACGTCGGGGAGAAAAAACCCGTCGGTGGCGTCTACAAAGTTCCCAGGGAGTGGCTGCCTCGATGAGTTTTCGCAGAATGACGATTTTCGCAGCCCTTTTCGTTCTTCTGCTGTATGGCGGATTGATCCTATCCATCCTCTACTTTTTCGACGGAAAGACTCTGTGGGAGTCGCTAAGCTCCGCAAGAACTCTCTTTTCGATCCGCCTCAGCCTCATCGCCGCCACTTTCGCGACGGTACTGGCTCTGCTTATCGCTCTGCCGGCCGGCTACGCGCTTTCACGCTTCCACTTCAGGGGACGACAGATTATCGACACCTTTCTCGAATTTCCGATGATCGTCTCGCCCGCCGCCCTGGGGGCGGTGATTCTCATTTTTTTCAACAACCCGTTGGGGGACTGGATTCAGGAGCATCTCGTCACCTTTATTTTCAGCTTCGCCGGCATCGTCCTGGCCCAGTTCGTCACCATCACAGGTGTAACGGTCCGTTTCGTCAAAAGTGCTTTTGACGAAGTGCCCCACGAACTGGAAACTACCGCGCGAACGCTGGGAGCCACTCCCTGGCACAGTTTTCTTACGGTCAGCCTTCCTCTGGCACGCCGAGGAATCATCGCGGCGACGATTCTGAGCTGGGCCAAAGCCCTCGGAGAGTTCGGAGCCACCATCACCGTCGCCGGAACGATGGCCATGCGCACAGAGACACTCCCCATCGCCATCTATATGCATCTGGAGACCGCCGACATCAAAGGGACCGTCGCTTTGATTCTGATCCTCGTAGCCATCGGGCTCTCCGCTCTCTTTGCCACCCGGTGGCTGCTCGAACGGAGTCGCTGATGCTGCGGATTGAAAACCTCTCGCTTCAACTCGATGATTTTCAGCTTAAAGCGATCGACCTTGAAATAAAAAAGGGGGAGTGTCACGCCCTCCTCGGCCCTTCGGGTTCTGGAAAAAGTACGTTGGTTTCTACGATCCTCGGCCTCAAAAAACCGGACAGCGGCCATCTGTATCTTGAGGAGCGTATCATCGACCGATGGAGTGTCGAAAGCAGAGCTTTCGGCTATCTACCGCAAAACTTGGCGCTCTTTCCGCACTTGGACGTCGAAAAGAATCTACGGTACGGTATCAAAGCCAGGAAGCTGGAATCCGCAGAAACGGAGAGACACCTTCAGGATTTGATCGATACGGTACAGATCCGTCCGCTCCTGCATCGTATGCCCGCAACACTCAGCGGAGGGGAACGCCAACGCGTCGCTTTGGTCCGTGCCCTGGCTCCCCAACCGAATCTCCTTCTTCTCGACGAACCTTTCAGTGCATTAGACAGCCATCTAAGGCGCGAACTATGGAACCTCGTCCTTCGTATCCGCCAGGAGTTCGAGACAACGATGCTGCTTATTACCCACGATCTGGCCGAAGCTTTCTATCTCTCGGACAATATTTCGATCCTCATCGATGGGAAAATCCGTCAAAGCGGAAAACGTGAAGAGATCTTTTTTCATCCCAAAAGCGAAAAAATCGCTCGCTATCTCGGTATTCGAAACATATTTACAGCCAATTATATCGGCAAGAAGGTTGATAAATTCCTTTTCGATGTTCCAGAGCTTGCAATCACACTCCAGGCGGACCATCCACCCCATCAGCCGGGGGACAAACAATTACTCGCTATTCGCCCCGAATCAATCCAGATCAGTGAGAGAGAAGACGACAATAACAGAATCGAAGGTGAAATCGAAACCCTGCCTATGGGAAGTAGCACTCTGGGTATTTTCACGCCGGTTCAAGGAACAGGAACTCTTGAACTTCAGCTACACGGGTATAGTCCACTGGAACAAAAGAAAAAAGTATATGTCGCCATTTCATCAAAAGATGTGATTTTGCTAAATGAGTAATGAGAAACTGGAGACCATAAAGAGGGTATGGGGTATAGTAAAGCGATTTGAGTAAAGAGCGAATAGGGAATAAAAAAAGAATTGGGAGAATAAGAAATAAAGAGAGAATCTCTCAGGGTGGCGCTGACCTACGTTCCCACGCCCGTAGGGCGCAGTATCATCGGCGCTGGGAGGCTTAACTTCCGGGTTCGGAATGGGGCCGGGTGTGACCCTCCCGCTAGCAGCACCACCGAGAGAGAGAAACACACCG
>JALWNT010000080.1 GCA_027080995.1 Campylobacteraceae bacterium | reverse complement strand
CTCTCTTCCACCGAATCCGCCAGGCTCTGTGCGGATTTCAAAAATTCGGCTCGGAGGACTCTGGGAGTATCTGTCATCGTTTCTGCTTCTTCTTTTTTGATTTGTCTTCCATTTGAAAAATGAATTTAACCGGACCTTCTCGGCCGCTTTTCGCCGAGGCGCTGTGGTTTTTGTTGTCGAGGAAAATTTCCTCTCCTTGCATGCGCCGCTTGTTGAGCAGATCGATCACGCGGGCATTGCCGCTGAGCCGATAGGTCTCCTTATCCACCCGGTAGGTAAGTCGATCGCATCGTCCTTTGACGTGTTGATCGGGACGAACGATTTCGAAGCGGACGTCTCCGATCGCCCGGTACTCTTTTGCACTGTTGTTCGCATCAAAATAGACGATGAACTTTCGAGCGTCAATGCGGCTTTTCCCCTCCTTGGCGTGGGCGTTTCCTTCGAAAACCGCCCGATGTTCCGATGCGACATGGGTAAAACGATCGGCACTGACTTCCAAAGCCTTTCCGGAAAAAAGTACCAAAGGAAAGAGAATTCCCGCTACAATTTTTCTTATCATCAATTCGACTTTCTCTGCTGCATATCATCCCCTCCGGGTCATCGGCCCTGCTCTTTCTCTCAAAAATCGCCGCCCTTGAGTCAATGATTATAACACACCCTCTTCTCTGGAGGAATTCCTAAACGCCTGCTTACTTCTTTGTTCTCATCGGGTAGTGGGCAAAGACTTTTTTCGCCTCTGTGATTTTATCGTTCAATCCGTAACGAAAATCGATCCCCCGCACGTAACTCTCTCCTTTGTCCGCCCGAAAGGGACCGATGGAACGGACGATTCTCTTGCCGAGATCGTAACGTACTTTCCCGGCCCGATAAAGCGATCCGTCCAGCCTCCGCATTGAGACATTTCCTTCAAGCTCCAGAAGCTTCGCTTTGCGCAGGGCATGTTCTGCCCGCAGATAACTAATCTGAGGGTTGCATAGATCCAGCCCCTCGAAATACCATATCCGGCCTTTGAGCGCAGCCTTATGTACGGTATAAGTGTTTAGCAATGCAGTGGCATTGATTTCGTCAAGACGCGCATCTTCAAGCGAAACTTTTACCCGTTCCTTCATAGGTTTTACCGCCACAGTTGCGGGACCGTGAAAATGGGTCATAAGCGCGATCGTCAGCAGCAGTGCGAAAAGCAGAAAGAGCGCGATCTCTACTCGATGGACCATAACGACAAAAACGCTTCGTAAAGACCGTTTCGATCAAAAAGATCCTCGATCATTTCCCTCACGGCTCCCCGACCGCCGGAGTGCCGCAGAGGGTGATCCACCCTCTCGCGTATCCACGTCACGGCATCGGCCGGAGCGTAGGAACGACCCGCCATCGCCAACATTCCGTAATCGTTGAGATCGTCACCGATGACAGCGATTTCTGACGCGTCGATCTTCAACTCCTTCAAAAGACTTTCAAGACGTTCTCTCTTGTTGCGTACGCCTTGATAAAGATGAACAATCCCGAGCTCTTCGGCCCGTCGGGTGACGATCTCCGAGCGTCGGCCCGTGATGATTGCCGCATCCCGCCCCAGCCGTATCCAACTGGCGATCGCCAGGCCGTCTTTGACATCAAACGCCTTGAGCTCTTCTCCGGCGTTTCCATAGACGATACGCCCGTCTGTCAGGCAGCCGTCCACATCCAGCACGATCAAACGTGTCGCCATCTCAAAGGACCCCTTTGGTACTGGGGACCCCGATCCGATCATTGGGGCTCACCGCGCGGCGCAACGCCAGTGCCAAGGCTTTGAAGGAGGCTTCGATCAAATGGTGACGGTTGCGCCCCCGTCGGGCCACCAGATGCAGCGTCAACGGAAGATTGAAGGCGAAAGCACGGAAAAACTCTTCGATCAATTCGCAATCGAAGTCACCCACCTTTCCCTCGACCGGGAGCTCGAAGACCAGATAGGCCCGCCGACTCAGATCGATGTCGCACTCCACTGCCGCTTCGTCCATGACGGCTACGGCGTTGCCGAAGCGCTCCAATCCTTTGACCGGATAGATCGCTTCACCAAGTAGCTGCCCCAAAACGATCCCGACGTCTTCGACACTGTGGTGGGCGTCGATCTGCAAATCTCCCCGGCAGGAGACTTCCAAGTCGATCAGAGCATGCCGGGCGAAAGACTCGAGCATGTGATCGAAAAAGCCGACCCCCGTATCGATCTGTGCTTCTCCCGTTCCGTAAAGATTCAGAGCGATAAAAATATCCGTCTCTTTGGTCGTGCGCCGTTTTTCCAACACTTTCACTCCTTATGGGCGGATCACAAACCCGCCGGTGATTCCCCGATCGGCGATAAAATCCTTCGCTTCCTCTGCCGAGCCGAACCCCATGACCCAGACCCGATAGAGAGGAAGCCCTCCGACCGTAAATTCACGAATAATAACATGTTTAGGTGTCCGCGTTATTGTCGTATATTTCCTTCGGGTGATCTCGGCCCCGATCCTGCGACGGAAAGCACCGACTTGTACACCGAAATCACTCAGGTGTACCGAGGGAGGTTCCGCATGATCGCGTTTTTGCTCGGCGCTAGGACGGTAGATTTTACCGGCAAATCCCAACACCGTCAACTTGACTTTGGCGATGCCGGTTTTGTCCAGTCCCAACTCTTTGCCCGCGGCATAGGAGCAGTCGATGACTCTCCCCGCGACGAAAGGCCCCCGGTCATTGATCCGTACGACGGTGCTTTTTCCGTTTTCGAGATTTTCTACCCGTACCATCGTATCCATCGGCCAGGTTTTGTGCGCGGCGGTATGAGCATGCATGTCGTACTGTTCGCCGTTGCTGGTCATTTTACCGTGGAAATCCGATCCATACCAACTTGAAATCCCGGTCATCGTGTCACCGACTTTGACGTAGGTGGGATGGTAGGTTCGCCCTCGTACTCTATAAGTTCGCATCGTTGCACGATACCGGGCGGCGCTGGTATGACCGGGCTTGGTGTAGTGTACCCGTTTGGAGGAACAACCGCTCAAACTCAGCATCAAACTCGCTAAAGCAAACCCTACAACAACAGAAAGTAGAAAACGGAGCATCATGATTCTCATTTTTTAATATAAATTCTAACGCGTGGCGGCTTACGGTTGAATGATGCCACCTTTTTCTCGTCAATATTTTCGAAGAGATTCGTAAATTTTCTGTGTAACAGGAACCATTAAAATTTTGCCGGGACGGAGACGGGAATTTGAGAGTTGATTGGCCACGACAAGATCCAAAGGGGTACTATGGTAGCGCCGTGCTACGCTTTTGAGCGTCTCTCCGCGGCGGACAATGTGCGCAATGAGACGGCTATAACCCTTTTTTTTGTAAATCTCCCGCAACAACGGCGGCCGGTAGAAAGCCCGATAGTAGCCGAGACGGTCAGCCGGGATGAAGATCTGTGTCATTCCCAGGTCCCGGGCGATCATCCCTCCGCGGATCTGCGGATTGAGCCGCTGAAGCCTTCCGACGTTCATACGCAGCAATTTTGCCATGTTTTCAAGCGAGGTGCCGCCGTAAACATTGACGAGCATCTCCGTATCCGGCAGGATCTTTTGTCGAAGTTTGCGATCCTCCTTCGCGGGACTGCTGTGGATTTTCTCCCCCATCATTGAAAGGAGAATGATTTTACGCAGGTAGTTGCGGGTCTCCTCGGGAATCCATGCTTTGCTATCGTCCATCAAAACGGCAAAATCGTCGCTTCCCGCCCGCTGAATCGCCCGCTTAAGGCGCCCCTCCCCGCAGTTGTAGGCCATCATGACGAGATACCATTTGCCAAACATTTTATAGAGCGCCTGGATATACTGCATCGCCGCTTTGGTCGATGCTACCGGATCATAGCGTTCGTCTTTCTCTTTATCGACCCGGAGCTTGAAACGTTTGGCCGTCGCCGCCATAAACTGCCAAAGCCCCGCCGCTTTTTTCTTCGATTTGGCGTAACTCTGAAACCCGGATTCCGTCATCGACATGTAGACGAAGAGATGACTCAAACCGCCGGAGCTAAGCATCTCCTTGAAAAGGGGGATATAGGCTTTGCCCCGCTTGGCGGAATTTTCATAAAAGCGACGATAGCGTGTCTCGTTTCGAAGAATGAAATCGACAAAAGAGGGGTTACGGATGTAGGCCGGATCGATGTCGAACTGTTTGAGCACATAGGAGGCGCTGGGATATTTCGCCTCCAGGATCGAAAGAGCCTGCATCGAGACGGGAAGGAGAACCAACCCCAGGAGAAAAAGACGACGACCTCTTCGCTCGATGGAGAATAAAGGATTGCAGATACCCACTTGGTGATTCTCCCGCCCGATGATTTTGAATAAGCGAAAAATGTCATTGACCTCAATCACTCTGAAAAACTCCTCAATATGAACGCGATCATATCACAGCCTCGAAACATCTTCAACCCAAAATTTGCATTAGCCGGCACGCCATCTGCATCGATCATCGGCGGCATGGGCGATTCGTCCAAAGCCTCGACGCACCTTCCAGGTGCGCCTACATTTCGGCCGAACACCTCTGCTCACCAAGCATCAACGCATCTGACGCACTTTTTACTGCAAAATTTGGGTTCAAGCCTTTTAGCCGGAACGACTTCCGACCTTCCCGGCAACCTCAAGAAGGAGAGTACCTGTTATAATTCTCTCATTCCCCGAGAAGGAGCGTTCGAATGACCTGCGATTTTCTCGTCGTCGGAGCCGGGATCGTCGGCCTCTCCATGGCTTACAACCTGCGCAAGCGCTATCCCGAAGCCTCCATCGTCGTCCTTGACAAAGAGGACGAGATCGGCGCCCATGCCAGCGGGCGAAACAGCGGAGTGCTTCACGCCGGATTCTACTACAGTGCCGACTCCCTCAAAGCCCGATTCACGCGTGACGGCAATCGCGCGATGCGGGAGTTTTGCCACAGCTACGGCCTGGCGATCAACGAATGCGGCAAAGTGGTCGTCGCCCGCGACGAGGCGGAGCGGCAGACCCTGCACGAACTCCTGCGCCGGGGCGAAGCCAACGGTGTCAACGTCCGACTGATCGGCGAAGAGGAGGCCCGGAGCATCGATCCGAATGTCCGCACCTACCACGAAGCCCTCCACAGCCCCGATACCGCCACCGTCGATCCGCTGGAGGTCCTCGCCAAACTCCGCCATCTCGTCGTCGCCGACGGCACCCGCCTGCTGCTGGGGAACGCCTGGATGGGCGACTTGGGCAACAACAACGTCTTCACCCGCACCGACACGATCCACGCCGGCGTTGTCGTCAACTGCGCCGGCCTCTACGCCGACCGTATCGCCCAGGCCTACGGCTTCGGGGAGCGCTACACCATCGTCCCGTTCAAAGGGATCTACCTCAAATACAGCAGCAGCCCCGCTCCCGTCAAAACCAACATCTATCCCGTCCCTAACCTGAAAAACCCCTTCCTCGGGGTCCACTACACCGTCACCGCGGGCGGAGAGGTCAAGATCGGCCCCACCGCGATTCCTGCCTTCTGGCGGGAAAACTATCAAGGCTTCGAGCGTTTCAATCTGCTGGAGATGCTGGAGATCCTGCGCTGGGAGAGCGAACTCTTTCTGCGCGACAGTTTCGGTTTCCGCTCTCTGGCGCTCGAAGAGTTTCGCAAATACTCCCGCAGCCGCCTCGTCTCTCTCGCCGCCGAACTGGTGCAGCGCATCGACGCCGAAAAATTCGACCGCTGGAGCCGCCCCGGCATCCGCGCCCAACTCCTCGACAAAGAGAGCCTGGAGCTGGTACAGGATTTCGTCGTCGAAGGCGACGGCCGCAGCGTGCACATCCTCAACGCCGTCTCCCCGGCCTTCACCTGCGCTCTGCCCTTCACCGACTGGGTCATCGACCGGTACATCGAGCATGAGAGATGATTCTGTAATAAGAATATCCCCAATACTCTGTTTATTAAAAAACTTCTTTTTGCTTTGAGTGTTCATCAGATCGTCTCTTCTATAACTTGAAGTTTCAAGCCCATCACGATAGACTTTTGTACGAACAGTTTTTTCAAAGGAGAAAAGCTTGAAACATCAATATTTAAAATCGCAACCTGACGAAGAAGGATTTTTCGGTCAATACGGGGGAGCGTTTCTCCCTCCTCAGCTGGTGGAGGAGTTTGAGCGTATCACCGAAGCCTATCTCAAATTGAGGAAATCCCATGACTTCCTCTCGGAGCTCCGGCGGATCCGCAAACACTATCAGGGACGCCCCACTCCCGTCTACCACGCCAAGCGGCTCAGTGAAGCCGTCGGAGGGGCCCAGATCTACTTCAAACGTGAAGATCTCAACCACACGGGTGCACACAAACTCAACCACTGCATGGCCGAAGCTCTGCTCGCCAAAACCCTGGGCAAAAGCAAACTCATCGCCGAAACGGGTGCCGGGCAGCACGGCGTAGCACTGGCCACCGCCGCCGCCTACTTCGGACTGGAGTGTGAAATCCACATGGGGGAAGTAGACATCGCCAAAGAGCATCCCAATGTCGTGCGTATGCAGATCCTGGGAGCCGAAGTCGTCCCCGCCACGCACGGGCTCAAAACCCTCAAGGAGGCCGTCGACTCCGCCTTCGAATCCTATGTCGCCCAACTTGACACCGCTCTCTACGCCATCGGCTCGGTCGTCGGACCCCACCCCTTTCCGATGATGGTGCGCGACTTTCAGAGTGTCGTAGGGATCGAAGCACGCGAACAATACATGGAAATGACCGACGGAGAGCTCCCCGACCATATCGTCGCCTGCGTCGGCGGCGGCTCCAACGCGATGGGGATTTTCAGCGGGTTCATCGATGATCCCGTCGCTCTGCACGCCGTCGAACCGTTGGGACGAAGCACCCGTCTGGGAGATCATGCCGCCACCCTCGAATACGGGAAGGAGGGAGTGCTCCATGGATTCAAATCGATCCTTCTTCAAGATGAAAAAGGTGAGCCCGCCCCGGTACATTCTATTGCCAGCGGCCTCGACTACCCCGGTGTCGGCCCCGAGCAGGCCTATCTCCATGACATCGGACGTGTCCAAGTCCACGGAGCGACCGACGAAGAGACCGTCGACGCTTTTTACGCCATCAGCCAATACGAGGGGATCATCCCCGCACTGGAGAGTTCCCACGCCATCGCCTTCGCCATGAAACTGGCCAGGAAAAATCCTCACGACGCCATTCTTGTCAATCTCTCAGGACGAGGAGATAAAGACATCGACTATGTGGTCGAAACTTTCGGGGTGCGCTGTTGGTCACCCGATCGTCTTGAGGAGTGAATCTTCTGTGCAGATTCGACCAAAAAGGGGGGGCGTGAGTCCCGCAGACAGCTCTAAAGTCTTGCCTCAAAAAATTTGCTTGAAAAAGGCACACTATGGATTTCTCGAAAAAAGTTGAATTTTCCGACAAACTCTTCGTACAGGAGGTAGACGGAGAGTTGGTACTACTGGATATGCAAAGCGAAAACTATTTCGGACTCGATGCTACAGCCAGCGATATCTGGCGAATCCTGCAGGAAGGAAAGACTCTTGATGAAACCGTCAACGCTCTCCTTGAGATCTACGACGTCGATGCTGAGACTCTGCGAAAAGATTTGAGCAACTTTGTTTCGCAGCTTCAAGAACAAGGGTTGGCTACACTCCACTGAAATTTTTGGATCTCTAGAATCTATTTTTCCTCTCCGTCCAGGCTGCCCGCTATTTAACGCAGCAAACAAATACTAGAGAGTCAAAGCGATACTCTATTCCATCTCCTTTTCTCGATTGTAGAGGAATCGGGCTATTCCCTCTGCGATCCCTTTGGCCAGGGTGTCCTGATAGCGGGCGTTGTAGAGGCGTCTCTTTTCGACGGGGTGGGTGATGTAGCCGGTCTCGACGAGGATCGCCGGCATCTCGGCCCCGACGAGGACCCAAAAAGGTGCCGGGCGCACTCCGCCGTCGACCACTCCGCTGTAGCGACTGCGCAGCTGAGAGAGGATCGAGCGCTGGACGTCCAGGGCCAGTTTGTTGGAGAGGATGATCTTGGAGTGTGTGAGCGTGCGCAGGTAGACGTTCATACTGTCTTTATAATTTTTTTTGAACTCGACGCTGTTCTCCTTCGCGGCGACGCGACGGGCACGGGAGCTCCGGGCGGGAGAGAGGTAGTAGGTTTCGACCCCTTTGACTTTGCCGGCACGGCTGAGCCGTCCGACGGCGTTGGCGTGGATGGAGACGAAGATGTCGCCGTGTTTGCGGTTGGCGTAGCGGGTGCGGTTGTGCAGACGGATAAATCGGTCGCTGCTGCGGGTCATCAGGACCCGAAAACCCATCGCTTTGAGGTCATTGCGTACCCGGCGGCCGATGGCGAGGATGGCCCGTTTTTCCAGATAGCGACGGCTCGGATCGAGCGCCCCCGTATCGTGCCCCCCGTGTCCGGGATCGACGATGACGGTATAGCGGTGCTTGAGATGGATCCTACCGTCGTTGAGTAGACGACTTTTTTTCACGACGCTCTTGGCGGCTCCTTTTGAGCTCTTCTTCCCAGAGACGTTTCGGATACTCTTCTTGCGGACGGGCATTCCGGCTCGAGTCCGAGGAGAAGAGGTCGAGCTCCCCGGCTCTCCCAACGTAGCAAAAAGCCCCCGGATGGAGCTGCTCCCTCTGGGAAGAACGACGGTGTAGCTGCGTGCATCCAAAGGATAGTGCGCCACGGCGTAAGCTTCGGGGGTCTCTACGACAAGACGGACGGTACTGCGGCGATATTGGGAGAGGCGGATCGAGCGGATCTTCGACGAATAGTGCAACCCCTCGGCCGGATGCTTCGATCCCAGACGCATCGAGTGAAAATCGAAAACATAGCGAAAGGATCCCTTTCCCCTAAGAACGAATGTGTGAAGATTTTTGGATGAAAAAGGTTGCGAAAAGTGAAGAATCAGACGGTCGTATCCCATCGTGATCTTCTCGAGGCGATTGAGCGAAGCCTGCGCCGTGAGCGAAAAGAGGGAAAAAAGCAGAAACGCCGTCCGAGCGCTTCGCAAAAAGCCGAAAAAGCTACTCCCCATTGACCAGCTTGTCCATCAATTCCCGGACGGTGATGATTTCGTTGAGCCGATAGCCGTTGGCTCCGGTGAAGAAGAGTCCCGTCTCCTCCTTGCCCTCGAAGGCGTCGGAGAGGCGGTCGGCGATACAGTAGCCTACCACTTTGGCCTCTTCGCCCCGGTGGCAGGGGGCGACGCAGTTGGAGATGCAGGCGATCTTGGGGGCGGTCCCCTCCTCGATGCGGCGGTGCAGCTCCGATTTGACCCCTCGGGCGGGATAGCCGACGGGGGATTTGAAGAGTTTGATGTCCTCTTCCTTCGCTTCGAGGATTTTGCGCTTGAAGGTCTCGCTCGCGTCGCACTCGACGGTGCCGATGAAGCGGGTCCCCATCTGCACACCGTCGGCCCCCAGTGCGAGCATCCGGTCAATGTCGCTACGATCCCAGACCCCTCCGGCGGCGATGACGGGCATTTCGCCCCACTTCTTCGCCTCCTCCACGACGGGAGGCAGGATCTCCTCGAGCTGGTTCTCGGGCTTGAAGCAATCCTCGTATTTGAAGCCCTGGTGTCCCCCGCTGAGAGGCCCCTCGACGATCACCGCATCGGGCAAACGGCCGTGGGCCTTCTCCCAGCGGCGGCAGAGGATGCGTAGCGCTTTGGCCGTGGAGACGATGGGCACCAACGCCACGTCGGGAAAGCCTTTGGCCGCTTCGGGCATCGTCAGAGGCAGGCCCGCGCCGGTGATGATGATGTCGGCTCCCGCTTCGCAGGAGTCGCGCACCACGCGATCGTAATCGTTGATGGCGTAGAGGACGTTGCACGCCAGCGGCTTGTCGCCGCAGAGTTTGCGGGCGTTTTCAAAAATCTTGAAAAGCGCTTTGCGGGAGTAGAAATTTTCCACTTCGTAGGGGCGTCCGTCGGCCATCAACGTCTCGCAATAGGCGCGGTTTTCATACAGGCCCGTTCCGACGGAGCTGATGACCCCCAGCCCCCCTTCGCGGCTGACGCTGCCCGCCAGCCGGTCCCAGGAGATCCCCAGGCCCATTCCGCCCTGGATGATGGGCGTCTCGATGATATGTTTTCCGATTTTCAGAGGCTTCAGTTCCATCTAGTTCACCTTGGCGCGTGCGAATTTTCGTTTGCCGACTTGGAGGATGTACTCCCCGGGCTCCAACTTGAGCTGTTCGTCAGTCACCTTCTCTTTGTCGATGCGGACCGCTCCTTGGCGGATATCCCGGCGGGCCTGGGAGGTCGAGGGCTCCAACCCGGCCTCCACCAGGGCTTTGCAGATCCAGCTACCCGCTTCGAGCGTGATTTCGGGGATATCGTCGGGAATCTCTTTGGCTTTGAAGAGGCTCGTAAACGCCTCCGCCGCCTCCCGTGCCGCCGCCTCGTCGTGAAAACGGGCGGTGATTTCGAAGGCAAGCATCTCTTTGGCCTTTTTGGGGTGCAGGGTTCCCTCTTCCACCTCCAGCTTCATCCGAGCGATCTCGTCGAGGCTTCGGGTGCTGAGCAGTTCGTAGTAACGCCACATCAATTCGTCGGAGATCGACATCAGCTTGGCGTAAATCTCTTTGGCGGGCTCGGCGATACCGACGTAGTTGCCAAGACTCTTCGACATCTTCTGCACGCCGTCGAGCCCTTCGAGGATCGGCATCATCAGCACGGCCTGCTCTTTTCCGACGTCGTAGGCCCGCTGCAGATGGCGCCCCATCAGGAGATTGAACTTCTGATCGGTGCCGCCCAGTTCGATGTCGCACTCCATCGCCACACTGTCGTAGCCCTGCAGCAGCGGATAGAGAAATTCGCTCACGGCGATGCTTTGTCCCGCTTTGTAGCGCTTCTCGAAGTCGTCGCGCTCCAACATTCGCGCGACGTTGTACTGCGTCGTCAGCTGGATCAGGCCCGCCGCTCCCAGCGCGTCGAGCCAGGTGGAGTTGAACATCAACTCCGTCCGCTCGGGATCGAGGATTTTGAAGGCTTGCTCCTGATAGGTTTCGGCGTTTTTCTTTACCGTTTCACGATCCAGGACCTTGCGGGTTTCGCTCTTGCCCGTGGGATCGCCGATCATCGCGGTAAAATCCCCGATCAGCAGCTGCACGATCGCTCCGTGTTTCTGGAAGGCCGCAAGCTTCTGGAGAATCACCGTGTGCCCCAGGTGCAGGTCCGGTGCCGTGGGATCGAGCCCCAGTTTGACCTTGTAGGGCTCCCCGTTTTCATAAAAATTCCGCACCAGGTTTTCGATCCGCTCTCGGTCGATGATTTCGGCCGTTCCCCGTTCGATTTCGGCCAGAGCCTGCTCTACGCTCATTCCTGCTCCTATTTGTGGTTGTAGGCATCGTCGAGTGCGACGATGTCGATCAGTTTGAATTTGCTGGAGATCCCCTGGGCGATCTCTTTCTTGTTGGCCCGCTCCGACTCCACTTCGATCCGGCAGTATTCGGCGTTGTCGCTGCTGTAAATCCCCAGCTCGATGCTGGTGACATTGAGCCCCAGATGCGACAGACGCGTCAGCAGCTGGGCAAGGACCCCTTTGCGGTTTTGCAGCGCCACGATGAGGCGATAACGGGCCAGTTTGCTGCCGCGCCATTGCACGAAAACCATCGGTTCACCCGCCTGGATCAGTCCGTAGGCCTTGCGACAGAGTTTGTGATGAATGATAGCCCGGTTTTCCTTATAGAAGGCTACGATGTCGTCGCCCGCTTTGGGGTGGCAGCAGTAGTCGAATTCGACCCGGTCGATGGGGCGGTTGGTGTAAAAAGAGAAGTGGTCTATCTCTTTGATCCAGGGGCGTTTGTAACCTTTTTTGAGAACTTCCCAAAAACGCACTTCGCGAATCTTCGCTTCGCGGGCGATTTTGTGAATCTTCTCTTTGAGCACGTCGAGACTCTCCGGGATGCGCTGGACCGACGTCGTCGCCCCCGCCTCTTCGAGAAGGCGCCGGATCTGCTCCGGACGCTTGCCGAAAATGGTCGCGAGGATATTGACGGCCGTCAATTCGTTGACCTCCCGGGTCCGTTGACGGCACTTGGCCCGGATCCCCTCTTTGGCTCTGGAGGTTTTGACCGTATCGATCCAGGAGCAGTGCAGGATCGGCTCCTCCTGGGTGATAATGCGTACGATGTCCCCGTTTTTGAGGATCGTCAGCAAAGAGGCTTTCTCTTTGTTGATGATCGCGCCGGTCGCCTGGTCTCCGATCTCGGTATGTATCGCGTAGGCGAAATCGAGCGCCACCGAATCCTTGGGAAGGGTGTAGTAGTCCCCTTTGGGCGAAAAAACGGTGATGTCTTCGCTGAAGAGGTCGTTTTTGGCCAGTTCGTAAAACTCTTCGATCGAGTCGTCCTGGTACGGCAGGCTCTTGAGCCACTCCAGCTTGACGGCATCGCCTGCCTCTTCTCCCTCTTTGTACTTCCAGTGCGCGGCGATGCCGTACTCGGCCAGATGGTGCATCCGTTCGGTGCGGATCTGGGCTTCGACGATGTTTTCGTCGTCGAAGAGAGTCGTGTGGATCGTCTGGTAGCCGTTGTCCTTGGGCAGGGCGATGTAATCCTTGAAACGGGAGATCAGCGGCGTAAACTGCAGGTGCAGCGCCCCGAGCGCTTCGTAACACTGGATCGGCTCTTTGACGATGACCCGCACCGCCAACAGATCGAGGACCTCATCGATGCCGATCCCTTTGCGGTGCATCTTGAGGTAGATGGAGTAGTAGTGCTTGACCCGGCCGATCACCTCGAATTCATCCCGTGGAAAACCGTACATACAGAGCGTGTTTTTGACTTTACCGATGAAAGAGTTGAGGCGGATGTGCAGGCTTTGGTGGTTGCTGCGGATGTATTCGTCGATCTTCGCGTAATCTTTGGGATAAATGTAGCGGAAGCTGAGGTCTTCGAGGAGGTTTTTGATCCGGGAGATTCCGAGCCGGTGGGCAATGGGGGCGTAGACCACGAGCGTCTCTTCGGAGATCCGCAGCTGCTTCGCCGGCGGCAGCGCGTCGAGGGTGAGCATATTGTGCAGCCGGTCACAGAGTTTGATGATCAGCACCCGAACGTCCTCGATGGAGGCGATGAGCATTTTGCGGAAAGTCAACGCGGAGGTGATGAGCCGTTCGTTGGAGCCCGCGGGCGCCAGCTTGTCCTCCCGGATCTCGACGATCTTGGTCAATCCCTCGACGATGTGGCG
>JALWNT010000079.1 GCA_027080995.1 Campylobacteraceae bacterium | reverse complement strand
TTGGTCGCGACGGCGAGGAGGCAGCCTCGGGATTTGAGCCACTGCAGCAGCTCCCGGATCCCGTCGTAGAGGCGGATCTGCTGCGTATGGTGGCGGCTGAAATACTCCGAAAACCACGTTTCGTGAATCGGCTCGAAGCGTTCAGTCTCATAGAAATATTCGGCGGCGTTGAGATGGGGGTCGTTGACTTTGGAGAGGATCTCCTCATCCGGAAG
Organism: Campylobacteraceae bacterium; assembly: GCA_027080995.1. Classification (GTDB taxonomy): domain Bacteria; phylum Campylobacterota; class Campylobacteria; order Campylobacterales; family Sulfurovaceae; genus Nitratifractor. The sequence continues at coordinate 3,015 of JALWNT010000079.1, read as the reverse complement.
CGGAGGCAGGCCCAGGCGCTTTCGGACGTAATTGATCGCGTTGGCGATGGCGGGAGAACTGTCCTGCAGCGTCCCGTCCAGGTCGAAGATGACGGCCCGTTTTTTCATCGATACGGTACGCTAGCGGCGCCGCGTATGGTCGATCGCGCGCAGGTAGACCGAGAGCCCCAGCATCAGCGCGGTGATGCCCAGCAGAAGCCCGACGGCGTAGAGGAGCTTGTTGGGATCGGTGATGGCAAATTTGAAGACCAGCATCAGCGCCTCGATGGCCAGCGCGATGATGATCGACCCGAGGAAGCGGACCATCGTCTTGTGGATGTCGTCTTCGGCGTGCTTTTTGTGGGAACCGAGCACCTCCTCTTCGAAGATCGCCTTGACCAGATCGAAGATCGCCAACGAAAGGGTTAGTAGGATCGTCGACTGAAACATATCCTTGACGGTGATTTGCTTGAACTCCATCCCGTAGGTGATGAAACTGTCGATTGCCTTGACAAAAAGCAGCAGCGCCACGGCGAAGAGAGCGACGCTAAAAGCCCCGTAGACCCAGCGGTTGAAGGTCCCGACGTAGGAGTCGATGGAGGTGGGGTGGACGAAATTGAGGATATTCTCTAAGGTGATGTCCACACAGACAATGTAGATCATCTCCCCCTTCTCGTCGAAGATGGGATAGGCGGCGGTGACGACCAGCTTGTTGCCCCCCAGCGAGGGATAGGGGTCGGTGAGGACACAGCGTTTTTCCTTGACCACCCGGTAGTAGTAGGCGCGGTTGCTGCGGTTCTCTCCGGCTCCTTTGCGGGCGAATTGGGGATCGGTACTGACGGTATTGGTCACTTGGCGCCCCAGCGGATCGAGGACATAGATGCTATCGACCCGCCCGATTTCGTTGCTGATCTTTTTCATCCCGGCGACGAGGTCGTCGAGGGTGATTCCCGGCAAGCGGTTGGGGAGGTTGCGCTCCATAATGTAGCAGAGATAGGCGCGCGCCTTGGTCCGGATCTCCGCAAATTCCTGAATCTCTTTGATCTTCATCTTATAGGCCCTCCTCTTTCAGTCGTCCGACGCTCTGGGCGAAGCGCACTTTTTCTCCGATATGAAGCTGCCACTGCAGGCTTTCGGCTTCGCTGAGGATCACGATGGTCGATCCCATCTCGAACCAGCCGAAAAGCTCCCCCTTCTTCAGAGGAACGGGAGTCGGATAGCGGTAGTGTTGAGGCCGGCGGATCGACGAATTGGTGCGGATCCGCTCCTCGAAAGTCACGACCATTTTTCCGACATTGAGCGCACCGACCAAAACGAGGAAATGGCGCCGCCCGTACCGATCGCGTACCGCCAGCACCACCCGCTCGTTTTCAAGAAAGAGATCGACTTTGTTTTTTAGCAGCGGCATATTGACGGGGTAGAGTTTGCCCGGGATATGACTGACCGCTTCCACCTCCAGGTCAAAAGGCGCGTGATAACGGTGATAGTCCCGAGGAGAGAGATAAAAGTTGGCGTAGGCTCCTCCTTCGAGGACAGGGGCCTCCCCGGCGAAAGCTTCTCCCAACAGGCCGTCCGTCCGGTAAGGCATCCCCTTGATCTGATACGCTTGTGCGCTTGCGATCGTCCCGACATCGGTGATGCGCGCATCACACGGAGAGATCACGACGGCGGGATCGGGGTCGATCTCCCGCTGTGCCTCCAGGGCCCGGATGAAAAGCGCGTTGAGACTCTCGTAGCTCTCCGGCGCGCGAAACTCTCCCATCTCCAGCCCCATCATCCGCACGTAGCCGCGGTTGATGATCCGCTGCACGGGCCGGGGAAAGCGCTTGAGCGCGAAACGTCCGAACAGCGCGGAGGCCGCCGCGCTCCAGTGCCGCTTAGCCATCGCTGCGCTTCGCCCGGTAGTGGGCCACCGCTTCGCGCATCAGTTCGATGTGGTAATTCTCCTGATAGTTGATGAAGTCGAAAAATTTCGCCAACTCTTCGCTCTTGGAGGCGACAGCGTCGGAGAGTTCCCGGCACTGCTCTTTGGCGGCGATCTCTTCGTCGATGCCGTCGAGGAGGAAGCGCTCGATGTCGCTGACTTTGTAGAGGCTCTGATGGATCACGCGGGGGACCCCGAGGATCCCCATCTCCGCCATCATTTCACCGAAACTTCGCAGATGGAAAAAGCTCTCGTCGATCAGGATCTGGAAAATCCGGTTGAGGAAGGCGTCGTCGCTGTGGGCTTTGAGGTAATTGTAGATCATAATCAGCTCATACTCTTTGTAACTCTCCTCGAAGAGAAAGAGGGTCAACGCCCCCGTCGCCTCTTCGTCGAGCTCGATGTCCCGATAGCGGCGGTTCATATCGAAGGCGCGGATCGTCTCATCCTCCAGCTGTCCCAACGCATAACGCATATACTCCAGGTCGGTTCGGATCCGATCTTTAAGCGCTTCGTCTTCGCAACGCACCAGCAAGAGCTCGATCTCGTTCATCCGGCGCACGATGTCGGCAAGCAGGCTGCTGAGACGCTCGACTTTGATGGGGATGTTGTCCCGGTCGTAGTCGTACTCGATCCCGCGGCGGATCAAGTCGTTTTCGATCCAAGTGAAGTGGCGCCAGAGAATGTCGGAGAACTCCGTCAGGACCCGTTTGTTTTCGGTCGTGCGGCTCATCAGCGCCGCCATCAGTGTCGCCAGCCAGGCTTCGTGGGTTTTGATCAGCAGGGTTTTCATCTCAGGCCTCCTTGGGGGTTTCGAGAGGATTGGGAACGGGCTCGGGAGTACAGCTCTGTTCGATCTTGTAGACGACGGCGGGGAGTTCGGGATTCTCTTTTTTCAGGCGGTAGTTGTCCATCGCGGCTTTGAGCGCCACGGCGACCATCTCCGAACACGCCGCCTGCTCGGGGGGATAGTTTTCCAGCATCCCCAGCGTCACGGCGATGAGCTCCTCCGCCGTCTCGAAGTCGACGTTTTCCGCTTCGTGGGTGATGATCGATCCCGCCACGACGGTCGTCATACAGGCGATCGCCTGGAAGCGAATCGTCTCGATCCG
>JALWNT010000078.1 GCA_027080995.1 Campylobacteraceae bacterium | reverse complement strand
GCGTGGAGGGGGCATCCTGTGTCGCGGGACTTTCGGCGGGTGAGTTTTGGGAGGTGTGCGCGGGGTGGAGGGTTTGGGGGGCAGGGTCTGAAATTGATCGAGATCGAGAGTGATTTTGCTGCGGTTGATCGCTTTGTGCTCGATCCGGCTTTTGTGCAAAAGCCAGAAAAGGAGGGCGACAATGCCCAGATGCAGCAGCACGGAAAGGAAAAAGGAGAAAGACAACCGACGAATGCTCTCCTCCTCCGCCTTTCCGATGCCTCCGGGTTCCCTGTCGGACGAAGTGCATTTCTATAGCTTCTATTCTCATCTTTACGGGAGATCGTACGGAAGGCTCAATAGTGTATAATTTGCGGAATTATAACCAAAAAGGATCGAGAGATTATGCAGTGGACAGCGAGCGAACAGGCCTTTGAAGAGGCGAGAAAATACATTCCCGGCGGGGTCGATTCGCCGGTGCGGGCCTTCGGGAGCGTCGGAGGGGTGCCTCCTTTCATCGAGCGCGGAGAGGGAGGCTATCTGATCGATATCGACGGCAACCGTTACATCGACTATGTTCAGAGTTGGGGGCCGCTGATCTTCGGCCACTGCGATCCCGAGATCGAAAGCGCGGTGATCGAAACGGCGAAGAAGGGGCTCAGTTTCGGTGCGCCCACTCCCCTGGAGACCGCTCTGGCCAAAGAGATCGTCGAACTCTTCGAGAGCATCGACAAGGTCCGCTTCGTCAACTCCGGGACTGAAGCGGTGATGAGCGCCATCCGGCTGGCCCGGGGCGCGACGGGGCGCGATGACATCGTCAAATTCACCGGATGCTATCACGGTCACAGCGATTCGCTTCTGGTGCAAGCGGGCAGCGGCGCGGCGACCTTCGGCAATCCGAGCAGCCCCGGCGTCCCGGCCGATCTGACCCGCCATACCCTGCTGGCGGAGTACAACGATCTGGCGAGTGTGGAGCGCTGCTTCGAAGCGAGCGAAGGAATCGCCTGCGTCATCGTGGAGCCGATTGCCGGGAATATGGGGCTGGTGCCGGCCGACGAGGAGTTTCTCCGGGGCCTGCGTGCACTTTGCGATCACCACGGAGCGCTGCTGATCTTCGACGAAGTGATGAGTGGATTTCGGGCATCTTTGCGTGGGGCGCAGGGGCTGACGGAGGTGAAGCCCGATCTGGTGACACTGGGCAAAGTCATCGGCGGCGGTATGCCGGTGGGGGCTTTCGGCGGAAGCGCGCAGGTTATGGCACAGCTGAGCCCCGAAGGGCCCGTCTATCAGGCGGGAACCCTCAGCGGCAATCCCGTCGCGATGGCGGCGGGCCTGGCTTCGCTCCGCAAGCTCAAAGCCGATCCTCAGATTTATACTCTACTCGAGGCCCGGGCGAAGCGGTTGACCGAAGGTTTCGAAGCAGCGGCCAACGAAGCGGGCTTGCCGATGGTGACGACGGTGCGCGGCAGTATGTTCGGTTACTTTTTCACCGACGAGCCGGTGCGAAACTTCGAAGAGGCGAAGCGTGGGGATAACGAGATCTTCAAACGCTTCCACCACGGAATGCTGGAGCGGGGAATCTATCTGGCCTGCTCCTCCTACGAGACGGGCTTTCTCTGCATGGCCATCGATGACGTGATGGTCGAGGAGACGGTCGCCGCCGCCCGAGACGTGATGAAAGTGATCGCCTGAGATGGCCGAGACACGCAAAGAGGAGCCGAAGCTCAAGAAGGTCGTCGAAGGTGCCAACGATCTGAGTCTGGGAATCTCCATCGTCGTCGCGATTCTGATCGGGATCGGGATCGGGATCGGGCTGCAGAAGCTCTTCGGCGTGCGCTGGGTGATCTGGATCGGGGTCGTCATCGGGGTGGGAGCGGCCCTGCGCAATATCCAGATCGCCTACACGAAGCAGAAGCGTGCCCTCGACGAACTCGCCGACGATCCCCGCTACAAAACCCGCCGTTTCGACTATGAGGACGACGAGGAGTGATGCGACGCCTGATTCTGATCCTCGGCGTTGCCGATCTTCTGCTGGCGATTGTCGCTTTCGTGGCAGGAGGCGTGCCGGCATTGGCGAGTAGCCAGGTAGGGTTTTTCAGTTCACTGCTGGTTGTGGCGGCGTCTTTCGGAAGCTATCGGCGGATGGTCCGGCAACGCCTGGCAGCCGGGATGGCCGCTCCCGAGACACGCGACAACATCGATCGTATGGAAGATCCATACGGGATCTATGACGACGAAGAGTCCGGGGCTCCGGAGTCCCCGGAAAATTTCCGAGAGATCGTGCGCGAAGAGAAAGCCCGCCTCAAAAAGAGCCGCCGCTCCCCGGCCAAAGTCGCTCGCGATGCGGTGCCGGCTTTTTCCCCCTGGCGCCTGGGGGCCTACGCGCTGCTGGTGCTCGGTTTCTTCTTTCTCCGCGGGAAAGGGTGGTTGGTCCTTGCCGCCTATCTGCCGGCACTGGCGCTGCCCATCGTCGTGACGGTCTGGTTCCTGCTCGGTCGGGAGGGAGCGGATGTTTGAGAGGCTCAAACGCCCGGGATACTGGATCGTCCTACTGGCGATTTTGACCGTTTACTCGTATCGTTCTTTCCAAAAGAATGAAAAAAAAGAAGAACAGAAAACTCTGAATGTTCTTTACCGTAGCTTTGGAGAAACGATTTTCGGAGAATTGAAAAACCGTGACCTTCTCGCACTGCAAAGCCATTTTGGAAAAGAGGGTGAGAAAAAAATCGATCTGGAAGATATCGCTCTTTTCATTGATACGTTACATCTTGATCGTGCAGAATCTTCGCAATGGATCGATCTTAACCGTACGAAGGGAGCTCTGATTCTTCACGGCACACTTAAATTGGATAATAATCTTAGTTATCCCATCGATATGATTATGATTCACCGAGGCAAGAAGATTTTTCTTGAAAGTATGAAAGTAGGAAACCGTGTATTGAAACTTGACCGTGAATCTTTTCCGCTGAACACCCCTATCGAATTGAACCGAAGCGTCATACGTCCCGATGGCAACGTGAGTTTCTAATCAGGGGATGTCGGAAAAGTATAAAATAATGTATTCGTGATACACAAATAAGGATATCTATTCTATTTATAATTGAAGAAAAATATTTTTTGAAGTGGCTCCGGATGCTGGATTCGAACCAGCGACCAAGTGATTAACAGTCACCTACTCTACCACTGAGCTAATCCGGAATGGAGAAGAAACATTTCAATCTCGAAATGTGAATGGGATTATAGTCGAAAATCAGTGCTTTGTCAATAGTTTTCAGGCAGGAATATAAAAATTTACACCATGATTTTCGAGAGTCCCGATTTTCCCCTCGTCCAGAAGATTTTGGAGTCGCTTGAGGCTCTGCGGATCGAAGAGGAGCTGGACATCGTCGGGGGTGAGGGGGCGTTTGGTGAGGGTATGGAGAATCTCTTCTTCGCTGTAGGAGGAGGGGGTGAGGCTTTCGATATCCCGGCGGCTTGTGATGTGTACAGGAAGGGCCGGGTCGAAAAGGAGGGAGAGATCCCGGAGTTTTTCGTAGGGGACCGGGTGGACGGAGTAGGCGGGTGGGCGGTCGATGGTCCCCAGGTCGATCCGCTCAGGTCGGAGCCGGAGAAGATAGCGGTTGAGCTCTTCGATCTCTGCTGCTTTGTCGTTGATGCCTTCGACGACGAGGATTTCGATGATCAATGCCCCACGGTATTCCCGGCGAAAGTCGAGCATGCCTTTTTTGATTGCTTCGAGATCGATCGAAGTCTCAGGGCGGTCGATACGTCTGAAGCAGCGGGGGGTCGCACAGTCAAGCGAAAGTTTGACCGTATCGAAACGCCGCAGCACCCTGCGGACCTCCGCGCGGCCGATCGTCGAAGCGTTGCTGAGGATCAGCAGGCGGGTTTCGCCCCGGAGTTCATCGAGCCCTTCTACGAGCTCGGGAAGGTAGGGGTAGAGTGTCGGCTCGCCGTTGGCTGTGACAGTAAGCACATCGATGTCCGGATGTTCGGAGAGGCCATCTCGGACAGCCTGGAGGATGTCGGATACGGGCAGGGTCTCCCGGTAGCCCGGTATAGGTTTGGCCGGGTTGAGCTCGCAGTAGACGCAGTCGAAGTTGCACTGTTTGCATCCCGGGCTGAGGTCGATGCCGAGAGACTTACCGAAGCGGCGTGAAGGAATGGGGCCGAAGATAATGTTGTTTTTCATTGGAAGTTGCCGCCTTGCTGGATGGTTTCAAAGAGGAGTGTATTTTTATGAATAAGATTTTACTGCAGAAAATATAATGAGAAGTCGATGGAGCGGGAGACGGGATTCGAACCCGCGACCCCGACCTTGGCAAGGTCGTGCTCTACCCCTGAGCTACTCCCGCATCGAAAGAAAGATTCAAAACTGCCTGGTACCTCGGGCCGGACTCGAACCGGCACACCCGAAGGCGGCAGATTTTGAATCTGCTGCGTCTACCAATTCCGCCACCGAGGCATTGGACGGTCGGAATTCTAATGGAAGAACACTTAAAGAAACCTTATTCCACAGCCTCTTTCAAAAGTTTTCCCGGTTTGAAGCGGACACTGTACTTGGCGGGAACCTTGACTTTTCGGTCGGTCCCGGGAATAGTAATTTCTCTTTCATTTTTTTTGACGGCGGAAAAAGCACCGAAACCTAAGAAAGAGACATTCTCCCTCTTTTTGAGCGTCTCGGTGATCGTCTCCAGTGCTGCGTCAATGACCGCTTCCGTATCTTTTTTGGATAAGCCGCTTTTTTCGGCGACGGCAGCGATAAAATCGGTCTTTTTCATCTTTCTACCTCCTTTATCTCTCGAACAGAAACATTTTAGCATAGCCAATCTTTCAAACGGTAGAATGCGCTTTGGGCTTCTCAAGAAAATGAGTAGCCTTAGAATAAAACTATGCAACGTTTACAAATGAGCTTGATATGTTATAATATACATTAAAGGAGAAGGAGTCCTGTTGAAACAGATATTGACGATTGTGGGAGCCATTTTTTTGGCCTATGGAGCGTTTTCGACGGTAATGCACGATACGACTTTGGTAGGCAACCTCGGGAAGAGACTGGGTGAAGAAAATCTCGCGCTCTTCGGTTATCTCGCTTATGTCGATTTTCCGCTTTTGTTCTATCCTCTTTATCGTTTCTATCGCTACCCTGTACTGGTTCGGCGTCTGGACGGCTATGTGGGGTGGCTGCTTTTCTTCCTTTCCTTTGTTGTGCTGCAGCCGTTACTTGTCGGGCCGTTTAGGAGCGGGCGGGTCGGTTACGAACTCTATGCCGCACTTTTTCCCTATATCGGAAAAGCAGGACTCTGGCTCTTTTGGCTGATGATTTTTCTGCTCTCTTTGACTCTTTTGATCGAAGAGGAGTGGAAAGTCGATCGGATTTTCAGTGCTTGGAAAGAGGGATTTTCCCGGAAAAGAAAAAGACAAAAGAGTTTTCAAGAGGATGATCCTCTCTTTTTTACTCCCGAGAGGGTCAAGAACTCCTGGGATATGACCGATCTGTTTAACGGCATACGGCGTCTTTTTAGAAACCCTTTCAATCATAGGATAGAGGAGGAGGTTCACGAAATTCTCTCCATGGACTTGCCGCCCCTGGAAGCCGTCGTCGATGAAAACATTCCGACAAAGGCGAGCTCCCCGAAGAAGGAAGCGTCCACGTCAAAAAGCAAGCGTATTTCTCTGCGAAAACGTCCGAAATCGGAAAGTTTTCTGCAACAGAGCTCTTCTCTTGCAGAAAACGCCGTAAGTAAAGAGAGTGAAACGAAACCGACAAATAGAGTTTCCGTAAAGGAGAGGAGAGGGGAAAAAATACGGGAAGAGGAAGAGAGGGTTCCTGAAGAGTCGAAGATCAAACGCACAGAGCGGACTTTGCAGGGCGATGAAAGCCTCAAAGTAAAAACAAAGAGAACCGAACATTCCCAGCCGAAAAAATCGACTCCGGTCTCAAAGAGCGCTCTCATGAGAGAGAAATCATCCCCAAGTGAAAACAACCGTAAAATCCATAAAACGGTGGAGATAGTCGAGGAGCTGGAGGAGAATTCGAAACTGCTGGCCGATATCGAAAAGGGTAAACGGGAAAAGCCGAAAAATTTCAGACTTCCATCGATGGATTTTCTGACCAAACCTCCCAAAGTCTCCCGTAAAATCAATGAAGCGGAGATCGATCGGAAAATCGGAGAATTGTTGGACAAGCTTGAACGCTTCAAGATCGAAGGTGATGTCGTGCGGACCTACACCGGACCGTTGGTGACGACTTTTGAGTTCAAACCGGCTCCCAATGTCAAAGTCTCCAAGATTCTGGGATTGCAGGATGACTTAGCGATGGCGCTCAGCGCCGAGACGATTCGGATCCAAGCACCGATACCGGGACGAGATGTGGTGGGGATCGAAATTCCCAACGAGGAGCCTTCGACGATCTATTTGCGTGAAATACTAGAGAGCGATCTTTTTCAAAAAGCCAAATCGCCGCTGACGGTGGCTCTGGGCAAGGATATCGTCGGAAAACCTTTTGTCACGGATTTGAAAAAACTCCCGCACCTGCTAATCGCGGGGACCACCGGAAGCGGGAAGTCGGTGGGGATCAATGCCATGTTGCTGAGTCTGCTCTATCGCAACGATCCCGATCGCCTCAAACTGATTCTCATCGATCCGAAAATGCTGGAATTCAGCATCTACAACGACATTCCTCATCTCTTGACGCCGGTGATTATCGAGCCGAAAAAGGCGATTTCCGCCTTGGCCAATATGGTGTCGGAGATGGAACGACGCTATAAACTTATGTCGGAAGTACGGGTCAAAAATATCGACAACTACAACGAAAAGGCTCGCCAGGAGGGCTGGGAAGAGATGCCCTTTATCGTTATCGTTATCGATGAACTTGCGGATTTGATGATGAACGGCGGCAAAGAGGTGGAGTACTCCATCGCACGTCTGGCACAGATGGCCCGTGCGGCAGGAATCCATCTGATCGTCGCGACGCAGCGTCCCAGTGTGGATGTCGTCACCGGTCTGATCAAAGCCAACCTCCCTTCGCGCCTGAGTTATCGGGTCGGGCAGCGCATCGACTCCAAAGTCATTTTGGATCAAATGGGTGCTGAGAGTCTTTTGGGGCGGGGTGATGCACTTTTTACTCCGCCGGGAGCCACGGGACTGGTACGTCTGCATGCGCCCTGGAACAGTGAAGAGGAGATCGAAGAGGTGGTGGAGTTTCTCAAAGCCCAGCGTGAACCCCACTACGACGAAAGCTATCTCTCCGAAGGCGGGAAAAAGACAGCTAAGAGCGGTAGTGAAGAAGAGATTGAGCTTGACCCTCTCTATGAAGAGGCCAAAGAGATCGTTCTCAAAGAGAAAAAAACCTCCATCTCCTATTTACAGCGTCGCCTTCAAATCGGATACAACCGTTCCGCCAATCTTATCGATCAACTCCAGCAGCAGGGAATTCTGAGCGAACCCAACACTAAAGGACAGCGCGAAATTCTCGTCTGAGAGCTTCGCGGGCCGATCTTCCTACTTCGTGGAATCACGTGGCGTGAAACGGGGCAAATTTCCCAGAAAAAGTATCGATTTTTTCTATTCAGCCATTTTCTCGAAGAGAGAAAATGTCGCGGACAAAGAGTATTTGACAAAGGGTTTCGGGAGCTACTCTGTGAGTACACATGATATAATGAAAGAAAAAATTATGAAATCTTTCAGAAAAAAAGGTAATCAAAAATGTTTGTAGACAACGTGGAACTGATGCTCAGTTCCGGCAAGGGGGGAGCGGGGTGCGTCTCCTTCCATACCGAAAAATTCGTCATCAAAGGGGGCCCCGACGGAGGGGATGGTGGACGGGGAGGCTCGGTTTGGTTTCGGGTCGACAACAACACCGACACGCTCTCCCACCTGCGTGGCAAACGCCACATCAAAGCGGAAAACGGGCGTCCGGGCGAAGGGCGCAAGCGTTTCGGCCGCAGCGGCAAGGATGTGGAGGTCGTCGTCCCGCCCGGGACCCAGGTCGTCGACGCGGAGACGGGGGAGATGCTGCTCGATCTCACCCGGCCCGGTGAGCGCATCAAATTTCTCGAAGGGGGCAAAGGGGGCCTGGGCAACGTCCACTTCAAGAGTTCGACCAATCAGCGCCCCACCTACGCCCAGCCCGGGATGCCCGGGATCACCAAGCGGGTGCGCCTGGAGATGAAACTGATCGCCGATGTGGGCCTTGTCGGTTTTCCCAACGTCGGCAAATCGACGCTGATCTCTTCTCTGTCCAACGCCCGTCCCGAGATCGCGAATTACGAATTTACGACGCTGACACCGAAACTGGGCGTCGTCTCCGTCGGGGAGTACGACTCCTTTATGATGGCGGACATTCCCGGCATCATCGAGGGTGCCAGCGACGGCAGGGGGCTGGGGTTGGAGTTTTTGCGGCACATCGAGCGGACCAAATCGCTGCTTCTGATGCTCGATGCGACCAACTACCGCACGATGCGGTATCAGTATGAAACGCTCAAAGAGGAGTTGCGGCGATATTCGGAGGAGTTGGCTTCACGCCCCTTCGCCGTGGCGATCACCAAGATCGACGCCCTGGACGACAACGCCATCGACGAAAAGACCGAAGAGCTTCTCGAGGTTCTGGGCCTGGAGGCCAACGAAGGGATGAGCGGGCGTTTCGATGCGGATGAAAAACTGCTCAGTTACGCCGATCCTTCCGAGAGCTGGGAAGAGCCGTTGGCGCAGAAGCCGGTCTTTGTCCTGCCCTTTTCCTCGGTCAGCGGCCGCAATCTTGATGCCCTTCGCTTCGGACTGGGAGCGATGGTACAGGCCTCTCGCCGCCGAGAAAAAGAGACGGTCGGCTCTCAGAAGATGGAGGAGGATGCAGCCCGGACTCCCACTGCCGAAGGAGAGGAGGCATAATGCGGCGGATCGTCCTCAAAGTAGGTTCGCATGTCCTGAGTGAAGAGGGGAGTATCGCCCTGGACCGCCTGCGTGCACTGGTCGATCTCATCGCCGAGCTTCAAAATGCGGGTCGGCAGGTGATCCTGGTCAGCTCCGGAGCGGTGGCGGCGGGCTACACCCAGCTGCCGCTCGATCGCAGCGGCGTCGCGGAGAAGCAAGCCCTGGCCGCCATCGGCCAACCCTATCTTCTCAAGATCTATCAGACCAAGTTCGCCCATTATGGTATCCTCAGCGCCCAATTGCTTCTCAGCGCCGACGATTTCGATTCGCGCAAGCGCACAGCCCACGCCCGCAATGCGGTCGAGAAACTCCTGGAGCATCGGGTCGTTCCCATCGTCAACGAAAACGACGTCGTCGCGACCGAAGAGTTGGTCTTCGGGGACAACGACCGCCTTTCGGCCCACGTCGCCCACTATTTCGCCGCGGATATCTTGGTGATTCTCTCGGACATCGATGGCCTCTACGATCGGGACCCCCATCGCCACAGCGGGGCGACGCTTCGCAAAGTCGTTACCCGGCTTGACAGCGAAGAGCTGGAGGCGGAGTCGACGCCCCACAACCGCTTCGCCACCGGAGGGATCGTCACCAAACTCCTGGCTGCCGATTTTCTGATGAAGCGGGGAGGGCGGATGTTTCTCGCCAGCGGCTTCGATCTGAGCGACGTACGCGCTTTCCTTCTCGAGGGGGAGCATCGCGGCGGGACACTTTTTGTCAATGAAACGTGAAGCGGAAGGAGAGCGGATGATACGGATCGTCTATATGGGAACTCCCGACTATGCCCGGAGGATTCTCGAGGAACTGTTGGCGGCAGAGGGGATCGAGGTGGCTCTCGTCCTGACCCAGCCCGATCGCCCGGTGGGGCGCAAGCGGATTTTGACGCCGCCGCCGGTGAAAGTCCTGGCCCAAGAGGCGGGGATCGAGGTTTTGCAGCCCGAGACTCTTCGGGATGCTAAGATCCAGGCACGTCTGCGGGAGGAGGCTCCGGACTTTATCGTCGTCGCCGCCTACGGGCAGCTTTTGCCTCGGGAGGTTCTCGCGATCGCACCGTGCATCAATCTGCACGCGTCGCTTCTGCCTCGCTACCGCGGGGCTTCTCCGGTGCAGCAGGCGCTGCTGGAGGGGGACCGTTTTACGGGAGTGACCGCGATGCTGATGGAAGAGGGGCTCGACAGCGGGCCGGCGTTGGCATACAGTTATCTGGAGATCGGAGCGTCGACGGAGTTGCCGGAGCTGATGGAGGCGTTGACCGAATCCGCGGCGGCTTTGACCCCGAAGGTGCTTCGGCGTTTCGATGCGCTGCAGCCCCTGCCGCAGTACGATGCGCTGGCGAGTCGTTGCCGCAAAATCCGCCGGCAAGATGGAGAGGTGGATCTTGCGGATGCGGAGCAACTGCTTAGAAAATCCCGTGCTTTCGCCGGTTGGCCGGGGGTCTTCCTCCCCGGGGGGCTCAAACTCTTGGAGATCGAGCCGCTCGAGGAAAAAAGCCCCCACCGCCCGGGAGAAATCCTGGCCCTGGGAGATGAGTGGATGGATATCGGCTGCGCACGCGGGAGTGTTCGGATCCACCGCCTGCAGGCACCCGGGAAAAAAGCGATGAGTGCGCGGGCTTATTGCGTCGGAAGGGGGTTGAAGCGTGGAGATACGCTTCTTTGAGACGCTTCCTTCGACGCAGCTCTACCTGACGGAGGCGATCCGCTCAGGGGAGATCACGAAGGCGACGGCGGTGATCGCCCGGAGGCAGACCGAGGGGATCGGCAGCCGTGCGAACCGCTGGATCGGACGGGAAGGGAATTTTTTCGCCTCGGTCGCACTCTGTGAAGAGGAGCTTCCGGCAGATCTGCCGATCGCGTCGGCGTCGATCTATTTCGCTTTTTTGATGAAAGAGGTGTTGGAGCGCTATGACGGGGAGGTTTGGGTCAAGTGGCCCAACGACCTCTACCGCGGTGAGGGGAAAATCGGAGGTGTCGTGACACACCGCCTGAAGGATTTTTTCGTCGCGGGCCTCGGGGTCAATCTCAAAAAAGAGGAAAATTTTTACGAAGCCCTATCTACGGAGCTTTCGCCGATCGAATTGCTCGATCTTTATCTCGCGCGTCTTGCAAAGAGACCCGATTGGAAGAGTATCTTTAGAAAATACCGGTTAGAATTCGCCAAGAGTCGCCGCTTTTCCGTCCACGTCGGAGCGGAGAGAAAAAGTCTTGAGAGAGCCCATCTTATGGAGGATGGCTCTCTTGTCATCGATCAAGAAAGGATCTGGGGTACCCGATGAGTGAAATAATCAGCATAGCCAACCAAAAAGGCGGAGTAGGCAAGACGACGACGGCGGTCAATCTGGCCGCTTCCCTGGCGGATGAGGGTCGCAAAGTCCTGCTGGTCGATGCCGACCCCCAATCCAATGCCACGACAAACCTCGGCTACAGCCGAAACGACTATGAATTCAACATTTATCATGTTTTGATCGGGAGCAAAAAACTCTCGGAGATCATCCTCAAGACGGAAATCAAACGCCTGCATCTGGCTCCGTCGAACATCGGTCTGGTGGGAATCGAAAAAGAGTTCTACGGTACGCGCAAAAAAAACCGGGAATTGATCATGCGGCGCGCGCTGGATGAGGTCAAAGAGAAGTATGACTACATCATTATCGATTCGCCGCCGGCGCTGGGGCCGATCACGATCAACGCTCTGAGCGCATCCGATTCGGTGATTATCCCCATCCAGTGCGAATTTTTCGCTTTGGAGGGATTGGCGCAGTTGCTCAATACCGTCTCACTCCTGCGCAAAACGATCAATCCCAAACTCCGGATCAAAGGCTTTCTGCCGACGATGTATTCGGGTCAGAACAACCTCTCCAAGCAGGTTCTGGCCGATCTGGAGCACCATTTTCAGGACAAACTTTTCAGCCTGAAGAAGGATTTCATCGTCGTCCCACGCAATGTCAAAGTGGCCGAAAGCCCCAGCTTCGGTAAGCCGGTGACCCACTACGCGGCCAACTCCAAGGGCTCACGGGCCTATCGGGCTCTGGCCAAAGCCATTTTGAAAGATTGATGATGGCACTGGGCAAAGGATTGGGCGCCATCCTCGAAGAGGTGGGCCAGGCGTACGAAAGCGAACTCTCCGATCCCGGCAAGGCGGAAAGCTCTGAGTGGGGTGAGTCGGTCGTCGAGCTGCCGGTCGAGTCGGTCGATCCGAATCCCTTCCAGCCGCGCAAAGATTTCGACGAAGAACGCCTGCGGGAGCTAGGAGAATCGATTCGCGAACATGGGCTTTTGCAGCCGGTGGTGGTGATTCCGAACGGTGAGCGTTGGATCCTTGTCGCCGGAGAGCGTCGTCTAAGAGCCCATAAACTGATGGAGATACCGACGATCCGAGCGATTGTGGCCGAAGTCGATCTGGGTGAGTTGCGGATGCGCGAACTCGCTCTGGTGGAAAACATCCAACGCGAAAACCTCAATCCTGTCGAGTTGGCTCAAGCTTATCAGGAACTTTTGAGTGTTCACGGGATCACCCATGAAGAGCTTGCCCGACTCGTGCACAAGAGCCGTTCGCAAATTACAAATACTCTGCGCCTGTTGACCCTCTCCGAGTATGCGAAACAAAAGCTGTTGGAGCAGAAAATCAGTCAGGGGCATGCCAAAGTGCTGGTCGGATTGGATGAAGGCAGACAGAAGATCTTCGTCGATACGATCGTGGGACAAAAACTAAGCGTCCGTGAAGCCGAAGAACTGATAAAACGTAACAAAGAGGTGCAGCGTCCCGCCGAGGAAAAAAATCAGAGAACTCCACACTCCTTGATCGATCTCGAAAGTCTTAGACGTTTGGAAGAGCTTCTTCCTTTCAGATTCAAAGCGAAAAAGCGCAGTGTGGAAATCACCTTTTTGTCGGAAGAAGAGTTGCAACGTTTTTTGAATTTCCTCTCCGAAAGAAACGGATAAGCCCTGCTTAACCCTTATTTAAAAGGCATAATGATAGAATACGCCAAATCTACGGAGGAGTGCCGATGCTTGACATACATGTATCGTTGATGCTGATCGTTCTTGCGATTTTCTTTTTCCTGATTTTCCAACTAAACCAACGCTTGTTCATCCCGCTGTTGCGTTTTATGGATACTCGGGATCGTACCATCGCGAAAGATCTGGAGGCCGCCCGCAACCTGAGCAACGACAGTGCGTCGCTGCAGGAGCAGGCGCGTCAGAAACTGGAAAAGGCCCGCAGTGAAGCCGCTCGGATGCGCCAGGAGGCGATTGCGGCGGTCAAAGAAGAGAATCAGAAGGCCTACGAGGGGAAACAGCGTGAGCTGGAGAGCCAGTATGCCGAGTTCACCCAACGTCTGGAGACGGAGCGTGAAACACTCAAAAGTGCGGTACTTTCACAACTGCCACTGATCAAAGAGGGCCTGAAGGCCAAGTTCAGCCAAATCTGAAAAGGGGAGAGGGTATGAGAAAAAAGAGTCTGCTGCTGATCGCGGCGATGACGGTGCCGGCACTGCTGGCTGCCGGGGGCCATGG
>JALWNT010000077.1 GCA_027080995.1 Campylobacteraceae bacterium | reverse complement strand
TACCGTCAGAGTGTCGCCCAGGCTCAGAAACAGATGATCGATACGATGCTCGACGACCTGCAGGCCAAAGTCTTCACGGTCTCCCCCTCCACCCCGGAGGAGGCGCAGATCCGTTCCGAGGAGGCCAAACTGGTGATGCAGTTCATCGACGCCGCCCGCAAAGTCCAGCCCAAAGGACAAGTGATCCTGGGTCCCAAGGACAATCTGAAACATGTGGTTCTGGAGGAGGGGGATACGATCTACATTCCCAAACGCAGCAACGTGGTCATTGTTCAAGGGCGTGTCAGCATCCCCAGCGCTCTCAATTACAAGCCCGGCTACACCGTCGACGACTACATCAAAGCCTGCGGCGGTTTCGCCGAACGGGCCAATGAGGATTACGTTCTCGTCGTCAAAGCAAGCGGTAGAGTGCTGCGCTACAAACCGGGAAGTCATCGCAAGGGCAGTGTCAATCCCGGAGATTCCATTTTGGTACTTAGTAGTGTCGGCACGAAAAACCTGATGCTGGCCAAAGATATCACCCAGATCATCTATCAGATTGCCGTGGCAACTGCGGCAATCCTGAGGATTTGAGCCGGATGAAAAGAGATTTTTTTTCCCGTTTCGGAGGGGGAGTAGGGCACGCACTCTTTCCTGTGGATGAAGCGGCAGAGTGGATAAAAGAGGAGTTTCCCCGAGAGCAGGATTCCTGGCGACGTTTTAAGCGAGTGGTTTACGCCCTTTACCTCCGTCAGCTACAGCGCCAACTCAAAGGCGAATATGCCGGTTTCGTCTGGTTGCTGGTCGAACCGCTTATCATGATCATCCTCTTTACTTTGATGCATACGGTAATTCGGGGCAGCTCCTCTTCAAGTTACGATATCATCGTTTTTATGGGGAGCGGAATGGTCCCCTTCTTTCTTTTTCGAACTATTTTGACCAGTTCTCTAAGGGTCTTCAAGCAGAACCGTCCACTTTATCACTATCCTCAGATCAAACCTTTCGACGCTTTCATTGCGAATGCCTTTTTCGAGAGTTCCCTCTATGCTGTGGTTACACTGATTCTTTTGCTTCTCGCCTTTCTGATCGGTGTGGATATCATTCCTCAAAATTTTGACGGAGTGATGGTTGGAATTCTTTGGTTGATTCTTTTTGGAATGAGCTGGGGGCTTCTTCTCGGTGTCTTGGGCCACTTTTACGAAGTGATTATAAAGTTTGTCTCTTTCCTGAGTCTTCCCCTGTTAATACTCTCCGCTGTTTTTTTCCCTCTTGATACCTTGCCTCCGGTGGCGAGAAAATGGCTGCTCTACAATCCGCTGGTGCATTTCATGGAATGGATTCACGGATCGTACCTTGTGACATTGGATACACGCTATGTTGACTTCTCCTACATGTTCGAGTGGACCGTCATTCCACTCTTTCTGGGGCTGTGGCTTTATAACAAATCCGAGAGGAAATTTATCGATTCATGATCTGGTTGCACCGACTCACGAAATTCTATGAAAAAGATCAGGTTCTCTTTTCGGATGTGAATCTTTTGATTCCCTCGGGGGTGACGGTCGGAATCCTCGGAGAGAATGGGTGTGGCAAAAGCACGCTGCTCAAATTGATCGCCGGAACGGAGCTGCCCAGTAGCGGACGGATCGCCTTGGATGGATCGCTGCTATGGGCGGGAAGTGTTGCTTCTGCCATGCATGCTCAAATGACGGTGGAACAGTCTCTGCGCTTTCTGGGACGTCTCTATATCGAGGAGGATCGGCTGATGGAGGAGAAGGTGGAAGAGATCCTCCGGATGGCCGATCTTACACAGAAGCGTCGGATGCTTTGGAGCAAAGTCCCTGCGGATCTGAAACAGAAGTTGAAATTTGCGGCCCTCTGTGTGATCGAGACGGATCATTTGCTGATCGACGGAGGACTCGCTCCCAAAAATGACAAATTTTTTTTGGAAAAAATGGCTGAGAGGATGAGGCGCTCTACGACGCTTCTTGCCTCGGGGAATAGAAAGATCCTGAGTGAACATTGCGATGCGGGCATCGTCATCCACAACCGCAAGTTTTACTATTTTGATGCGATTGCAAGAGCGCAGAAATTTTTTGAAAGTGTGAAAAAGCATGACAAAGCTGATACGTAATCTATTGATTTTGATTTTTATCGCCGGAACTTTCTATATCCTGTTCATCGAAACCCGACTTTACCAATCCTCCTCGGTGACGATGGTCAAAAATCTTAACGAAACCATGCCCGATCTCGGGGGGCTGGGGATTTTTGCTTCCGCTTCTTCCTCGACGGTCCAAGATGCCAGGGTTCTAGAGACCTATCTCTCCTCCTACGATGAGTTGGAGAGATTGGATAGGAAATTTCATCTTTACAAGCATTACCACAGCGATGCACTCGATTTCGCCGATCGCCTATACAGCTTCAACAGTCGAGAAGATTTTTTCAAAAAGTATCTTTCTCGTCTTCAGTTGGATCTTGATGAGGTTTCCGGTCTGTTGACGATCGGTTTTTTGCATACCGATCCCAAAACGGCCAAAGCGATTACCGAGCAGTTGATCGCCGATTCGGATGCCAAAATCAACGAATACAACAAGCTTGTAGCGGAAAAACGTCTCTCCTATCTCATCAAGCAGGTTGCAACGGCCAAGAAAAAGCTTGACGAGTCGATCAAAAGACTTGAAGAGTTTCAGAATAAATACAACCTTCTTGATCCTACCTCGAGCGCAACATCCCAGACAGCGATCTTGGCGACCCTGCAATCCCAACTTGTGTCGAAAAAAGCCGAACTCAACGCGATGAAAAAGTATATGAGTGAAAAGAATTTCGATGTTATTCGCCTCAAAAGGGAAATTGAAGAGATTCAAAAAACGCTCAAAAAGATCCATCAGAGTCTTGCAAACAAAAAAGGGGGTGCCTTGAACATAGTTTTGTTCGAGTTCGAGCGGCTTAAAAGTTTTGTCGATCTCAATCGTGATCTCTACAAAGCCGCATTGACCCAGTTGGAGCAGACACGTGCGGAGATCAGCCAGAATCCAAAGGTATTGATGAAGATAACTCAGCCTGTTTTACCGGACGAGTATGCTTACCCGCAAAAGGCTCGATCGATCTTCATGCTCTTCCTGATTCTCACATTAGGTTATGGTATTTTCGTTCTGATTCACAATATTATTCGGGAGCATTGATTCTGTGGGCACACTTCTCGGCAAAGCACTCAAGATCATCTGGCATGATCGCAAAACTGGGCCGTTTCGAATCGTGGCCAAGTCCTATGCACGGTATCGGCGTTTCGGTTTCAAAGATATGCGGCGTAAACTGGAGCGGGAGTATTTCGCTCTCTATCCGGGGGAGAACAGAGCAAAGGACGAAGAACGCCGCTATCGTCAGTGGCGAAAACGGAAAGAGAGAAATATCTTTCGAAAAGCCGTGCCGATCGACGGGCCGATCTTTACCGTCCTTACGGCGGTCGAAAAGGTTCCGTTGTCCTATCTCAGAAGTATGGTCCACTCATTGCGTCAGCAGACTTATGGACGTTGGGAACTTCGGATCGTACTGCCGAAAGATCCGACAGGGGAGTGCGGAGAGTTTCTCGATCGTATCACCCGCCGGGATTCCCGTATTCGTCTGGAACGGGTCGAGGAGGGGGAGAGCGTCGCCGCTCTCTTCCGCCGTATCCTCTCCGAGACGGAGGGACGCTATATCCTTCAACTGGGGGAGGAGGACCGTCTGGCTCCCCACGCACTGCTGGAGTGTGCCAAAATCCTCCAGCGCAAGCCGAAGGTTCGGCTGATCTACAGTGACGAAGATCGCATCGATGAAAAGGGGCAGCGTCACGCTCCCTTTTTCAAACCGGACTGGAACCCCGATCTCTTTGATTCTTTCCCCTATCTCGGCTCGCTCTGTTGCCTGGAGAAATCGCTGCTGGAGGAGGTCGACGCCTGGGCCGAGGGGTATGGCGATGCGGCACAATACCGTTTTTTACTCCGAGCGGTGCATCGGTTGCTCCCGTTCGAGATCCATCACATTCCTCAGATTCTCTATCATCGGAGGGTCAGGAGAAATGAGCCCAGAATCTTTCCGATAAGCCTCGATTCGACAGAGGCGGTCGATGCGGTTCGGGATGCATTGAAAGAACCAAAAGTCAACGTTCTCCCCGGATTACTGGAAGGAAGTGTCAAGGTGGAGCATCCTCTGCCCGATCCACCGCCGAAAGTCAGCATCATTATTCCGACTCGCGACCGCTACGATCTCCTGCATCGCTGCATCGAAAGCATCCTGGAGAAGACCCACTATCCGAACTATGAGATTTTGATCGTCGACAATCAGAGCAGCGACCCCAAAACCTTGGAGTATTTCGAAAAACTGCAGAAGGGGTATGCACAGATCCGGGTCTTGCCCTACGATAGACCCTTCAACTATTCTGCGATCAACAATGAAGCGGTCAGACACGCCTCCGGCGAAGTGGTGGCGCTGGTCAACAATGATGTGGAGATCATCTCCCACCATTGGTTGACGGAGATGGTCCGCCATGCGATCCGCCCGGAGATCGGCGCGGTGGGGGCGATGCTCTACTACGACAATCTGACGGTTCAGCACGCCGGTGTGGTTTTGGGACTCGGAGAGGTGGCCGGGCATGGCCACAAATATTTCCCCCGTGAGTCGCCCGGACATTTCGGACGGCTGAAGGTGGTCCAGAACTATTCAGCGGTCACCGGCGCTTGCCTGGTCGTGCGCAAAAAGCTCTACGAAGAGGTGGGCGGCCTGGAAGAGACTCATTTGACGGTCGCTTTCAACGATGTGGACTTCTGCCTGAAACTCCGGGAGAAGGGATATCGCAATCTCTGGACACCCTACGCGGAGCTCTTTCACCACGAATCCAAAAGCCGGGGAGTCGATAATACGCCCGAAAAACAGAAGCGCTTCGAGGAGGAGGTCCGCTACATGCAGCGGCGCTGGGGACGACTCCTGGAAAAGGACCCCTGCTACAGTCGGCATCTTTCCCGCTTTTTCGAGGATTTTCGGATCGAAGTCTACTGGGAACAGCGTAAACGGCTCTACAAAAAACTTCGCACGGAGCGAGCGTCGTCATGAACCCGGTACTTTGGCTGAAGCGGTGGAGGCGTCGCGGTCTGAGGGCCCACATCGATCAGGTCGCTCCGGGGCGTTCCGTCAGCGGTTGGGCGATGGATCGCCGTGATCCGACGCGCAAAATCGACTTGGAGATTCTGCTCGACGGACAAGTGGTGGGGCGTACTGCCGCCGACGGATATCGTGCCGATCTGCAGAGTGCGCTGGGGGGAGACGGTCGTTACGCTTTCACTGCTTCGATCGATCTCTCCGACGTGCGGATCGACGGGGGTGTCATCACACTGCGTGAAGCCGGCGGGAAAAAAGAGATTCCCGAGGTGCTATGCTCTGCAGGCTTCGATCTGGAGTTCTGGAGAGATTTTCTGGAGGAATACTTCCCGGAAGACCGACAAGATGCATCGATCGATGAAACACTTCGGTCGCTTCTGAAGGAGCGGCACCTGGGGAAACTGCTTGAGCGTCTGCGCCGGATCGAAGCGGAACGGGAACTTTCGGCGGCGGAGAGTGCGCTCTATTTTTCCGCAGCGCTGACGCTGCGGGAGGAGGGGACGGCTTCGGCTTTCTATCTCGGACTGCTTCACCGGCAAGACTCCCGCCTGGGGATTTTGGAGGAGACCCTGAAGATCTACTGCCGTCCCCTCTGGCTTTCGGAAGAGACGGAACGGCTCACCGTTTTGCAAATTCGTAGGATCGAGTTTTTCCTGACGGCTCTGCCCCGCTGGCGATCCGAAGGGGTTGTGATGGAGACGGGGGCACTGGCTCCTTTGCTCGCCCGTATGTTGCAGGGAGGATTCCTCCCGGATGACGAGACACTCGAAGTGCTGCTTGCTCTCTGGAAAATCGGGGGAGTCGACGGAGTGCCCTCCGGCTACCGGGAAGCTCACACACTCTCGCGCCTTTTGCATCGGGGCCTTTTGACGGGAGAAGTTCTCGATCCGGAGTTGTGGGAGCGGGAGAGAGAAGCGATCCTCGTCGCCTCGAAGAGTGAGGGGCCGCTTTTTATCAATACGCTTACTTTCACCCTTTTCGATCTGCTGGCTTTCGCTGTGCAAGAAGGATGCTTGAAGCCGTCGGAAATAGGGAAATGGCAAGAGGCGGCGGGGGTAAAAGACTCCGCCGGTCTCGATGAACCCTCGGTGCTGGACAACGAGCGCAAACGTCTGTTGGAAACGATGCGAAAAGCCGTCGAAACCGTTCCGTCGTCTCACTTCCGGGAGATCGGTCCGCATCGAAAAGAACGTAGGAATTCTCCCTCTACTCTAAAAAGTGTCAAAGAGGCGAAAACAGTCTCTCACTCCGGTTCCGTCGCTTGTTTTCTCGTCCAGCGAAACGAGGGAATGCGTCTGGAAGGTTTCTTCGATTACTATCGCGACTTGGGAGTCGATCGATTTTATGTGGTGGACAACGCCTCGGACGATGCTTCGACACTCGAATTCCTTCAGGCTCAGGAGGATGTGGAGCTCTTTGCGACGGCGGACTCTTATGCCAGGGCCCGTTTCGGCATCGCCTGGATCGAAGAGTTGCTGCAGAGGTATCGGGAAGAGGGGAGTTGGAATCTGGTCGTCGATGCGGATGAGCTACTGGTTTTTGACGAGCGCTTCGATGGGCTTGCTTCACTTTGTCGGACTTTGGAAGAGGGGGGATACGATGCCCTGGGGGTGCCTCTGCTCGATCTGTATAGCAAAGGGCCGATCCGCAAAGCCCGTTACCGCCCGGGACTGGAGATTTTGGAGGAGTGCGGCTGGTACGATGCCCGCTTCTATACGTCCTTTTCGCCCTATGGCGGTCCGCGGGGAGAGGCTCCGATCTTTCAGGGCGGGGTGCGCTCCCGCTGTTTCGGGATCGATTCGGTGGTGCTTAACAAATATCCGCTTTTTCGGTACCGTACAGGATCGATACTGCGGGAAGGGATGCACTGGATCGACGGCGTACATGCACGCTACGGCGAAGCGCTGCTGCTGCATTTCAAATACCTCTCTACCTTTCACCGTTACGCCGAAGAGGAGGCAAAACGCGGAGAGCACTGGAACGGCGCTTCGGAGTATCGGCGTTACCACGAAGCGCTGCGCAACGATCCCGATTTTTCTCTCTACCATCCGGCCCTTTCGAGACGTTTTCGGGGAGTGAGGCATTTTTTCGATGAGTTTCCTGCAAAGATCGGAGGAGTAGATCGATGAATCCCGCCTCGACGGAGCGAAAACTCTATCTCCATATCGGCTGTGGCAAAACCGGTTCTTCGGCCCTGCAGCTGTGGCTGTACCAAACCCGTGAGGATTTTGAGGAGGCGGGTTATTTTTATCCCGTTGGGGAGGGAAAAGAGCCGGGAGAGTATGAGATAACTTCGGGAAACGGGAAGCTTCTCATCGATGCACTGGAGGCGCAGAGAGCGGAATCTTATCTGCAAAAGATTTTCCGGCAGCACTCCCGGATCATATTCTCCTCGGAAGCTTTTCAAGGGATCGATGGAGCAAAGCTCAAAACGCTTCGGGAGCTTCAGGAGAAACTGAGATTCGATATCACGGTGATCGTTTATGTGAGGGATCTCTACGATGTCCTTTACTCGCTTTATCATCAGAGAATCAAAAGACATCTGGAGACAGAGAGTTTCGCGCATTTTGTCCGGCAGACGAAGATCGTACAGCAATTTCATGTCCTGAGACGGTACGAAAAATTTTTCGACCGGATCGAAGTACTGCATTACGACTCCGAGAAAGCAAGAGGGCTTGATCGTGCTTTCTGCCGTGCTTTGGAGATAGAAGATGGTGGAATTCCACCGATGGCCTCCCGTAAGGTCAATCGTTCACTAAGTGTCTTCGAAGCGGAACTCCTGCGTCGGATAAACGCTCTCTTCCTCGATCACTGTCCCCCCGATCCGGAGTTTGCCCGTGAACTTTCGGATACTTTGATTTATGCCGATCCGGAGAAAGAGACCGAGATCTATTTCGATCCAAAGTTGCTTCAGGTGCTCAGAAGACGCTTTTCTAAAGAGATCGGCCGTATCAACAGGCGCCATTTCGGAGGAAAAACTCTCAAGCTCTTCGACCGAAGCGGCAAAAAACTCGTTTGGAAGTTTCCCGAAATTCCCCGGGAGTATCTTCTCGTCTCGGAGCTCTTGATCGACAAATATTGTCGAGCTTTGCAAAACCGAAAATCTTTTCCCGGGCTGGGAAGATTTTTGAAACAGGGGTAACTTGATCGATATAAATCGTATTACGGCATAAATATTATGAAGGCGGGACTTCAGTTCCGCAATGCAGGGATCAAACCCTGCCTCCACAAATATCTTCCAAAATACGAAAAAGCGAAAGACGAAAGACGAATCACGAAGTTTCCCGGAAGAGTTGATGCGTTAAAATAATAAATAAGTGTTCTGAAAAACCTCCGTCATTCCGGGCTTAACCCGGAATCCAGGGCGTTGGATGGCTACTGTATCGTGGATCCTGAATCAAGTTCAGGATGACGAAGAGGAATCTTTTCAGTTTTCAGGGCATTCAAATAGAATGTCAAGATGATAATTTTTAGGGTAAAAGGGGTCGGTTGAAACGATTGAAAAGATTGCTGAGTAGGCAAAAGATAAAGGCCCACATCGACGGGGTGGAAGATCAGCGCTTCGTGCATGGCTGGGCGATGGACCCGTCGCATCCTGAGCGGAGAGTGACGGTGGAGATTCTGATTGACGGTCAGCCGGCAGGGAAAGTCGTCGCCGATCAGTACCGCTACGATCTCTCCCAACAGTTCGGCGGAGACGGCAAGTGGGGATTTTCGACGGAGCTGAGCTTCAAAAAGGTCTATATCGATAGCGGGATCGTGACCCTCAGAGATGCCCTCAGCGGTCGTCCGATCCCCTCCAACGAAGCACGGCTCGTGCATTTCGACGGGATCTGGATGAAGCGGGCCCGACACCGTTACCTGGAGCCTCTGCTCGCAAAGCGTAAAGATCAAGAGAGAATCGTCAAGCTTCTGAATGAAGAAGCCTATATGCTCCTGACACAGGAGCTGAGTCCTCGGGCGAAAGAGGAGGGCTTTTCCGAAACGGCGGAGGCGATCGTCCTGCTGGCTCTTTATCTGGCCAAAGAAGATTTTATCGAGGCACTGAATCTCTATCGTCGAATCGCCGAAAGCAAGAGTGGCTTCGTAGATCTGCACCGTATGATGCTCGATTTTGCTTCGGATCTCTGGAACTCCACTCCCAAAGAGCATATTGACGCCCGGACGGTACGACGGGTCGAGATCGTCCTGGAGGTGGCGGATCTCGCCGCGGAGAGTGACATCTCCGCTCTGGGGCAGGAACGATCCTCCTTCAAAAAACTGATCGCCTATATGCTGCGCAGCGGACGGATTCCGGAGGAACAGACCGCCGAAAAACTGAAGAGATGGTTGACGACAGAGGGTGCTCTGCATCTGGAGGAGAAGCGTGCCATGGCATCGGGCCGCCTGCTACGCTCGATGCTGCACGGGCGGCAAAGCGTCGCTCCCGGGGATTTGCCGGAGTGTTTCGGTTGGCTGGCGGATACGGAGGTCGATTCGCCGCTGAGCAAGGCGCTTGCCGTGTTGGTGACGGAGTATCTGGAGCAGTCGATCGATGCGCGGACATTGCCGATCGAGGGGCTGGAAGAGCTGATACGCTTCGCCGATCGTGTGCTCGCTCCTCTGTCGGATGAGAGCGACAGAATCCGCCTGAGAAAGATGGAGTGGCTCTATCTCGCCGGTGAACGCTACAGAGCTCTGGAGACTTTTGAGCTTTTCGTCAAAAAAGGGATCGATTATCTGGATTGGCGTACCCGGTATTTCCCGGAGCTGGTATGGCTCTATTTCCTGGAAAAGGATCGGCGGATTGACTCCCGGCCGCTTCTGGATCTTCTCTACAAAAGAGAAGAAGAGGATCGCAGCAGTTTCGAAGAAAACGTGATTTTGCTGGCGGATCTGCTGCGTTGGCGGGAGAGTGCAGGCCTTGGGAAAGTGCAGGAGTTGATCGCGGCGACGCTTGCGGGGCTCTATCGTATCACCGATCCGGAAAAGATTCGTATCGCGCAGGATTTGATCCATCGTCTTAGCGGCGGAAGCTACGACGACTACTTCATCCGGGCGCTTGAACTGTGCGAGGCGATGCGAAAGGATCGGCCGCCCGCAGCGACGTATCACCGTGCCGCGCTTTTGGAGGATCAGAATCTCTTCACTCTCTCACTGACGAAGGGTGAGGGGGCAGCCTGCGAACGCTTCGGTGCTCTGCTCGAAAGCTGCAAAAGTTCGGAGAGTTCTTTAGAGAACAAATCCGGCACTTTGCAGCCGGTGATCTACGCCGAACGGAGTTTCATCGAAGAGGCTCGCAACTACTGCCGGGCACTCCTGGCACGACGGGAGCGGGAGGATATGGAGATCCATCTCTACAGCGAAGAGGGGATTTGCCGCTTCTCTCGTCGTGATGCACGGGTCGTTGAAGAGGATCTCGAAGGCTCAGCCGCTCCTCTCTTTGAAAAAGAGGGGAGCCTCTGGCTTCTGGCCGCGGAGCATCTGCCGCACCATCTCTCGCACATCGACGCCGAGGCACTTCCCCTGGCGGTGGGAGAAAACAGAGCGGAGGAGTGGAGCTATCTCTTGGATCGCCGAAGTTGGGAGCGCTATGTCGAGGATCCCTCCCGGCCCCTCTCCTGGTCCGATATTCGGCGGATACGTGCGAAGATTCGGGAGGATATCGATCGCTTCAGGGTGACCGATTTTCGCAGGATGGAGCCGGGGCTTCTGTCGTTCAAAAATATCGAAGGCGATGCCTTGGAGCGGCTGGTCGACCTGTCGCGACCGCTCTTGGAGGCGGACGAGCTGCCCAAGGCGACGGCCTATTTGAGCGAACTCTACGCCGATGGCCGGGTAGAGACCCCCGTCGCGGTCAATCTCGAAGAGACGGCGCTGATCCGGATCAAAAAAGCGAAAAAACCGATGGATGAGAACGATCTGGCCTGCTTTTTGGTGCAGCGCAACGAGCACATGCGCCTGGAGGGATTTTTCGACTATTACCGACGGATGGGGGTGAGCCGCTTCTACGTCATCGACAACGCTTCCGACGACGGCAAGACACTCGATCTGCTTCTCGATCAGGAGGATGTGGAGCTCTACAGCACTCCCCAGGCTTATTCCCAGTCTCTCTACGGCGTGCGCTGGGCGGAGCTGCTGATCAAGTCCAAACGCCTCGGCCGCTGGAATCTGGTACTCGATGCCGACGAGATTTTGATGCTCGACGAGGAGCATGCGGATCTTCCCTCGCTTTGTCGGGCTCTGGAGGCGCAGAATTGTGATGCGCTCTATACCCCCTTTCTCGATATGTACTCCGATCTACCGATCAACCAAACTCCCTATCGTCCGGGAGTCGACATCTTGAAAGAGTGCGGCTATCACGACCGGACCTTCTATACTACTTATGCGATCTACGGCGGAATCATCGGCCAGACACCCACCTACTTCGGCGGGGTGCGCTCTCGGGCCTTCGGCCTCGATCGTGTGGTCCTCAACAAACTTCCCCTCTTTAAATACACACCGAAAATGCGCCTCAGAGAGGGATTGCACTGGATCGATCACGCCCGTTTCAAGCGGGGCGAAGCGGTGCTGCTGCACTTCAAATATATCGAGACTTTCCACGAATATGTGGAGAGGGAGATCGCCCGGGGCCAGCACTGGAACGGTGCCTCGGAGTACCGCAAATACCATGAGATGCTGCGAAACGATCCGGAGTTTTCCCTCTACGATCCGGTGCTCTCGGTCCGTTTTACGGGGGTGCGGGATTTCTATGAGCGTTTCGGGAGTGATGAAAACGCCGAAACGAAGGAGGAGTTGCACTGATGTCCCATCCTTTTTTTATCTGGACCATGCGCAGGACCGGGGGGACCACGCTGACGGATCTGTTGATGTCGCTTTCCGAATATCCGACCACCGATCACGAACCCTTTTTGATCGACCGTTCCCTCGGAGCGGTGACGCGCGCGTATATGGCTAAAGATTTTTCAAAGGCCGAAAAGTTATTACGGAAGAGTTTTGAAGAGGGAGTTCTGATCAAGCACTGCTATGAGATTCTCGGCAGAGGGTTCAACGATCTTCTCCTGAAAACAATCACCGAGTTTCCGGCCTACAGACATATTTTTCTGATGCGTCGCGACGAGACGGCCAGAATGCTTTCTCTGATGCTGGCGTATCAGACCGATGTCTGGGGCAAACACGGCTCCGAATGGGTCTACGAAGAGATCCGAAGCGGACGCAAAAAACTCGAATCCTTCGACCTGAAGCTCTTGAAGGAGGAGGAAGAGCGTGCCATTCAGGAGACGAAGCACATCAAAGAGATGCTCGATGAGCGGGGGATCGAATATCGGGAGGTCTATTTCGAAGATCTCTATACCGGAGAGGCCGAAAGTCGGCTGGGGGAGTTGGACGGACTTTTCGAATACCTACGACTCGATCCGGAAAAGATCGCAAGCAAAGAGGAGGAGATCCGTCGTATGCTCTTCGAACGCTCCCAAAAGAGCCAAAGCGTGATGGAGTACGTTCCCAATCTGCAGGAGGCCCGCCGGATCCTCGATACCTTCCCCCAGAGGGAAGTGATCACTGGGACACAGCAAACTATAAATAAAAAGAAAGAGAGTGAAAACATGGCTCAAAAAACCTTCGACAAGATGACCCTCTATCTGGGAGCCCACAAAACCGCGACAACCCATCTGCAGGGGATTCTCTACGCCAACCATAAACGCCTCGAAGAGCGGGGGATCCGTCTGACCATGCCGGGAGCCGTGCGCAAAGAGTGGCTGCCCGCCTTTTTTCACTACTGCAGGCACAAAGACAAAGCATCACGCGAGACGATCGAAAAGCTCGCCCCGCCCAAAGGGACCTGGCTTCTGACCGAAGAGAACATCGCCGGCGTCTCCAACGATTTCACTACAAAAAGCGGCATCTATCCGCATGTCGGAGCGCGACTCAAATGCCTCCGCAGTGCTTGGCCGGCGGCGGAGATGGAACTCTTTTTCTCTCTGCGCTCCTACGAGACTTTCTACCGCTCCGCCTACTCGGAGGTGGTGCGAAACCGTGGTTACATCCCTTTCGATCAATTCTACGACGAGGAGCGCTTCCGGGGCAACAGCTGGGTCGAGACGGTCAAACAGTTCGTCGAAGTGATCCCGCAGGAAAAGATCACCCTCTGGCGCTACGAAGACTTTCGTCGGCTGGTGCCGGAGATCCTACGGCGTATGACGGGCATCGAGGATGCCGAGTCGATGATCGCCGAGTATCATGCGGAGACGACACGCCCCTCGCTGTCGCAAAAGACCATCGATATCCTTGACACTCTTTATCCAGTGTTGGATCGCAAAGAGTCCAAAAAATTGGTGGAGCGGATCAACAACGCCTATCCCGTCAGCGGCGGATACGCCCCTTTGCGTACTTTCGA
>JALWNT010000076.1 GCA_027080995.1 Campylobacteraceae bacterium | reverse complement strand
AAAAGAAGAAAGAGCAGAGGCCCCAGGCAGCAGGTGCTGGCCAAAATCGCCGAAACGATCCCTCCCAATAGCAGAGAGTAAAACGTCCTGGCTTCCCGTCTTTGCCGATCGAGCTGAGCGATCTGGGCAGCCCGCAATGCTTCAGCTGCACTCTCACTTTTCTGATCGGGAGTATGCTCTTCGTGTCGCTGCGGAACTTCCACCGCCGTCTCCTCACCAAGAGGCAAGCTACACTCGTACCCTTTGACGATGCTCAAAAGCGCGTGCGCCCTGCCGAGCTTTTTCTCTTCGAAAAAGAGCCCCTGACTCCTGACAAAGCGCTTGACGTTTTCGATGGAGGAGAGGGAATCAAGCTCCACATCGAGAATCCCCTCCTCCATTCCCTCGAGCGCCTCTTTGGTTCGCAAGACGGGAACGGGACAATCCAAGCCCCGCAGATCGAGTCTCATCGGGAGGTCCTCACCACTTGGGAGCGATCTCCCGACTCGTGATCTTGTAGACGAAGCTGCTTGGCAGATAGTAGTCGAGAGGCTCATCCTCGATCTCCGCGTAGGGATAGCCCAGCATATTGATCGGATACTGCTCCGGCTTGGGAGAGAGGATGAAATCGCGTCCCCAGTTGAAGCCGACCCAGTTCATCTCCCAACTGTGCAGATAGCGACGCTTGAGCTCCTGGACCTTGGGATCGTCGTATTTGCGGCTCTCGACCAGCTCCAGCTTCGTGATGTCGGCGGGATCGCTGGGGATCCAACCGATGCCGGGGATGTAGTATTCGGTCCGGCAGTGCTGCCAGGTCGTGATGTCGGCGAAGCCTTTGGCATCGGCTTTGCCCAGGGCTTTGGAGAAGTGCGAAAGCCCCAGACGAATCCCGAAAACTTCCCGGGCCGGGATCCCAGCCGCCCGCAGCAGCGCGACGAAAAGTGAGCTGATATCCGTGCATTTGCCGCCGAAATATCCCGTCTTCATCATATGTTCGGCATCCCCTTTGCCGCAGCCGATCACCTTGGGATCGCGAAACGTCACCTGCGTCACCCAGTCGTAGATCCGCTTGACCTTCTCGAATCGGTCATTGACGCCGCGGGTCAGCTCGTCGGCTTTGGCTTTGATCTTTCCGTCGGTGGGGATGTGGGCGGTGGGTTTCAGGAAGCGCCGGACTTCGGCAGGAATCGGCAGATTTTTCTTCGACGCCGCTTCGATGCGTTCGAGGGGAACGCTCCGATAGCGGGTTTCGATCTCCATCGTGATCTCCATCCGCTTCGATTTGGGGCTCTTTTTCCATTCGGCATAGAGGATATTGACGTCGTAGGCGTTGTCGTCGTTGAGATTCCAGGCATCGTAATCGCCGCCGAAGTTGAGGATCCGCACATTCTGCCAGGGGGCGTCATAGGGCATCGGATTCCAAAGCCGTGCGGGGAACTCTTTTTCTTCCCCTTTCAGATCGAAACGGTAATGCACCCGAAAGCGCCGGCGCTCTTTGGAGATTTCGGCTTCGCTCTCGGGTCGGCTTCCCTCCGCCGTCACCAGGGAGGGCATCAGCGTCACCGCCGCAGCTACCGAAAGGGTTTTGAAAAAGTCACGTCGTTGCATCGTTTATCCTTCGTCATAAAAAATTCTCGGAAGCAAAAAGGATAAAATGTCGGACACAATGGCTTGCGGCATTTTATGTGCGCCCGAACCCGCGGGCTTATCCGATTTCGAACGTGATTTTATCATATTAGCGCAGCGAATTGAAACGATAAAGCAGAAGGAAAGAGATGAAAGAACTCGACACTACGCATCGATTGACCAAATTCGTCAAAGCCGCAGGCTGAGCCGCCAAACTGGGTCCGGGAGACCTCTCACATCTTTTGGCGGATCTCGGCAGCGACGACGATCGGATCCTCGTCGGCCTGGAGAGCAGCGACGACGCGGCGGTCATCCGGCTCGACGACGACAAGGCGCTCGTGCAGACTCTGGATATCATCACCCCCGTCGTGGACGACCCCTACGTCTACGGCCAGATCGCCGCGGCCAACAGCCTCAGCGACATTTTCGCGATGGGAGCCCGGGTGGCCACCGCGATGAACATCGTCGGTTTCGACGGATGCAACCACCCCCAGAGCGTTTTGCGCGACATCCTCGCCGGCGGCGCCGAAAAGGTCCGCGAGTGCGGCGGATTGCTCGTCGGAGGCCACACCATCGAAGCGCCCGAGATGACCTACGGCCTCAGCGTCACCGGATTCGTCCATCCGCAAAAGATCCTGCGCAACGACACTCCCCGTCCCGGAGATCGGCTGCTGCTCGGCAAGCCTCTGGGGATGGGGATACTGACGACCGCGATCAAAGCCGATATGCTCGCAGCCCCCGTCGTACGCAAAGTGGCCGAAATCCTCGCCCAGCTCAACTACCGCGCCGCCTTGGCGCTGGAGCTTCACGACGTGAGCGCCTGCACCGACATCACCGGCTTCGGCCTGGCGGGCCACGCCTGGGAGATGAGCGGACGCGGACGGGTGAGCCTGGCTTTCGACTACGCCGCTTTGCCCGTTCTTCCCGAAGCCCTGGAGATGGCGACGATGGGCCTCATCCCCGCCGGCAGCCACAACAATCGCGCCTTCTTGAGAGAAAAAGTGGATTGGCAAGCCCGACAGAGCGACGACATCCTCTTCTACGACGCCCAAACCTCCGGCGGGCTCCTGGTCGCCGTCGCTCCCGAGGAGGCCGAAATACTTCTGAAGCGTTGGCAGGAGGCGGGATACAGCTATGCGGCGATTGTGGGGGAGGTAGAGCCTTTCGATGGAAAGGCGTTGAAAGTCTATTGAAAAGAGCTTCTCGGCAGTCCGTTACTGGTTATTCGCAGTTTACCAATCGAGTCCTCTGAAAAACCCTCGTCATTCCGGACTTGATCCGGAATCCAGGGCTACAAGTACCCATGAAACCGTGGATCTTGAATCAAGTTCAGGATGACGGAGTCGCGTCGTTTCGCTTTTTCAGAGTACTCAATCGGTTCAGGAAGCCATGGCTGTACGGCATTTCGCACAGACACCGTAGAGATTGACTTGGCGTCCGTGCAATTCAAAGGATGAGTTTTCGGCAATCTTCTGTGTGTCTTCTCCGATTACCCGATCCAGAGGATGATCTTCCACGCCGCCGCACTCCGTACAGATCAGATGCAAATGTTCCGATTTTTTCAATTCATACTTCGACTTGCGTCCAGAGATGGGGACCTCCACCAACACTCCTTGCCCTACCATCGCGACAATGTTTTTGTAAACAGTTGCCAGGGAGAGCGTAGGATGAGTCTCCAGGACACTCTCGTAGATTTCATCCACAGTCGCATGCC
>JALWNT010000075.1 GCA_027080995.1 Campylobacteraceae bacterium | reverse complement strand
TATCGTGCCTTGATCATTTGGTATCGGGCGTTGTCGGAGAGATCCACCACCGCCGGGCATTCGACGGATGCGAAGAAGACCATGAGCGTAATCGTCACGAGGTATTTGATGAGCTGCATCTTGCTCCTTGGATATGGGGATTGGCCCCTGGAGGTGTATAAGCGCTTGTACACGAAGAAGTTTTATACAAACCCCTCACCACTTCCCTTTTGTAAGCGTTTTCTTTTCTCCTTCATTACTATACAGTGTATACACTGTATAGTCGGGCTGGGGGTTACTATAAGATTTGCTAACGATTGAGAGTTTGCTAGGGTAAGAGCTTTCCTTCCGGACAATGAAGGAGAAAGTATTTACAAAGATCAAATCTTTATAGTTTGTTTGAGATTGATCGAGTTGGTGGCTTGTTGATTTAAAAGTCGAGAAGAGATTTTATCATTCTCATCGATCAGATGAGAATGATAAAGAATGAAAGGCGAGAAAAAGGGGAGAGTACTAGACCTCTACTCAGTAGTTGTCGTACTTCCCGGAGCGGACTTCCTCTTTGAGTTTGTCGAGCTCCTCTTGCATCACTTGCAGCAGCAGTTCGGCCGCTTCACGGTCGTCGGCTTCGGGGACGTCCCAGTCGGTGATTTTCATATTGGCTTTGAAGAGCAGCTTCAGTTCGGCGGCGATCTCTTTGCGCCGGCTTTCGATCTCTTTGCGGATAGGGTCCATAATCTCTTCGGACATACGTTCTCCTTTGGGGTAATTGATGGGGATATTCTATCCCCCGGAGATTAACGGCGTTTAGCTGTTGAGCAGCTCGTACGCTTCGAGAATATCCAAGCCGGCTTCGTTGATGCTGGTGTGGCCGATGAAGCGGGCGTTGCGGGCGACGGTCAAGGCCTTGTCGAAGGTCTCGGGATCGAGGCCCGAGATCTTCATCGCCTCTTTGACGTTTTTGGGCAGGATGCGGACTTTGCGCTCCTTGACGTAGAGGTTGCCCACCTCGTGTAGTGCCTCCAGGACCCGGACCACCAGGGGGTTCAGCGCGTTGCCGAAGCTCTCGGGAGTGCCGGAGAGGGCACGTTTGATCAGATGCCCCGCCTCGGTGACCACGATACCGCCGTCGGGCAGAAGCTCGACAAATCCGCGCGCTTCGAGCTTGTTGAGTCCGTAGGTGACCTCTTCTTTGAGTGTCGGATCGAACTCTTCATAGAGTTTCGGCACCATTTGGCCCGTCTCGGGGAGCTTGTGCAGGATTTGCAGCTCAAAACGGGTGATGTGGGGCTTGCGCTCCACGTTGTAGGCCAGATCGGCGTAGAGTTTGCCCGAATGGGTCGGGGCACCGCCGCCGACGAGATGCTCAGCCTTGGCGGCTTCGTACCACTCCACGTTCGGAGCGCCGAATTCGCTCTCGCGGATGGTGATCGCCTTGACGGCGGGGGCGCTGATCTCCCGGGTCCCCTTCTCTTTCTGCTCTTCGAAGACCATGCGTCCTTCAGGCGTCATTTCGTAATAGAGTTTGCCCTCCTCACTCACTTTAGCCTCGACGAGGCTGAAGCTTTTGAGGGTCATCAGAGACTCTTCGATGACGTCCATCAGTTTCTGCTGCCAATGGTTGCCTTTTTCGTAAAAACTTTTGAAGAGCTCTTCGACGCTCAGGGCCTCGGCGAATTTCTTTTTGAGCTCCTCTTTCTTCTGATAGCCCATATCCTGATTGAGCCGGCGTCCGTAGTGCTCCTTGAGGGCTTTGTACTCCTTCAGCGGCAGATCCAGCAGGTAGTGGCGGATCTCTTCGGGGGTGGGGAGTACCTCAGGGTTGGAGGTGTGGCGCTTCATCGCTTCATCGATCCCTTTGAGGATTTCGACGTCCAGGGCCTCCAGATCGAAAGTCTTCGCCGGCCAGTAGGCTCCCTCTCTTAGGATGTGCAACACCTCTTCGAGGGCTTCGCCTCCCTTGAGGAGATTTCCATCAGCGTCGATGAGGGCCAGCGTCTCCATCAACTCTTTCTCTTTGTCACTGAGGGCGTCGAAGCCCTTGTCCAGATAGAGAGCGAGGACGTGGAGATAATCCTCGCTGATGACCGCATCGTAGGGGTAAGCCATATGGGTGATGGCTTCCTTGACCGCTTTGCCCAGGCGGTTGAGGGTGAAGATGTCGGTATCGGGCAGGCTGTAGCTCAGCAGCCGCATCGATTCCAGCAGCTCCGCTTCGCGGCCCTCGTAGTCCAGCGCGTTCTTTTCGGCGGGGCCTTCGGGGATGGAGACGATGAAGTTGGCCAGATCCTTGGTGATCTCCAGTTTGGGATGGCTATGCAGATAGATCTCGTAGAGAGCTTCGGCCTCTTCGGTGAGTTTGGCGCACTCGCCGCAATGTTCGTCGCGGACGACCGCGGCGAAACCGCGCTCTTTGAGTGCCTCTTCGGCGGCAGGCCCGACGTATCCGCCGTTTTTCATCGCCGCTTCGATCATGGCGATCACTTCGCTACCGATCCAGCGGTAGCCCTCTTTCCAGTTGGCGGGGATGTCCAGTTTGCCCTCCTTGACCATCTGATCCAGCAGGTGGATCAGATTGCGCCCCCAGTAGGAGAGGCGAAACTCCACCCGGCTGCTTCCGATTTCGAGTAGATTGGCAAGGTTGAGCTCGTTATACGGTTCCCGCTCCGCAGCCACGGAGATTTGGCAATGGGTTCCTTTGTTTTCTTCGCCCAGGACGGCATAGAGGGCGACGGCATGTTCTTTCTTGATCAGCATTTTGTGTGCTCCTTTTTGAGTTTTGTTGAGTGTATTGTAGTTAAGTTGTAAGGAGCATGATGCTACCGGAGTTGCAATCGGGAGGAAGCTTTGGATTCTTGGGCGAAATTCTCCTTTTCAATGCCTCCTTTATCAATCTTGGAGTAAAATAGATATTCGTTTTTACGACATCACCAAGCTGAAAGGTTCGAAGCACCGATGAGTAACTATATGCTCTTTTCCGGGACCGCCAATCCCAAACTGGCCCAGGAGATCGCCGACTATCTGGAGATGCCCCTCTCCGGTGCGACGATCAACCGTTTTTCCGACGGAGAGATCTTCGTCCAGATCGCCGAAAGTGTCCGAGGGAAGGATATCTTCATCATCCAGCCGACCTGCGCCCCGGCCAATGCCAACCTGATGGAGCTGCTGATCATGACCGACGCACTCAAGCGCTCTTCGGCCCGCTCGATCACCGCGGTGGTTCCCTACTACGGCTATGCGCGCCAGGACCGCAAAGCGGCGCCGCGTGTGCCCATCACCGCCAAGCTCGTCGCCGATATGATGGAAGCCGCAGGCATCACCCGCGTCGTTACCGTCGATTTGCATGCGTCGCAGATCCAGGGATTTTTCGATATTCCGGTCGATAACCTCTACGGGGCGATCCTCTTCCTCGACTACATCAAGGCCAAGAATTTCCCCAATCCCGTCATCGCCTCGCCCGACATCGGCGGCGTGGCACGGGCGCGATATTTCGCCAGCCGTCTCGGCCTGGATATGGTCATCGTCGACAAGCGTCGGGAGAAAGCCAACGTCGCGGAGGTGATGAACATCATCGGTGACGTGGAAGGCAAAGACGTCATCCTCATCGACGATATGATCGATACAGCCGGCACGATGGTCAAGGGCGCCGCGGCGCTCAAAGCCGCGGGGGCCACGAGCGTCATGGCCTGCTGCACCCACCCCGTCCTCTCCGGCCCCGCCATCGAGCGGATCCGCGACGGCGAGCTCGACGAACTCATCGTCTCGGACTCCATCCCCCTCAAAGCCCAGTGCGAAAAGATCAAGGTCCTCAGTACCGCTTCGATGCTGGGCGAAGTGATTCGCCGCGTCTGGAACAACGAGAGCGTCAATTCGCTCTTTCAGACCATTTAACCAATAGCGGAGGAGGAGAATGGCGGAGTGGATCGACGATCTGCGGAAGGTGGTGCAGATCAACTCCCACACTGCGAACAAAGAGGGTGTTGACGCCGTCGGAAGGGTTTTTCGGCGGTGGCTGGAAGAGCTTGGCTACGAGAGCGAAGTGCACCCGAGAGAGTTGATCGGTGACCATCTGCATTTCCGGTCCCGGCGAGGGGAGGGGGAGCGGATCCTGCTGCTGGGGCATCTGGATACGGTCTTTCCTCCCGGAACTTTCGAAGGCTTTCGCGTAGACGACGAGTGGGTCTACGGGCCCGGCGTCTGCGATATGAAAGGCGGCAACGTCGTCGCCGTCGAGGCGCTGCGGCGGCTGCATCGGCGTTTTGGGGAGATTCGCAACATCGACGTCCTTTTCGTCAGTGACGAAGAGACCGGCAGCGACGATTCGCGGATGCTGACGGGCGAGCTGGCCCGGGACTACGATACCTGCTTCGTCTTCGAGGCGGCGGGGCCGCAGATGAATGTTGTTGTCGGGCGCAAAGGGATCGGAACCTTCGAGATCGAGATCGAGGGCAAAGCCGCCCACGCCGGCACCAGCTACGCTGTGGGGATCGATGCCAACCTCGAAGCCGCCCGCAAACTGGAGCGGCTTGTCGCTTTGACCGACCTGGAGCGCGGGACTACTGTCAACGTCGGCAGGATCGAAGGGGGACTCGGTGCCAACACCATCAGCCCCCGAGCCCGGCTCCTGCTGGAGCTACGCTACGCCGACCATACGGAGCGCGAGCGCCTGCTGGAGGCGCTGGAAAAGATCACGGCGGAAGCCTACGTCCCGGGGACCCGTTCGCGCCTCTCGGGACGCATCCAGCGCGACGTGATGGAGCCCGAGGAGCGTCAGGAGGAGCTGATCCGGGCGATGGAACGTCTCAGCGGCCAGACGCTGCCGATCGAGAAGCGCGGCGGGGTCAGCGACGCCAACCTCGTCGCCTCGGCCGGGACGCTGACCCTCGACGGCCTGGGGCCCTACGGAGACGGAGATCATACCGACAAAGAGCGGGCGCTAAAAAAGAGCTTCGACGAACGGATCGAGCTGATGAGTACCGTACTCGCCCATCATCAGGAGAAAGGAAGCATCGTATGAGCAAACGCAAAGTAGGGATTTGGCTCTACCAAAACGGCGGCGGAGAGATCATCGAAGCCAAGATCGTGGCCAAGCTGGCCGAGCGGGGGATCGACACCGTCACCGGGCTCAACCTCCGACACGCCTACGTCGAGAATGGACGGATCCTCTGCCGGGATCGCAAGGGTGAGACGGTCGTAATGGAGGAGCTCGACGCCTTCTACAGTTACAACGCCGGGGAACAGACGCAGTATCAGATGTACCTCTACGAGGCGTTGGACCGCATCGTCCCATGTGTCAACAATTACCGCTCCTTCGCCCTGACGGAGGACAAGTTTCAGACCGCCTATCTGCTGCGCAATCACGGGGTCCCGACGCCGGAGTTTCGCCTCTGCCACCGTGACGATGCCGATCGTTTGCGGCAGTTTATGGAGGAGTGGAACCAGATGGTCTACAAGCCGACCGACGGCTGGGGCGGGGTGGGGCTCACCAAGATCGATTCGCGCGAAACCCTGGATATGCTGATGCCCTTTCTCAATCAGATGGACCTGCGCTTCTTCTACGTGGAGCGCTTCGTCGACTACGACAAGACCGACTACCGTGTTGACATCGTCGACGGCGAATACATCGGCTGTTACGGCCGCAAAGCCGGCGGCAGCGACTGGCGCACCAACATCACCAGCGGCGGCAGCGTCTTTTTGCGCGATCCCGAACCCGAAGTGATCGAGTTGGCCCAAAGAGCCGCGGCGGTGACGGGGTTGGAGATCGCCGGGGTGGACATCATCTACGATCGGGAACACGAGGAGTACGTCGTCCTGGAGGTCAACGGCATCCCCGCCTACGCCACCCCCGAACAGGAGAAGGAGGGGCTCGATTTCAACGATCGCAAAATCGAAAAGGTGGTCGAAATCCTCGACAGAAAAAGCGCCGAAAAAGCGCGCTGACCCCCTACATAATTTATTCAAAACGAACAGGAAAGACCTATGGCCAAAAAAAAGAAAAAAGAAAAACTCCCCAAAATCGGACTGCTCTATCTCGACTACGTTTTGCGCTTCTTCGACCGCTCGAACTTCAAAGGGTGGCCCGACAAGATCGAAACCGTCGTCTATCACTGGGGTAACGACAAGGATCGCTTCATCGAAGAGGTCAAACGCAAGAAGATCGACATCCTCGTCGGCAACATTCCCGCGACCGCCTACGAAACCTTCCGTGAAATCGCCAAAGCGCTGCCACACGTGCGTTTCGTCCCCTCACTGGAGACCCAATTCGCCAACAAATCGAAAGAGAATGTGACACTCTTTTGTGAAAAGCACAACCTCTCCCACCCCGAGACCCACATCTTCTACGACCGGGACGAGGGCTACGCCTACCTCGAAAAGTGCGACTATCCGATCATCGTCAAGCGCAGCTACGGCCCCTCCAACTACGGCGGTTATTACGTTCATAAAGTCAAAAGCAAGGAGGAGGCCAAAAAGCTCTTCGACGAGAAGAAATATATGCCGATGTACATCCAGGAGTGCATCCCCCTGCGCGCGGACATCCGCGTGATGCTCATCGGCCACAAACCCGCCTGCGCCTTCTGGCGGGTGGCCGGCGACGATATGGAGCTGACCAACACCTCCCAGGGGGGCTATATGACTTATGACGGTGTGCCGATGGGGGCGCTGGAGCTTGCCGTCGAAGCCTCCAAGGCCGCCAAGGCCGAATACTGGGCCTGCGACATCGCCGAATACGACGGCAAATACTACATCCTCGAGTGCGCGACCGCCTTCGCCGCTTTTCCCTATTTCCGCGACTGGATCGGGCAGTACCTGATGTGGGATTTCAGCGAGGGGCGCTTCCCCAAGCCGCACATCCCCCTCTACAACTGGGAAGAGCTGGGTAAGATCAATCCCTCCCTGCTGCGCACGATGCGCCACATCGAGTTTAGCAAATACATCCCCTCCACCGACGGGGCCTACTATCTCAACGACAAAGAGGCGCGCTGGGACGTCGAGCTGGCTGAAGAGAGCCGCCCCGAAGACATCCCCGACGACTCCCATCTGCACCGGACTCCGCTGAAAAAGGAGGAGGAGATCCCCGAGCCGGTGCTGGAAGAGGCGAAAAAGGGTGAAAAGGTCCGTGACGACCTCGAAGAGAGCGAACTGACCGTCGACAATGTCACGCTGACCGAGCTGATGACGCTGCACGGAATGGAGGAGGAGATCGCCGTGGAGGTGATCCGCTACCTCCATACCCACGAGATCGCTAGCCTTGACGAACTGTTGGATCTCGAAGGGATCGACCGACAGACCCTCAAAGTCTGGGCCGAAGAGCTCCACAGCAAAACCGACATCAACCGCGCCTCACAGAAGGCTCTGGGCAAGATCAAAGCCGTCGGCAAGAAGCTGGCGGAGAAGATCGTCGCTTTCCGGGAAGAGAACGGCCCCATCGAAAAGCTCGAAGACCTGCTCAAGATCAAAGGCCTCGGCAAGAAGAAACTCGAAAAGATCAAAGAGCATATCGCGATCAAGTGAGCGCCGCTTTGTGGCGGGTTATTGGTCGTTAGTCGTTAGTCTTTGGTCTTTAGTCTTTGGTTATTGAAGGCTCTGAAAAACCTTCGTCATTCCGGGCTTGACCCGGAATCCAGGGTTTGCAATACCTATCGTACCGTGGATCCCGAATCAAGTTCGGGATGACGGAAAGAGATCGTTTCGGTTTTTCAGAACACTCTATTGGGAAAGGGTGGCACTCTGGCGAGTGTGCACATATCGGCAAGGAAGGGTAGATTCCATTGAAACAGCTATACCACTCATACGATGAAGCTTTGGAGATTTTTCGTGATCTGCAGCGGCGGCGGCCGGATCTTTTCCGGGTCGAGGTGATCGGAAAGACCTGGGAGAAGCGGGAGATGGTGGTCATCACGATCACCGACGGGATCGAAAAAGCCGAGGAGAAACCGGCGCTGTTTTATACCGGGACGATCCACGCACGCGAATGGATCGGCATCGAGCTGGCGATCGCCTTCGCCCAGTACGTCGACCGCAATTTCCTCTACGACCACGCCGTGCAGGAGGCCCTGAAGAGCAGCACCTTCTACATCGTCCCCTGCGCCAACCCCGACGGCTTCGAGTACAGCCGCAACCATTTCAGTTTTTGGCGCAAAAACCGCAGGCAGAACGCCGACGGTAGCTACGGAGTGGATCTCAATCGCAACTTCCCCGTCGGGTTCGTCAAGAGCAAGAATCCTCTCTCCAACGTCTACGGAGGCCCCGAACCTTTCAGTGAGCCCGAGACCCGGGCACTGCGGGATTTTGTCGAAGCCCATCCCAACATCGCCATCGCGCTGGACTATCACAGCCAGGGCAACGTCTTTTTCCCCGCCCACGACTTCCGCCACGAGGATACTCTCGATACCACCGATATGAATGTGCTCTGCGCGAATATGGCCGAAGAGATCCGCAAGATCAGTGACCGGGAGTACGGCATCCACCAGGGCAAGCCGCCGGCCAAACTGATCGGAGGAAGTGGCCGGGAATTTTATTACTCCAAGGGGATCATCGCCAGCGTCGTGGAGGTCGGTACCCGCAACATCTCCGACTACCTCGACGATATGATCGAGCACATCCGGGAGCACATCCCCGCACTCCTGGCGGCTTTGAAGGAGGCGCCCAACTACGAGCGCGGCCACACGCTTCCCCGTCCGGAGAATTTCCGGGCGACTTTCGTCGGAAGCGATACGGTGACACTGGAGTGGGAGCCTTATCCTTGCTGCGAAGGGGAGGAGGAGATCTATTTCGAAATCTACCGCAGCCGGCGGGAGAAGAGCTACTGCCGCCCCTTCAACCTGATGGGATTGACCCAGGCCAACCGCTACGCCGACAGCAATCTACGCTCCGATAGCCCTTACTTTTACCACATTCGCGCCGTCAGCCGAAGCAGCGGGCGCAAATCCCCCTTCGCTCCGGTGCTGGCGATCCGCACCCACGTGGGCGACGACGAATTTCACCGCACCTATTTCCCGCTCCCCGACCGGACCGGCTACGTGGCGCAGCGGGCGAAAGACAACGCCGCACATTTCGGAGTCAATTCACTCTTCGTCGGGGTGAGTGAAACCAAAGGGGTCAGCTACGCCGTCGTGACGATTCCGATGAAGAGCCTGCCCGAAAACGCGGTGATCAAACGGGCGAGATTTCGCCTCTATCCGATGAACCGCGTCGGAGTGACGGTGGAGAAGTACGGGGAGTGGGACGTCGGGATCGTCGATCCGCAGAGCGTCGGGGATCTGACGAAGTTCGAGGAGGTGGAGCGGATGAAGATCCTCTCCTACGTCGGGCGCCCGACACCATCAAACCATTTGACCCAGGGGATCTGGCGCAGCTGGGAGTTCAGCGAAGTGGAGTGCCGGGTCCTGCAGAAGCAGATCGCCCGGCAGGAGCTGACTCTGCGCGTCGAAGGGCCCAAAGAGTTGATCGTCGGGCGCAACTCCCAGATGATGCAGTGGGATCTGGGCTACGGCAGATTCGGTGGGGGGCTGGCCTTCCGCCCCCATCTGGAGATCACCTACACGCTTCAGCCCGAACGCCTCGAGCTTTTCCCCAAGCGTAGTTTCACCGTGCGGGCCGAGGGAGAAGAGGAGGGCAAAATCCTCTGCGGATTCGATGCGCAGGGGCGCAAGATCTACGCGACTTTCGATTTCGAGCTCGGTTCTTTGCCCGATTGGGATTACATCTCCATCGTCCGCGCCTACGTCGTGCTCAAACCGGTCAAAATCTACGCCAAGTCCAATATCCGCTTCCACCTGGAGATGATCGACGCCACCGAAGAGCGGGACTACCAAGCGATCCGGGATCGCCATATCATCGAAAACATCGGCTACGACGTCAGCGCCGGAGAGCTCAAAGACCGCGAGCAGGTTTTCCTCTTTGACAGTTACGCGATCCAGGAGTTTGGCAACCGCCTCCGACAGAAGCGCCCCGTGGCGTTTCTCCTGCGCCCCAGCAGCGCCCAAAAACTGGTCAAAAACTCCACCGTCGAGTGGCACAGCTCCCACCCGGAGTATACCCCCAAACTCGTCATCGAGTATCTCCACAAACGCCGCAAACCCGTCGCCCCGGTGAGCGATCTGAAATACAGCTTCGACAACGGCAAGATCAAATTGAGCTGGAAAAACCCCGCCGACAAGGATTTCAAAGGGGTCTTCGTCATCAAAAACCCCTTCCGAAAACCGATTTCTCCTTACGACGGGGACAAACTCTACGGCGGGCCGGACAACTGGACCTACGACGATTTCGGCGCGCTGGACGTGCACAAATACTACGCCGTTTTTACCTACGACAATGTCCCCAACTTCAG
Organism: Campylobacteraceae bacterium; assembly: GCA_027080995.1. Taxonomy (GTDB): domain Bacteria; phylum Campylobacterota; class Campylobacteria; order Campylobacterales; family Sulfurovaceae; genus Nitratifractor. Next base: position 3,292 of record JALWNT010000075.1, on the reverse strand, counting down.
TGAACCGGTGATCTTGGAGTATCTACCACGGGAGTCATAACGGCCTGCGGGACACCCGCGACCGCCGGGAAAATCTTGATTTTTTGGAGGGTGTCGGGTGCTTCCGCTTGTTGGACCGTGCATCGCACGGTACGACAATACGGGAGGTCCACGCCCGCAGGCCGTTGTACTGGCGCGAATGCGCCAGTACAACGACTGAATAGAAACATAAATTACCACAAGGTAATTTATTGTCTTCCTATGTTTTGTTGTGTGATTTTAATTAAAAAACCACTATGACATTTATAAATTCCCTTTTTCTATTATACTTAGATTATCGATTAAATAATATACGACTTCATGCTTAAAACCACTTATACAAAATGGGCATCTTACTGAATGTTTAGATTGTTTAATTTTATCTGATATATCTATTTTGTTAAGATTATCATAAATATATCTATAAAGTCCTTGCCATTTTATGTAGTCACCCATAGCATTTGGTCTGCCTTTAGGTTTTAAAAACTTATATTCTTTAAAACCAAACAAAAATATATTTTGTTCTTCTTGATTCAATTGATTGAAAGGCTTTGAAAAATCGAATAAACCTTCTTTTTTAAAACGATTGATTATAGTTTTTAAATTGATCTTTATATTTGAATTAAAAAAACCATTATCTAAAATAGATTTCGATCTATCAGCAATTATTAAATCCATATCATAAGCATCTAATTTTGCATTTCCTTGACAATATATACAGCTATTTAAATACAAATTGAAAGTTCTTTCATCTATTTTAGGTGAGCCAATAACTTTATTTTTAATTGATACCAATCTTGTAAATAGTTCATAAGATTTATTTTTACTTTTTATTGTAATCCACCCATTTCCAAAATTATAAGCTTTTTCAAGACTATTTGTTTCTATTATATAGTCCCATTCGTTTATATTAAAATCTTTAGTATTTATTTTGAATCCTAGTTTTTTAAGATGTTTAATCTTTTCTTTTTTAATAGATAATGGAACTATTTTATATTTATAAAGCTCTGTTACATATGGATTAAAATAAATTTGAATATTTTCTAAGCTACTAGCAAATTCAAATAAATCATCTTTAGTTTTAAAATATTTGTGATTTTCATTATCAGTATCAACTTTATAATTTGAAGCAAATTCTTTTTCTATTCTAAAGTGTTTATCATCTAAATAAAATTTATTACAATCTACATCTTTTTTCACATTATATGTTTTTTCTTTTAGGTTTGTTTTGTCTATTTCTATATTTCCACTTTTTTCAAATTCTCCTCTAAAAGCTTTAGCGGTTAAAGAAATACTATTTTTTAAAAGCTCTTCAAAGTTTCCGCTAAAAATATTTTTACCACCATCTTTGCCACTTCCTGGTCCAATATCTATTATATAATCACTATTTTTGATAATATCAAGATTGTGTTCTATTATAATTATAGAATTTTTATAAGATAAAATTTCATCAAAAATATCATAAATTTTTATAGTATCTTTTACATTTAATCCTGTTGTTGGCTCATCTAATATAAATAGAAAATTTCCTTTTTTGATTTTATTAAAACTTTCTACTAATGTTTTTGCAAATTTTAATCTTTGAGCTTCTCCACCACTTAATGTTGGAGTTGTTCTCCCTAAAGTAATATGAGAAAGCCCTAATTTTTGTAAAATTTCAAAAGCGAAATTTAATTTTTCGTTATTGAATAATTTTGACAATCTGCTAATTGGAGTATTTAAAAACTCAGATATATTGAAACTTTGATATTTTATATCTAAAACTTCGGCCTTATATCTTTGTCCTAAACAGCTCGGACATACAATATTTTCAACTTCGCCTAATCCATTACAAGTTTCACATGCTCCAACATTTGAGTTAAAGCTAAAATAGCCCTTATCAAAACCAAACTCTTTCGCTATGTCTATAGATGCATAAATTTCTCTTACTATATCAAAAATATTTATATAGGTTGCTACAATTGATCTTGAATTTATACCAATTTGTGATTGTGTCAATTCTATAACAGATTTGATCTTTTCTATGCCACTAACATTTTTTACTAATGTTTTGTCATAACTCTTATCGGCAATATATTGTTTTATAGTTGGAACTAAAACCTTATGAATCAAACTTGATTTACCACTACCGCTTACTCCACTAATAGCAACTAAGCAATTTAATGGTATAGTAAAATCTTCATTTTGAATGTTATTTGCATAAACACCATTTAATTTTATGCTATTTTCTAAATTTGTAGTGAGTTTTTCTCTCTTAAAACTTATATTGTTGAACTTTTTTTCTTTACCAGTAAAAACCACTTTACCACCATTCTCACCACTCCCATATCCAAGTTCTATAATATAATCACTATTATTTATATAATCTTGATTGTGTTCGCTAACAATTACAGTATTTCCTTTATCTCTCAAGTTTTTAATTAAATACATCATTTGATGATTGTTATATGGATGCAATCCGGTTGATGGCTCATCAAGAATGTATAAAAGATTTTTGTATTCATTGTTTAATTCCAATGCAAATTTTAATCTCTGCAATTCTCCACCACTTAAAGTATCAGTCGTTCTATTAAGTGTTAAATATCCTAAAGTAGCTTTTTGTAATGATATTAAGATGGTTAAAATTTTTTTGTGGTGTAGTTTTTTATCTTGCAAAAATAAATAGAGTTCATCAACACCAAATTTTAAAATTTCGCTTATGCTAACTCCATAAAGTTTTATTGCATTAGCTTTATAGTTTAATCTTGTTCCATTGCAGACAGGACAATTCACAGTCTTTACAAACTTTCCAATAGATGGTTTTCCTTGATGTTTTAAAATTTTTGGATATATTTCATCTTTTATAATTTGTTGTTCAAATAGAGTTAACTCCTGATAGGTTCTATTACTATCAATTCGATTTTTTTTAAATAATTTTTCCATTGTATCTTGACACAACCCTATATATTTATAGCACCCTTTTTGATTGTCTTCTAAGTTTAAAAAGAAATCATTGATTTTTTTCTCTTTTAGTATAAGGTTTTCCCAATCAACATCTTCTACTACACCATAACCATTACAATTATCGCATTTTCCGCTTAATGGACTTATCGAGTTAAAACTTAAAAGTTGAGTAGATTTTTTTTGATAAATCTTGCCTGTTTCTACATCTGGATAATCTATTCCAAAATTAAAAGAAATTGTATTATTTTTTAGTAAAAAACTCTCAATTGCTAAATCCGAATATTTTTCTATCTCTTCTAAGTTAGAAAAAGGAACAAATATTGTATAATGA
>JALWNT010000074.1 GCA_027080995.1 Campylobacteraceae bacterium | reverse complement strand
CTTCTTTATCCAATGCTGATTTCCATTTACGTCACATTGCCTCTTTTCATCGGATATGCGGGTTATCTGATCGTTCAGGGGATCGAAGGGCGCGGCTGGCGGTACGTGTTGCTGCCTCTGCTCTATCTTCTCAATCTCGAAATCAACCTCTCTCTTCCGCTCCTGGCGACACTCTTCGCTGTCTTGATCTACGATCTGCTTCTCTATCCATCGGTCCTTTTTCTCAAACGTTGCCGCCCCTGCGTCGCATTGATTTCTGTTGTCGCAATCGATCTGATCTACTTCGTATTTTTGTTGGGATATGACTTTGTCTTTTCGACAGTGAGCATCGAAGTCAATTCACTGCTGCTTTATTCCTTGGCGATGGACGCCATCGTGGCGGTGCTGCTGTGAGAGTCAAACTCATTATCCTCTTTTTCGCGATCGTCTGGGCGGTATTGTTGGTCCGTCTCTACCACATCAGCATCAAATCCAACTACTATTATGAGAAGCTGGCCAAAGAGAACATCGAACGCAAAAACTATCTCAAGCCGGTGCGGGGAGAGATCTACGACCGAAACGGCAAATATTTGGCGGTGAACAAGATCGGTTTTTCCCTCTCCATCGCACCGCATTTGAGTGTGCGCGAAGGAGAACTCGATCGGGTGATTTCACTCATCCACAGCTATCTCCCCGACATCAATACGACAGTCATGCGCAAAGTCTATCGCAAGCAGAGCTCCGCTTACAACCATGAGTACATCAAAGTGATCGATTTTATTCCCTACGATCGCATGATGAAACTCTACCCGCGCATCAGCGCGGAGCCGAAGATTCACATCGATACGGAGACGAAACGCTACTACCCTTATGGTAAGTATGCCGCGCACATCGTGGGATATGTCGGACGCTCCAATCGAAAAGAAAACGCCAAAGACAAAGTCGTCGACAAAGTCGGGCGCATCGGTAAAAGTGGCTTGGAGCTCTATTACAACCGTTTGTTGGAGGGGGAACTGGGCTACGTCATCAGCAAAGTTGATGCGCGCAACAAAGCGCTCGAAGTTTTGGAGAGAAAAGAGCCGATCAGCAACCGCAATCTGACGATCAATCTCGATATGGATTTGCAAAAATACATCTACGATCTGTTGGGGAAAAAGGCGGGGGTCGTCATCGTGATGAAAACGACGGGAGAGGTGATCGCGGCGGTGAGCAATCCGAGCTTCGATCCCAACCTCTTCGTCGGAGGAATCAGCGTCAAGGATTGGAAAGCGCTGCAAAACAACCTGGGGCATCCGTTTACCAACAAGCTCATCAACGCCGTCTATCCGCCGGGCTCGGTCATCAAGCCGGGTGTGGCGCTGGCGGCTTCGCGTTTCGGCCACGGCGTTCTCGATCAGCATGAGTTCTGCAAAGGCTACATCACCATCGACAAGAGCAAGCACAAATTCCGCTGCTGGAAAAAGTGGGGCCACGGTGATACGGATCTGCGCAAATCGATCCGGGAGAGCTGCGACGTCTACTACTACAACAAAAGCCTCAAAGTCGGCATCGACCGTATCGCCAAAACACTGCGGCAAATCGGCCTCGGGGTCAAGACCGGCATCGACCTGCCGCGGGAATACCGCGGGATCATCCCCGACAAAGCCTGGAAACGCAAGCGCTATCACAAGCCCTGGTACAAGGGGGAGACGGTCATCGCCGCCATCGGGCAGGGGTACGACAACATCACACCGATGCAGATCGCCCGCTACACCGCTTTTCTCGCCACCGGTTGGCTCCCCGTCCCGACACTGGCCAAGTCGATCGACGGCAAAAAGGTCACCCCCAAGCGGGTCCGTATTCGCTTCAACCCCGCCCATTTCGCCACGATCCGGCAGGGGATGATCGATGTCTGCAACGATCGGCGGGGGACCGCGTACAAAGCGCTGCACAATCTGCCGATCAGGGTCGCCGGCAAGACAGGGACGGCGCAGGTGGTCTCCATCCCCCAGGACATCAAAAAACGGGCCAAAGAGAATGAGCTGGCCTATTTCAAAAAGTCCCACGCCTGGCTGACGACCTACGCTCCGGCGCGGCATCCCGAATACGTCGTGACGGTCCTGATCGAGCACGGAGGACACGGAGGTAGCGCCGGAGGTCCCATCGCCGCCAAAATCTACCGCTATCTCTACTACAACGGCTATTTCAAAAAGCATCCGCTGGAGCAGGTACGCAAGGAGTTGGAGGCGGCCAAAGCGAAGCGGGCTGCAGAGGAAGCGAAAAAACGGGGTGAGCCTGCTCCCGGTACCGCGCCCAAAGCACCGAAGCGCTCAGCCCCCGAGCTGAAGCCCTTCGTTCCCGCGCTTCCCGCCGAGCCGGAAAAGAGTCAGAAAGTCCCCGCCGGCTGAAAACGCCCCTCGCTGCGGTTTTTCGTCAGAGTATCCCAGGGGCCGATGCAGCCGTTCATCGCGATCTCGATCCCCGCCCATCCGTCGCTGAGGAGTCGCCCAAGCCCCAAAGCGAGATTGGCGGCGGCTTCGACGGGATCGATGGAGTAGGGGACCATCGCCCCGGTGAGGACGATGCGGCGGCTTTGGCCGAGGCGCTCGGCCAGATAGCGGGCGGTACGATCCATCGTGTCGGTGCCGTGGACGATGAGAATGTCGCGCGGGATTTCGAGAACGGCCCGGTAGATCGCCTCGCGGTCTTTGTCGGTCATCTCCAGGCTGTCTTTGCCGACGATCTGCCGATGCCGAAGCGTGCAGCGCCAGTGCCGGGCGATGGCGTCGAGTGCCCGGGCGTCGCCGTCGACGCGCAGCTCGCCCGTGAGGGGATCGTAGATTTTGTTGAAAGTCCCTCCCGTCGAGAGGATCGTGATTTCGGATACGTCACGAGGCATCATCTTCTCCTTCACCTTTACCTCCATTCTATCGCAGCCGTGGTAAAATAGCGCAATTTCACTTCGGAGGTTCGTCAATGTTCATGCAAGGCAAAAAAGGGGTCGTCCTCGGCATCGCCAACAAAAAATCCATCGCCTACGGGATCGCGAAAGCGTGCCGGGATCAGGGAGCCGAGCTGGCCATCACCTATCTCAACGAGCGTTTCGAGCGCAAGCTCGCTCCCATCGCCGAGGATCTCGGCTGCGCTGAGCGGCTCTATCCCTGCGATGTCAGCCGTCCCGAAGAGATCGTCGCCCTGCGTGAATCCCTCGAAAAAGATATGGGCACAATCGACTTTTTCGTCCACTCCATCGCCTTCGCCCCCAAAGAGGGGCTCAGCGGCCACTTCGCCGACATCCCCAAAGAGGCCTTCAACGTCGCGATGGAGATCTCCGTCTATTCGCTGATCGAACTGGCCCGGGAGCTCAAGCCGATCATGAACCCCGGCGGATCGATCCTGACACTGAGCTACTACGGCGGGGTCAAATACATCCCCAACTACAACCTCATGGGTGTGGCCAAAGCGGCGCTGGAGAGCAGCGTCAAATATCTCGCCGAGGATCT
>JALWNT010000073.1 GCA_027080995.1 Campylobacteraceae bacterium | reverse complement strand
CCCAGATCGCTCAGCTCGATCGGCAAAGACGGGAAGCCAGGACGTTTTACTCTCTGCTATTGGGAGGGATCGTTTCGGCGATTTTGGCCAGCACCTGCTGCCTGGGGCCTCTGCTCTTTCTTCTTTTCGGTGTAAGTGTGGGGTCCTTGAGCTTCCTGCATTGGTTCGCCCCCTATCACGCTTGGTTCAGTGCGGCGGCGGTGGCGACGGTGGGGTGGCTCTGGTTTGATTGGTGGAGGGGCCGCAAAGAGCGCATCGCCTGTGCCACCAGTCTGTGCAAAAACTATACCCTCTATCTGAGTCTGGGGACGCTTTTTGTCGTGATCCTGGTCAGTTACCCCTGGTGGGTAGGATATCTAATGGAGGATTTTGGATGATGGATTTTGGATTATTGAGTGGAGAGGTGCAATGAAAGTTCTGAAAGTTTTATGGCTGTTGTTGGGGATGATGGGAGTTTTGCTTGCGGGAGAAAAGGTGGCGGTGATCGAAGTGGAGGGGATGAGCTGTCCGCTTTGTACCGTCGCGGTCAAACGCAGTCTCAAAAAGACCCCCGGCGTCCTCAAAGCGAAAGTACGTCTTAATACCCATCAGGCTACCGTCCGTTTCCGGGAAGATCTAAATACCTCGAAGCTTCTTGAAGCGATCGAAAAAGCGGGCTACAAGGGGAGAATCCTCCGCATCGATTCTGCGATCGAGCGCTGAGAGCGGCGCGCAATTTTCTCTCCATTTCCCGACTCAATCTTTCAGAATATCGTTCATCCGCTTGGTATCGGGATCTTCGTTGGGGTCGCGTTTGGGTTTGCGCATTTCGTGAATCAGGGTGGCGATGAGTCCTCCGGCGATCAGGACGATTGCGATGTGGAGGCTTAGATAGCGGGGGTCGAGCAGCATACTTCCGGTGGTGGACATAGGTGGCTCCTTTTTTAGAGTATCAACATCGCGTCGCCGTAACTGTAGAAGCGATAGCCTTTTTCGATCGCTTCATGGTAGAGGGCGAGGGTCTTCTCCCGGCCGACGAAGGCGCTGACAAGCATAATCAGCGTGCTTTTGGGCAGGTGAAAGTTGGTCAGCAGCGCGTCGACGCGTTGCGGGGGATTGCCGGGGTGCAAGAAGAGGTCGCATTCTCCTTCGGTCCGTCCCGTACGGACGAACTCTTCGATGGTGCGGGTGACGGTGGTGCCGATGGCAAGAACAGGAACGTCCGAGCGTAGTACGTCAGCGGCTTCGGGAGGGATACGGAAGGATTCGGAGTGCATCGGATGCTCCAGGATCGTCTGGCTTTCGACCGGTTTGAAGGTCCCGGCACCGACGTGCAGGGTCAGCGTATGCGTCGGGTGACGGCGGCGCATCGTTTCGAAGAGCTCCGGCGTGAAATGTAGCGAAGCGGTGGGAGCGGCGACGGCGCCGGCTTCCCGGGCGAAAAGGGTCTGATAATCCCGGGCATCCTCGGCGCGGTCGCTGCGCTGCATATAGGGAGGCAGAGGGATGTGGCCGATACGCTCGAAGAGGGCGATGAGATCCTCGAATCCGGGCTCTTCTCCTTCGACAAAGAAACGGACGACTCGGCTGCCGTCGGGGTGGAGGCGGGAGACTTCCGCTTCGAGTCCTTCGTCAAAGTAGAGCCGCACGCCCGGGGAGACTTTGCCGCGGATCATCACGAGATATTCTCCGCCGCCCAGCGCTTTGTTGAAGAGCAGTTCGACCTTGCCTCCGCTTCTCTTCTTCCCGAAGAGGCGGGCGCGGATGACGCGGGTGTCGTTGAGGAAGATCTCCGTCTCGGGCGCCAGAAAATCGAGAAAATCGCGAAAGCGGACGTGATGGACCCGATCCTTCCCGCGATCGTAGACAAGCAGCCGTGCGTTGTCGGCGGGGCGGATCGGTTCGGTGGCGATGCGCTCGGGAGGGAGCGCGTAGTCGTAGGCGTCGGTCAGGAGATCTGGGTTCATCGCTCCCGGCCCGTCTCGTCGTCCAGCGCGTCGAAACTGCGTTCGGCGTCGTCGAAATCCTCCTCCTCATCCTCTTCGTCATCCTCCTCTTTTTCGGGGTTGACGTGGCGGACGATCAGGATAGAGAGGCCGTAGAGTAGGATCAGCGGGCCGGCCATCAGCATCTGGGTCAAGACATCCGGAGGCGTCAGGAGTGCCGCGAGGAGGAAGATGATGACGATGGCGTATTTGAAGAAGTCCTTGAGGGTGCGGTCGGTGATGAGCCCCATCAGGCCAAGGAAGTAGGCAACCACCGGCATCTCGAAGGCGATCCCGAAGCCCAGCATGATCTTGGTGAAGAAGCCGACGTAATCCTCGATGTTGATCAGTGGGGTATAGAGGAAGGATCCGAAAGTGATCAGGAACTGGAAGCCGAAGGGGGTGACGACGTAGTAGGCGAAGAGGACGCCGACGATGAACATCACTGACCCGCCGATCACGAAGGGGAGGACCATCTTCTTTTCGTGCTCGTAAAGCCCCGGGGCGATGAAGAGCCAGAGCTGCCAGAGGATCACCGGCAAGGCGAGGAGGAGCCCGGCGAAGAAAGAGACCTTCAGCGCGACGAAGAAAGCGCCGCCGACTTGATGGGTGGTGATCATTCCGTTGTAGCTGGCCTCTTTGAGCTTTTTGCCGAAATCTTCCCGGGTGAGGTTGTTCTCTTTGGCGAGGGTGTTTTTGAGGATGCGGCTGTTTCGGGCCAGCTCTTCGGCAGCCTTCGCGGCGTCACCGAGCAGTTTCTTGAGTCGGGGGTTTGTCTCGATCTGAGACGCTTCAGCGAGGGAGCGATGGAGGGTTTGCGCACTTTTGGCATGCTCGTCGAGCAGGGCTTCCGAACGGTTCTCTGTCGCGGGATTCTTTTGTGATGTTGTGTGGGCGGCGGCGCCTTCGTTGCGGACTTTCCAGGTGCCCATCTCCCGCTTTTCGACGATCTTGCCCACCTGGACCAGCGCGTCGTTGAGCGGGCGGGTGATCCATCCGAGGATCGTGTTGTGGAAGGTAAACGCGATGATGAAGCCGACGAAAATCGCGAGAACGGAGATGGCGAGGCGCCGACGCAGCTCCACCAGGTGGGGTTTCATACTGCTGAACATCAGCTCGCGCTCCCGTTGAGGTTTTTGAAGCCGCTGGGGCGCGGAGCGCTTTCGCTCTTTTCGGCCTCGGCTCTTTCTTCTGCGGCGCTATCGGCTTGCGATGCGTTTCGTGCCCGCAGAGCCGACTCCTGCGCTTTTTGTAGGGGGCTTTTCTCCGCGTTTTTACTCGAAGCTTTTTTTGGGGCTTCCTTTTCCGTGACGTCCGCTTCGTACTCTTCGGAGAGCTCTTCGAAATCGTCGTCGAAGCCTTCCCACTTTTTATCCTCTTCGAGCTTGACGCCGTCGAAGGCATCCCGGACTTCATCGACGGGGTTGGGGATGGCGTTTTTGAAGCCGGCGATGTCCTGGCCCGCCTCTTTGAGGGTATGCTGATAACTCAACGCTTCCTGGCGCAACTCTTTGAGGTTGACCTCCTCCTCGAAGGTGCTTTTGGCTTCGTTGACGGTCTTTTTGAAGCTGTTGATGAATTTGGCGACTTGTACCATCGCTTCGGGGAGTTTATCAGGCCCCAGGAAGAGGATGGCGACGACGGCGATCATCAAAATTTCGGTAAAACCCATTCCGAACATGGGACTCCTTCGTTCATGCTGTACAGATTTTGGGCTCAATTCTATCCAAATTCTTTGAACGATCCTCCGGTAGGCGCTTTGGCGGCTTTTCAGTCGAGGAGATAGAGGGCGATTTCGTCGGCGAGAAAAAAGTCCGGGTTGTAGTAGCGGCCCGCTTCTCGGCGGAGTTTGTCTTCGCGCACGAGGAGCGCGGCCCGTTCGAGCTCGACCGGGTTCAGGAGCTCTTGGGCGATGCCCAGCCGGGAGCGCAGCCCGAGAAAGAGACGTTCGGTTTTGAGCTCCGCGGCGCTGAGGCTTTCGACGCTGTGGGCGAGAGGGTCGGCGAGGTAAGCGTCGATGGATCGGGGAGGGTAGAAGCGGCGGTTGTCGAGGAAGCCCACGGCTCCGGCGCCCACACCCATATAGTTTTCGAGCTTCCAATAGCCGAGGTTGTGGCGGCAGGGGGTGCCGAAATTGGAGATCTCGTACTGGCAGAAGCCGCCCGCGGTGATGCGCTCGGCGACGAAGCGCGCCTGGGAGTCGTCGTCGAGGCGAACGGAGGGGTCCTCGGCGAAGGGGGTGCCCGCTTCGAGGGTGAGCTCGTAGGCCGAGAGATGGGTGATCGGCAGGGCGAGGGCTTGCTCGATGTCCCTAGAGAGGAGAGTGCGGTCGTCGCCGCGGCAATTGTAGATAAGATCCAGGGAGATCTGCGAAAAGCCCGTCCTCGCTGCGTTTTCGACCGCCCGGAGAGCCTGGGCGGGGGTGTGGGCCCGTCCGAGACTTCGGAGTTTGTCGGCATCGAAGCTTTGCACACCGAAGCTGATCCGGTTTACGCCGAGAGAATGCATCCCTTCGAGCCAGCGCGGAGTTGCCGAGTTGGGGTTGGCTTCGCTGGTGATTTCCGCTCCCAGAGCCAGGTAGGGAGCGAACGTTTCAAAGAGGGGGGCGTAGAGTTCTGGCGCGACGGTGCTGGGGGTGCCGCCCCCGATGAAGAGGGTTTCGATACTCTCCTCTGTCGCGCCGAAACGCTCCAACTCTACCTCGAGTTGACGCCGCAGCGCCTCCATATAGGCGGGGCGTGTATCGAAGCGGTCCACGTAGGAGTTGAAGCTGCAATAGTGACATTTGGAATCACAGTAAGGGATATGGAGATAAAGGAGCATCGCGGCACCGGGCCTTTTCAAAAGTCTTAATCGCTTTTTGGCTAAAATCTTATCAAAATTCATGGAAGGTCGGTGAAACGGGCCTTCGTGCAAAGAGAAGACAATGGAAGAATATCGGGAATATCGTCCAAACGTGGCGGCCATTGTGCTCTCTCATAGTTATCCGGAAAAGTGTGAATTCATGATTGCCCGGCGCAAAGGAATGCGGCGGGGATGGCAGTTTCCCCAAGGAGGTATCGATAAGGGAGAGACCCCGGAAGAGGCGCTGCTACGTGAGCTGAAGGAGGAGATCGGGACCGACGACGTGGAGATCATCGCCGAGTATCCGGAATGGATCAGTTACGATTTTCCCAAGCACACTCGGAACCGACGTCGCTATCCGTTCAAAGGCCAACGTCAGAAATATTTTCTGGTACGGTTGCGGGAGCGGGCGGTCATCGATCTCGATGCCTTCGAGACTCCGGAATTTGAAGAGTACAAATTTGTAAACATGGAAGATCTTTTTCGGCGAATCACCTTTTTCAAGCGAAGGGTTTATCGTCAAGTGATCGATTATTTTGTAAAAGAAGGATTGTTGTAGATGTTGATTGTGCAAAAATACGGCGGCACCAGTGTAGGAAGCCTGGAGCGCATAGAGAATGTGGCCAAGCGGGTGGCCAAGGCCCGGGACGAGGGGAACGATTTGGTCGTTGTCGTCTCCGCCATGAGCGGGGAGACGAACAAACTGATCGACTACGCCCACCACTTCTCCAAGACTCCCTCCAAGCGGGAGATGGATATGCTGCTCAGTTCCGGAGAGCGGGTGACGGCGTCGCTGCTGGCCATCGCTCTGGAGGAGATGGGTTATCCCGCCATTGCGATGACGGGACGCCAGGCGGGGATCCGTACCGACGATACCCACACCTACGCCCGCATCGAGTCGATCGATACCGAACCGATTCGCCGACAGCTTGAAAAGGGACGGATCGTCATCGTCGCCGGTTTCCAGGGGATCAATGAACAAGGAGAAGTGACGACGCTCGGACGCGGCGGTAGCGATCTGAGTGCCGTGGCGCTGGCCGGTGCGCTGCATGCGGATGCCTGCGAAATCTACAGCGATGTCGACGGCGTCTACACGACCGACCCCCGGATCGAACCCCGCGCACGCAAACTCGACCGGATCTCTTACGAGGAGATGCTCGAACTCTCCAGCCTGGGAGCGAAGGTGCTGCAGAACCGCTCCGTGGAGTTGGCCAAAAAGATGGGAGTCAAAATCATCGCCAAGAGCTCGTTTTCCGACGGGCCGGGCACTATCATTACGGAGGAGAACGAACAGATGGAAGAAGTACTTGTCAGCGGAATCGCCCTGGATAAAAATCAGGCGAGAGTTTCTTTGCGGGACGTCGTGGATCGTCCCGGTATTGCTGCGGAGATTTTCCAGCGTCTGGCCGATGAACAGGTCAACGTCGATATGATCATCCAAAACGCCAGTCGCGAAGGGACGACCAATCTGGGATTTACCGTTCCCCAGAGCGAACTCGAGCGGGCCAAAGAGGCGCTCGAAGGTTTCAGCGGGGATTACGGCGAAGTCGATTACGACGAGAACGTCTGCAAAGTCTCGATCGTGGGCGTGGGGATGAAATCCCACAGCGGCATCGCCGCCAAAGCCTTTAGCACGATGGCCGCAAACAACATCAACATCGAAATGATCTCCACCAGCGAAATCAAAGTCTCGATGGTGATTGACGAAAAATATGGAGAATTGGCGGTGCGTGTTTTGCACGAAGCCTACGAACTGGACAAGTAAATCATGCAGAAACTTCTGGATTGGACGCTTCGAGCGATTCGTGAAGAGCGCTCCGACTTCAGCTGGATGGAGGAGCGGCGTTTTGATTGGACTCCTTTGATCCGCAGCGCGGTGGAAAAGATGATCGAGGGGCAGACAGTATTGCTTCTGACTGATAGCAAACGGCAGTGGTTCGGTCGTTACATTCTCGGAGCTCTCAACGCTCCGGAAAACAAGCGTCCCTTTTTCCCGGTTTTCCCCCTGGAAGAGATTTTTCCGAACCTGCCGCGGATCCAGAGTCCTCAGGAGATCGAAATCCTCGAAGATATGCTTGAGATCTCTTTTCCCAACAACTATTTTTTTTGGTACATAGGTGAAGGAGATACGCCCTATACGAAGATCGTCTATCGCAGTGAAGAGAATTTTCTCTGGCTCTTGGACGAGGAGATTCCCGGAAGTTTTTCTCTAAGCGCCAGCGATCCTCTCTTGGATATCAAGCTTTTGCAGCTCTATCGTCTTTTCACTCGGACGCTGGAAGCCACGCTCTTTGACGAAATTTAGCGCCTGAAATGCAAACCCACAGCCAGATCATTGTCAGTTCAAACTTTGAGAAGACACGCCAAGAGATCGCTCACCGCTGTGAGCAGGAGGGCAAACTCTTTTTCGCTCTGCTCAAAGAGGGAAATTTTCTGGTTCAGGATGCCGAAGAGGCGTTGGAAAAGGCCTATCTTGCGAGCGAAAAGGAGCAGGTGATTCTCCTGGGCGCCGAGCGTTTTAGCGAAGTCGTCCAAAACAAACTCCTCAAAGTTATCGAGGAGCCTCCCCCGCGCAAATCGTTTATCCTCCTCTTTCGCAGTCGGGCGGAGATTCTTCCCACGATTCGCTCCAGACTCCCGATCACACAGCTTGATCACCAGCAACGGCAGAATTTCGATGAGTTGGATCTCGCTTCATTGACCATCGAAAAGGTTTACGCTTTTGTCCAAAGCAAAGGACGGCTCGGTGCGGACGAAGCCAAACGGATCGTTGAAGGAGCGGTGAGTGAGGCATTGAAGTGTGGAGAGTACCGCTTCGACGAAAGGAGTTTCGATCTCTTTCGGGATGCGGTTCGTGCGTTGGATATGGGATCACCTCCCGCTTTTGTCCTGACGGCCGTTCTCTTGAAGCTTTTGGCAAAAAAGAGAAAGAAAAACCGATAACACATGCACGAAGGAGTAGGGAATGCGTCTGTATCGTCTGGGAGAGAGCCGTCAGCGGCGGGAGATTCTGGCCAAACTGGGGGTTGACAAAGGGGGAGTCGCCATCATGGCCGAAAAGATGGAGACGCTCTGGATATTGATCCGAGATCTTCGAACTCCCGGAGCCAACATTCTCAAGCAGGATGCGCTAAGTATCGGAGCGGATTTGGCCGTGCCCTCGGGTGTGATCACCTGCGAGACAGAGAGAGTAGACGCTCTTCTTATCGCCACTCGCGCCCAACTGCGTCGTCTGATTCGCAAAGCATCTGCACAACCTTTCGGTTTGAAAAAGCTGGCCAAAGCATTGCGTGGATTTCTCCGTGAAGAGCAGGGGCCTGCGCGTATCATGGGTGTACTCAATGCCAACGACGATAGTTTTTATGCCGGGAGCCGTTTTCTGGGTGATGAAGCGATGAACCGAATCGATGCGATGATCAAGGAGGGGGCGGCAATCATCGATATCGGAGCGGTCTCTTCCCGTCCGGGTGCGGCTGAAGTTTCGGTCCGGGAGGAGCTGCGTCGGATTCGCCCTCTTTGCGAAGAGATCGGAAAACGACGGCTCTTTGAACGTGCACTTTTCAGTATTGACAGTTACACACCCGAGGTGGTTGATTATGCACTGCGCAGCGGTTTCGGTCTGATCAACGATATTACGGGTGCGTCGGATGAACGGCTGATCGATCTGGCGGTAGAGCACGATGCCGACTACTGCATTATGCATATGCAAGGGACCCCTCAGACAATGCAGCGTGCTCCCAGGTACGAAGATGTCACGGCGGAGGTTGATGCGTTTTTTGACGAGCGCATTGCCCGCTGTGAAGCCCGGGGACTTCCTCGGGAAAAAATCCTTCTGGATGTCGGAATCGGCTTCGGAAAAAGCCTGGAACACAACCTCACGTTGTTACGAAATCATCGGACCTTCTTGCGCCACGGCTGCGAGCTGCTCATCGGCGCCAGTCGCAAATCGATGATCGATCGTATCATTCCTACACCGACCGAGGAGCGCCTGCCGGGAACGTTGGCGATTCATCTCAAAGCGGTGGAAAACGGCGCTACCGTCGTTCGATGTCATGATGTGGCGGAGCATCGTCAGGCATTGGCGGTCTGGGAGGCGATGGCGGATGTCTCATCTGACAAAGCTTGATTTTGGTCCGGGAGTGCACTACAATAGTCACGACACAAACAAAGGAGAAAGAGATGAAAAAAAGAAAGATGATGCTTGCGATGATGACAGCGGCCATGTTCGGATTGTCTGGCTGTGCGACCCAGGGATTGCCGACGGTGGAGCCCTCCGCGACACAGCAAGTGGCTAACTATGAAGTCGGAACGGTTCAGTCGATCCGATACGTCGCAGTCAAAGACAACGGCGTCGGCACCCTGGTGGGTGCGGGGATCGGTGCGGTACTCGGTCATATGGTCGGCAAGGGACGCGGCAGGGATCTTGCAACACTCGGCGGAGGTTTGGCCGGAGCCTATGTGGGCAATCAGGTCGCGGCAGCCAACGCTCAGGAGTTGACGGTACGTCTCAGCAACGGTAAGCATGTCGTGGTGATCTCCAAAGGGACACAGTTTCATGTGGGTCAGCGAGTCCGTATCGTCTATCAGGGCAGCCGTATTGTCAGTGTTGAACCTTATTGATCATCCATCCGCCGGAAAGAGGCGGATGAAGAGTACAAAGATGTGTTGTCGGAAAGAGGTATTTAGTTGGTGCGGCAATAATTTGAATCTCTTGCGGTGATGCAAGAGAAGAGGGGCCGACGATGAAACAATCTCAGAAATTTCTCAAAATCGTTCTAATGGCGTTGCCGATTTTTTTTGTGAGCGGTTGTGCACCCAGAAGTCCCTCCCCTTATGATGTCAACGGACGCTATTTTATGGCCGGTGATCCATCTTGTGTCCGTTTCAAACCGACGGGCAATCCCCATCGCATTCTCTGCATGGATGCGCAGGGGCATATCACAGGCCAAAGACGGGCGATGACGGATCAGGAGCTTTTGATGTACACCCACCGCCAACAGATGCGGCAAATGCAAGATATCGAAGCGCAACTGATGTTCAATCGGATGGACTACTACGCATCCCCTTGGTGGTGATTAGAGAGATCGGATGATTTCGAGTAGATCGGGAGGGATCCGCTTGGGACGCCCCGCCACCACATAGACAAGAGTGATCTCCATCGAGAAGATCTTCTCCTCTCCCAAGAAAATTTTCTGACGAAGCTTGACGGAGCTTCGTTTCTCCTCCAGTACCTCGGTGCGCACTTCCAGCAGATCCCCCAATCGGGCCATCCCGATAAAGTCCGATTCGATTCGCCGGACGACGAAACCGCTACGCTCTTGGCCATAGGGCATCATTCCCCGCCGAAAGAACTCTTCACTTCTTGCCCGCTCGCAGAAGTTGAGGTAGCGGGAGTGGTAGACGATCCCACCTGCATCAGTGTCCTCATAATAGACCCGTATCTTCATCTATTTGCGGTCCTTTCTCATTAAAATCAGTTCGTGATTGAGCTCTTGGAATCCTATCGATTCGTAGTAGGGGGCCATTTCAGGGAGGCAGTAGAGTTCAAAATGGCGAATCCGGGAAAGTCTGGGGTGGTTCAGGATGGTTTGCAGCAAGGCTTTGCCAAGGCCTTTATGTCGATGGGATTCGTCGATGATCAGATCGAAAATGAGCGCTTTGATCGTGAAATCGCTCAGCACCCGGGCGAAAGCGACGAGGTGTCCCCGGGCATCGGCGAAGCCGACAATTAGGCTGGAGTGTTCGACGAGGGAACGAGTCTCATCGAGAGTGCGATCCCGGGTCCACCACTGGGAGCGGTAGAGATGATGGAGATCTGTGATTTGTGAGAGAGTGAGGCTATGGATGGTGCTCATCCTCTCTTTCGAATTCTCAGATTCCCGTCGTGCCACGATTAACTTTCCTCCCGGGCGGAGGGGGTGAACCTCTGATTCATCGGAGTGGGGGCGGCGAAATAGTACCCCTGGAAGTAGTCGACTCCCAGTCGTTTGGCCAGTTCGAAGATCTCTCGGTTTTCTACAAACTCTGCAACGGTTTTGGCTCCCATCGTCCGTGCGAGGCCGACAATGAGTGCGACCAGTTCTTTTTCGGTTGAATCCTCCGTCAACTTGCGGATGATGCTTCCGTCGATCTTGAGATAATCCGGGCGGAGGTTCAAGACGCGCTGGAGGCTGGAGTATCCGCTTCCGAAGTCGTCGATGGCGATAGCGACATTTAATCGCTTGAAGCGGGTAATAAAGTGTGCAACCTCTTCATAATCTTGGAAACTTTCGTGTTCCAAAATCTCGAAAGTGACGCGACCTTTTGCTTGATATTTTCTGATGAGACTTTCCAACTCGTTCCAAAAATCAGGATTTTTGATCTCCCAGGCGCCGATATTGATACTAAATTTTTTCAGATGCCGACTCTGGGAGAAGGTCTCTTCCAACATGATTTTTAACAGCTCCTGATATTGTCCAGTCTGCTTGGCAATATGAAGAAATTCCCCCGGACATAGATAGTGGAAATGGCTGTTTTTTTCTTCTGCTATGCGTATGAGAGCTTCGTGATATACGGTTTGACTTTCTGCGTTTACGATCGGTTGGAAAAACGGTAGAACTTGATGTTTATCAATGGCCTGTTTTATTCGCCGTTCCCATTTCAAAACATCTTCCAACTCTCTTCGGTATTTGGTTCCTTGATAGGTTTGAAATCCTTTTCCGTTACTTTTGGCCTCCTGCAGGGCTATGAAAGCCTCTTCGCGACAGTGGACCCCCTGTGCCGCGCCCACGATGGCACGCAGGTCGATAAGGATCCCGTCAATGATGAAATCTTGGCCTTCAATCAATTTTTTGAGCCATTTGATTCGCTGTTCGATGCTTCGTGTGCCTTTGTACTCTTCTTGTTGGTAAACCGCAAAGATATCTCCGTTGAAATGGATCAACGTACATCCGCTTTCTTGCAAAGCCGCTTGAAGACGTAGCGCAATCTGTTTTAAGACTTTGTCGGCAAATTTCGTGCCGAAAAGACTGATGATTCGACCGAAATTCCGTAAGTCTATGAGGGCCAGGCAGCTTTGATCCTGGGGGGTGATCTTTTCATCCAGATAGTTGCGGGTATAGAGTCCTGTCAAAGTATCGACATAGAGTTTTTCGTTGAGTTGCTGATTGGTTTTGAGCAAATTTTGTGTATAGAAGTATCCTTCCAATCCAATGAGGGTGATGAGGAAGAAAAAGCCAAAATATTCGATTAAACGGTAACGTCGAGTCATCCGCTCGAAGTCTTTCTTTTCTGCGGCGACGCGTTGCTGATCGTAATAATAGATTCGATTGATGTTTTCGGTCATTCGGCGGATATTCGCGTCAAGATCTTTTGTAATGACGAATTTTTCGTAGCGTAATTGTTTTTTAATTTTTTCGGTAAGAGCTCTGTGCTTTTGAAGAGCAAAACGTTTTTGTAAAAGAGCCTTGATCTCTTTTGATCGTTGAATTACCAGCAGAAAACCTCCGAGAATATCGTTCAGGTTTCCCGGATCGATCATATCTCGCGGGACTTGGATCTCTTTGGTGAGATAATCCGATCCGGGAAGGTTCAGCGGCGTACGGATTGTGATGAACCCACCGTGTTCGATCGTTTTGAGAGTCTGCGTAATCTGATCGATTCTGCGGTTAAGATTTTTGAGATAGAACTCCGCATTGTCGGCACGTGAGAGAATGAGAGTTTTATCAAATCGGCTCTCGAGATTTTGCAAACTGTTGATGAGATATTGATAGACGATGTAACGATCATTGGTCTCGAGAAGTTTTCGGTTGCCTTCTTCTAGGATTTTCAAAATATGCAGGTGAAAAAGAAAGAGTAGGATAAATCCGAAAACTCCGATCAATCCGATCACTCTAACGCGTCTATTTTTCATCGCCCAATCCGTAACGTTCCATAATGCGTCGGCCTGCCGGAGAAGCCGCAAAGTCGACAAAGGCTCGAGCCAATGCCGGATGTTTTGAGAAACGAAGGGTGCTGATGACGAGTTTTTTGGCATGGGCTTTTGCTGCGGGAATGGAGTAAATTCGCAAGTTGAGAGTGGGATTATTTGATCGAAAAGCCGCTGCTTTCCAGTTGATTGTCGCTTCGACTCCCTCTTCGTCCATCAAGCGGAGCAGATCGCGGGAATCGCTCCCGAAGTAGACGGCTTTTTCCTCATAATCTCTCCAGCTCGATTCTCCATATGTCGATCGGATCAATGCTCTTGTCGCGCGTCCGACACTGCCGATTGAAGCATCACCGATAGCAAAATAGACCCTCTTTTTCAGTAAATCGTCCAAGGAATGTATGCGGTCGGCATCTTGAGCCAGAACAAAAAGCGCCAAGCGATTTTTCCCGATAATACGGCGATAGACAAAGAGATTTTTTTCATTTTTATGATAATAACTCTCACTCCCGGGAAGAAAAAGATCCCCTTTTTGGAAGAGAGTCAATGCGCGCAGGAGTTCCCCGCTGCCTCCTTGTCGGATACGGAAGGTGCAATCATGCGTTTTTTGAAAAGCTTTGATCATTGATTGCATCGCGGGAACCATCGTAATTCCGCAATAAAAAGTCAAGACCGGTTTGGCCATCAGAGTTTGCGTGATCAACAGCATCACCATCCAATACCGATAGTAATACAGATGATTTTTTAGTTTCACTTGTTTTCTTGGCCTCTTTTTAATGAGATTAGCACAAAATAGATATGTTTTTCATTATTACCGCACCAAGTAAATACCTTAATCTTTGATGCTTCGCTTTTGTTCACAGGCAAGGCGGATTTTTACAGGACTCGCCAAAGCAAATTCAAAAAAATCCGGTAATGTGTAACTTAAATTTATTTTCCATTTTAAAGTACTGAGTAGTGAAGTAAAGAAAAATATGATGCATTAAACTTAGGATGCGAATCAATTTTTATAGTAGTACGAAGTCGCTGGATTGGTCGGAGGCGGGAAGATATGAATTTGGAAAGTCGGATGAAGAAGTGGACATCAGCCCAAAGAGCTGAGTCGCACATATCGTCGGGAGAGTTCCGAAATTAGATGCTTAGCTTTGCTGTCCGCTCTCTTGCTGCTTTTTGATCTCTTCGCGGACTTGATCCATATCGAGCTCTTTGACCTGGCGGATCAAGTCTTTGAGTCCCTCTTCGGGGATCATCCCGGGCTGCATAAAGACGATGATGCCCTCGCGCATAATAGCGACGG
>JALWNT010000072.1 GCA_027080995.1 Campylobacteraceae bacterium | reverse complement strand
CGATGGAGGCGATGAGCATTTTGCGGAAAGTCAACGCGGAGGTGATGAGCCGTTCGTTGGAGCCCGCGGGCGCCAGCTTGTCCTCCCGGATCTCGACGATCTTGGTCAATCCCTCGACGATGTGGCGGACATCGGGGCCGAAGCGCTCACCGATCTCCTCGATCGTGTGGGGAGTGTCTTCGACCACATCGTGCAGCAGCGCGGAGATGACCATCGTCGGATCGCCGCTGATGGAAGCGGTGATCGCCGCGACGAGGATGGGATGGATGATGTAGGGCTCTCCGCTTTTGCGTTTTTGCCCCTCGTGCGCCGCGATGGCGAAGTCGAGCGCTTCGCGGATGGAGTCGTCGATCTCGATCTGCGTGCCCAGAAGCTTCACCGCTTCGTCGATGGACCGCAGACGTTTGACGAGCTCCAGAAAATCGTTCAAGCGCTTAGCTTTCCAGCTCGACTTTCAGTTTGCCCTCGGCGATCTCGTGAATCGCGATGTCGGTGGCTTTGTGCTTTTTGACGTCCATATCGACCAGAGGGGTCGCACCCGAGCTGAGCTCTTCGGCCCGCTTGCCGACGGCTTTGGCCAGCAGATAGCGATCGTGGTTGACCCGTTCGAGGGCTTGGGCGGTGATTTGTTCAAGTCGTGTCATTTTTTTCCTTTTTTAATCTATGTTTCGTTGATTTGTCTCAGTGGACGATGGAGCAGAGGCTTCGATCCCCCTGGACGATCTTGAGCAGATTGCCCGCTTCGAACATATTGCAGACGACGATGGGAAGGTGGTTCTCCTTCGCCAGGGCGATGGCGGTATCGTCCATCACACGGATGTGCTCACTCAGGGCCCGATCGTAGCTGATTTCGTCGAGTTTCTTCGCGTCGGGATACTTCATCGGATCCTTGTCGTAGACACCGTCGACTTTCGTCGCTTTGATCAGCATATCGGCGTCGATCTCGCTGGCACGCAGGGTCGCGGCGGTATCGGTAGTGAAGTAGGGATTGCCCGTCCCGCCGGCGAAGACCACGACGCGCCCCTTCTCCAGATGGCGCCGGGCACGCCGGACGATGAAACTCTCGCCGATCTCGTGCATATCGATCGCACTCTGCAGCCGCGCTTCGAGGCCGATGCTCTCGAGCGCCTCCTGGATCGCGACACCGTTGATCACAGTCGCCAGCATCCCCATATAGTCGCCGCTGGTGCGTTTGATGATCCCGTCCGCCGCCGCCGTGACGCCGCGGATGATGTTGCCCCCGCCCACGACGATGGCCACTTCGATGTCGTTCTCCACGAGCGAGCGGATCTCGTCGGCAATGTATTTGAGGATCTTGGTATCGATCCCGTAGCCCTCTTTTCCGGCCAGAGCTTCTCCGGAAAATTTCACCAAAACGCGTTTGCGCTGCTTCATCGGACCCCCTTGATTTTGACGCGATTATAGCGAAAACTTTTCCGCCTAAATCTTTATGAGTCGCAACGGATTGATCAGTTTCTCGTGCTGGGTCGCCTGGAAAATCAGTTTTTTGTTGACTTTGCCGATGACCACGCCTCTACGGATACGGCCGCCGGTCTTGACCAGGGGTGAAATCTTGGAGAGGCCGGCGTAGACGGTATGCAGGCCGTTGCCGTGCTGGACGATCACGACTTTGCCCAGCATACTGTTTTCGCCGACGTAGACGATTTTGCCGTTGAGGACGTTGCGGACTTTGGTGTCGGGAGCCGGAGCTTTGAGGGTGATCGAATCGTTGAAGATTTTGATCTTGTAGATCGGATCGACGTAGGTTCCGAAACGCTTGACGACCTTCGCTCCCCGAAAGGGCGGGATGGTCCGCGGCCCGCGGTAGCGTGCGACCCGCTCCTTTTGATAGGAGCTGCCGTACTGTTTGACGGAGCCGGGTTTCTCCTCCGTCTCAGGCGGCAGGGTCACTTCGCTGTAATCCACCTCCCGGCCTTCGGCTTTGGCCTGGGCCCGTTCGGCCTCTTTTTGCTTGCGCAGCTCCGCCAGGCGCTTGGCCCGGGCCTCCAGCTGCGCCTTGCGCTCGGCTTCGCGCCGCCTGGCCGCTTCGATCTCCTCTTTTTTCAAAATCTTGAGCTTCGCCAGGGTCAAAAGCAGCTGATTTTGACGGCTGATGATGTTTCGAAGTTTTTGTCGGTAGAGCGTCTCTTCTTTTGCCAGCTTTTTGAGCAGAGCCTGGGATTGCTCCTTTTTCTTTTGATACTCTTTGCGTTTTTTGAGGATCTGGGCGATGCCGCGTTTGAGCCGGGTCCGCTCCATCAGCAGCGCCACTTTTTTGCGACGGTTTTTGTCGATACTGGCTTTGAGCGCTTTGAGTTCCCGGTCGTTGGCCCGCTTGTAGGCTTCGTAGAACTCCTTGAGGACGATGGAGCGTTCGCTCGTGCGGTGCATTTCCTCCAACGCCACGATCATCGAGAATTGATCGGAGAGCAGCCGGATAAAGCGGTCGTGTTTGCTCTGGATGCTCTTGTCGAGCTGCGCCAGCTGGGCATCGACCTGGGCGATACGCTCCAGCGCGGCTTTGGAGCGGGCTTCGCCCTTTTGGCGCTCCTTCTCCAAGCGGTCGAGGATCTTTTGCAGCCGCACGAGGTCTTTGCGGGTCTTTTCGATGGAGTCGGCGATTTTGGAGAGTTGGCGGTTGGTCGCTTGTTTCTGCGCTTCGGTGCTCTGGAGGGTCTTTTGCGATTTTTGGATTTTCTTTTCGATCCGGGAGGCCGACGCCGCGACGACAAAGAGCAGCGCAACGGCAAAGAGTCTGAATCCGGTCACTCCCGCACCTCCCCGCTACGTACGGTGACACTCATCACCGCCGATATGACGAGCGTGAAGGCGATGGCCGCCAGGATCGCCAGATCCCTGGGTTCAAAGAGCAGCGCCTGCCGGTCGACGAGGATTTCGATCCCGCTACGGGGGGCCCAGTAGTATTTGAGAAAGGCGAAAAGCCCTCCGCTCAGCGCGACGGCGAAGATCGCGTCGGTGATCCCAATCCGAAAGAGCACCCCGCTGCGCAGCAGCATCGGCGCCCCGAAAACTTCCATAATCCGCATCCGTTCCCGATGCGCCAGCTGCCAGACCTCCATCTGCTTCATAATCAGGAAAAAACTGACCAAAGAAAGAAGTACGACAAAGCTCCAGAAGACGATCTTGAGAAAGAGAAAGAGATTGTATTTCGCCCGGTGATTCTCGCCGAAGGTTTCGACCTTTTTGACGCCGGGGACTTTGAGCAGTTTTTTGCGAATCTTTTCGACGGCGGCGCGACTGAGATAACGGTCGAGGTGCAGGGTGTAAAAGTGCGGCAGGGCGGCGAGGATCTCTTGCGTCTTGGTGTTTTGGATCCCCCGGGCGATCTGCCGGGCGATGCGCTCTTTGGAGATCGCTTCGACCGAAGAGATGTGCGGCTCGATCCTCCGGAAGCGGCGCAGGCTCATCGGACTTTTGCTAACCACGAGGATGGTGTAACTCTCGCGAAGCTTCTCTTCGTAGTTGCTGGTCACCCGGTTGAAGACCAGGACAAACTCCACCCCCAGCAGGATCGCCATCAGCGGGAGGATGAACATCAGGTGCTCTTTAACGGACTTCATAGATACCCTTGCTTTCGATGATGAAGTGACGGTAGGGGATGTTGAACATCGTCGGCAGCTGGTGGGTGACGACCACCACCGTCGACCCCAGCTGATCGCAGGCGTTTTCCAGCAAATCCCAGATGACGTTGGAAGAGTATTCGTCGAGGTTCCCCGTCGGCTCGTCGGCGAGGATCAGAAAGGGATTTTTCGAAAGCGCCCGGGCGACCCCCACCCGCTGCTGCTCCCCGCCGCTGAGCTCCAGGGGATAGCGATCGGCCTGTTCGGTGAGCTTGACGTGGCGCAGGAGGCGCTTGGCCTGGGTCTGCTGGACTTCCATACTGTAGCCGGCGATGATCAGAGGCAGCACGACGTTTTTTTCCACCGTCCATTCGTTGATGAGGCGGTAATCCTGAAAGATGATCCCCAGGTGGCTGCGCAACTCCTGGAGTTTGCCTTTGCGGATCTTGCCCATATCCAAGCCGCCGACTTTAAGAGTCCCTTCCAGGGGGCGGATGGCGCCGTAGAGAGCTTTGAGCAGGGTCGATTTGCCGCTGCCGCTGGGGCCGGTGATGAAGACGAACTCTCCCTTGCGGACGGAGAAACTTGCGTTTTCGATGATCCGTTTGCGCCCCTGGTCGTAGGCCAGAGTCAGGTGGGATGCGGTGATGACGTTAGCGGCCATAAACAAGCGCTCCTATTTTCTGATGGGCCCGGGCGTTGGTCGCGGTGGCGACGGGACGCTCGGGAAAATACCGCAACGGCTCGCCGTCACGGTAGATCAGGTACTTGTGCTCGGGACGGTCGAAACTCCCGAACGAACACTCCACGATCCCGCCGCTGCCGTCGCTGAAACGGTAGGCACGCCCGAAGTGGACGAAAAAATCCTCCTCCACGACCGGCTTTCGGGGCAGACGCCCGATCGCGGAGTGATCTACAGGCTCCCGAAAAGAGAAATCGAACTCTCTTAATCGGGCGGGCGACTCCTCCAGCGCCCGCAGACTCAGCGTGTAAATGTTTTTCTCCATTCGGCGCCAGCGGGCTTCGTATTTGCTCACGACGGGAAGGTCGCGGTTTTTTTCGACACGGAAATCGGCTTTGGGCGGACGGCTGAAAACCTCCAGAGCGTAGCGGTAGTAGTTTTCGCTGTCGGTGCGCAGCTCCAGCAGCGCCCCCGGACGCAAAACCCGCAACGCCTCCGCGACAAAAGCGTCGGAGATCACCCGGCGGTGGGGCTTTTTGTCCCAAGGGACCGGGAAATGGACGTAGAGCGCCTCCAAAAGATTCGAGGGGAGCATCTCCAGCAGCAGCCGGGCGTCGTAGTTGACCACCCAGACGTTTTGCAGGCCGCGCAGGCGGATCTGCCGCAAAACCTGCTGAGCGGAAGGGGTATGGATCTCCACCCCGATGAAGAGGGTGTCGGGATGACGCTCCGCCTGCCAGAGCAGATGCCGCCCGCTGCCGAAACCGACCTCCAAAGCGACCTTTTGCTTCGGGAAATGCATCGATTCGAAATCCCGGATCGACTTTTCCGCCTCTGAGGCTAGAGGCGGGCGACGGCCGCTCTCTACGATGTTGCTGTGCAGGATTTTCCAGCCGGCCTTTTCAGCCAGAGCCGCCAGGCAGCCTTTGATCCGTCCGACGTCGAGCGGCCGGCTGATCTTGTCGGCGCGCAGGACCGTGGCCTCGGGGTGTTTTTTGATCTCGAGAAGAAAAGGCTCTCCCTCGAACTCCACCCCCAGCAGCTCCACCGGAGCTTCGCTCTCGGGCACGGCACGAAAGTGCAGGCACTCCTCTTCGGCGATCAGGCGATCGAGCGCTTCCGTCTCGAAGGGTTCGACTTTCAGATGAGGCACACGACGCTCCTTAACGAATGGTGATCGACTGGGCGGCGGAGGGACGGGTCCGCACGCCGTCGGCGGTACGGCCTACGACCCGGTAGGCATAGCGTCGCCCCTTGGCCGGGGACATATCGATGTATTCGGGCATCAGACGTCCTTTGACCGTGTCGAGGTATTTCCACTCTTTGCCCTCGAGCCGCCGTTCGATGAGATACTCGGCGACTCGCGGATCAGGATGCGGGACCCAGAGCAGCTTGATCACCCCGGCGTCGGGTTGGTAGAGTTTGGCGATCTTGACGGCGGGCAGCCGAGGAGCGGTATGGACCCGGATCACCTGCCCGGGCGCCGAGCCGAAAAGGACGCCGAAGGTCCGGAAGGTGTAGAGATAATCGCTGTCGGGTTGAATCGTCGTATCGACGTAGTGCGTCGCGTAGCGGTTGCCGATGGTGGCGATTTTTTGCATCTTCTGGGGAGCTCCTTTTGCGGCGGGCCGGGCACGGTAGACGTCAATCCCTTCGACCCGCTTGTCGGTGACCGCGGGCCATTCGAAGCCGACACTGGTTTTGTCGACGACCTTTTTGACCCCCCGGATCGTGGGCATATCCAGATCGGTCTTGAAGGCCGTCATACTGGTGAGACTCCCGATACTGTCGCTACACCCGCTCCAAAGGACCGAAAGTGTCACGAAAAAGGCCGGGTAGAGCATCGAGCGTAGTGCTTTCATCAAAAGAACTCCTTGTTTGTGTCGTCAGGTACTCCCGCATATCGGCAAAAAGCGGTGCGCGAAACTCCATCCGCTCCCCGCTGAGAGGGTGGCTCAGATAGAGCAGGCCCGCGTGGAGAAAGACCCGCGGGATCCGGGCCGATCCCCGATAGCCGTAGAGGCGGTCGCCCAGAATGTGCCGCCCCAGACTCGCCAGATGCACACGGATCTGGTGGGTCCGCCCGCTGTGCAATCGCGCGGCGATCAGCTCCGTGCCGTTGTCGCCTTCGGCGATTTTCAAAAAATCGGTCCGCGCAGCCCTTCCCCCCTCCACCACCGCCATTTTCAGACGGTTTTTGGGATTGCGGGCGATGGGGGCGTCGACGCGGACGTTTTCGCGCAGCGGATGGTCGATGATCGCCAGGTAGTAGCGTCCCATCCGACGGCTCTGGAGCTCTTCGGCCAGGCGGCGGTGCACGGCGTTGCTTTTGGCGACGACCAGCGCTCCGGTGGTCTCCTTGTCGAGGCGGTGGACGATGCCGTGGCGCTCTTCGCCCGAAAGTGTCGAGAGGGAGACGCCGCGGCGCACCAGCCAATCGACCAGTGTCGGCTCCCGGACCGACGGGGCGGGATGGACGACGACTCCGGCGGGTTTGTTGAGCACCAGGATCGCCTCGTCTTCGTAGAGAACCTCCACGTCGAAGTCGACGGGCATCTCCTCCCGCTTCGGCGCGTCGAGAAAGCGGTAGGCGATCCGCTGGCCCGCCTGGACTTTGAAAGAGGGTTTGGCGACTCTTTGGCCCTCGACCCGCACTTCGCCCGCTTCGATGAGCCGGGCGATCTGATTGCGGCTCTCACCAAGCAGAGCGCTCAGAACGCGATCGAGACGCCCCTCTTGTGTCGCGACAATCTCGTGCTTTTTTGGCTCTTCCATCCGCTCTCCCCGTCGTTTTTCACAGCGATACTATCGTCCTCTGTAAAAAACGGAATGAATTCTGAATATACCAAAAGGCTCTTTAAGGGGATATTAAAAAATATAATTTACCGTTTGGAGTTCTGTATCCACAGCCCTCCCAGGATCAATCCCAAAGCGACCACCGTCGAGGGAAAAATCTCTTCCCCGACGATAAAGTGGATAAAAAGCAGTGATAGAAAGGGAGAGAGGTAGATCAAATTGGAGACGGTGGCGGTATGCGAAGCGAGTTTGAGGGCTTTGAGCCAGAGTACGAAGGTGATCCCCATCTCGAAAAGCCCGACATAAAGAGCCCCCGACAACCCTGCCAATGGCGGAAACGTTATCCCTGTACCACTTAAAAGAAGATAGAGAGTCAACAAAAGGGTGCCGACCAGAAAGTTGAGAAAGAGCAGCGGCAGAGGCTCCGCCTCGATCCGGGTATTGAAGAGCCAGTAGAGTGCCCAAAGCAGTGTGCTGGCCAAGGCATAGAACAGGCCGGAAGTATTGTGAAAATGCAAGGAGAGCAGATCGCCCCGTGTCGCGATGACGAGGACCCCGAGATAGCAAAGCGCCCCGGCAATCAAATCCCGTCGTCGCAGCTTCTGATGCAAAACGGGAACCGAAAGCAGCGCCAGCAGAATTCCCCAACTGTAGTTGATCGCCTGAGCCTCCTGAGCCGGCAGAAGCGTGTAGGCGTGAAAAAGGCTCAGATAGTAGATAAAGGGATTGATAGCCCCAAGAAGAAGAATGCGACCGGGATAGCGCCGGATCAGAGCGGCGGCTTCGGAAAAACGCCGCTCTTTCCAAAGCAAAAGAGCGAAAAAAAGCAAAGAGGCCCAGGCGGCGTAAAAGAGCAGAGACTCCGGGCTCTGATAGCGCAACGAAATCTTGAACGCACTCGCCACGGTGGACCAGAGCCCCACCGCCGCCAGCGCATACCCAAGCGCTTCTCTCTGCCGCCCGTTTCCCACCGGAAAGCTCCTCCTCCCCTATCCTTCCTGACTTTTCGTATGCTCAAATACCGCAGAATCTACGGCATTGAGTAAAAGGATTATAATGAAAAACGACAGAGAAATTGTCACGATCGGATCGACACTTGAGAATGTTGTGCCCTCCACAAAGCCCTCACCTGTGCAACCCCCTCGTCGATCGCCTCTTCGCTCAGGCCCCCGAATCCCATCCTCAGCGCCTCCCACTCCTCTCCGTAGAAATCGCCGGCTAGATAGAGGCGAATCCCCCGCTTCGTCGCTTCCTCGCGCAGTCGCTTCAGATCGCAACCGTCGGTAGGCCGCACGAGGATCGCCAACCCCCCCCTTGGGTCAGGATCTCGATGCGATCCCCCAGCTCCCGCCGCAATGCCGCGAGCATCCGGTCGTGGCGGCGGCGGTTCAGCGTCCGCACACGGCGCAGGTGCCGCTCCCAATGCCCCTCGGCCATGAAAAGCTCCAGCGTCCGCTGCACCGGCAACGACACCCGGGCGAAATGGGCGTGGCTGCTGCGTCGGTAGCGCTCCATCAATGGCTCAGGCAGCACCAGGTAGGCGACCCGGATCGCCGGAGAGAGGGATTTGGAGAAGGTCCCCAGATAGAGCACCCTCTCTCCACCCTCCAACCCCTGCATCGCCGGGATGGGACGGTGGGTGTAGTTAAGTTCGCTGTCGTAGTCGTCTTCGATGATCCAGCTCTCCTGGCGCCGGGCCCACTCCAACAGCGCCTGGCGCCTGGCCACCGGGAGGGTCGCGCCGGTGGGATACTGGTGTGACGGCGTCAGATAGAGGCTCCCAGCCTCCGTCGCCTCCAGCCGCTGCGGGTCGATCCCCTGGGAATCGACGGGAATGTGAAGCGTCCGATAGCCGTGTTCGCCCATCACCCGCTCGGCCAGCCGGTATCCGGGCCACTCCATCGCAAAGGGGTGATCCCGCGCCTCCATCAGCTCTGCCGCCAGCCCCATCGCGTCGATGAAACCTGAGCAGACCACGATCTGATCAGCCCGACATCGGGTCCCGCGGATCCGGTTGAGGTAGGAGGCGATCTGCTCCCGAAACCCCGCCTCCCCCTGCCCATCGGGATAGGCGCCGAAGTCCAGATCCTCCCGCAACGCCCGGGCATTGAGACGCCGCCAGGTTTTGACGGGGAAAATTTCGGGGCTCAGACGCGCCGGAAAAAAGTCGTAGCGTACTCTCCCGTTTCCGATAGGGCGTTCTTCGGCTTCCGGTTCTTTTTTGGCGCCCCGATTGACCGCCAGGAGATCCACGGCGACGAAATATCCCGAGCGGGGGCGGCTCTCGATGTACCCTTCGGCGTAGAGCTGGGAGTAGGCGGCCTCCACCGTGGTGCGACTGATGCGATTTTCGGCCGCCAGGGTGCGGATGGAAGGAAGCCGCTCCCCCGGTTTCGCCTCGTGGAGGATCCACTCTTTCAAGGTAAGGTAGAGGCGTTCGGTGAGGGTCCCGCTTCCTTCCTGTAGTTTCAATATCACGACTGTCCCCCTCTTTTTTTCATCATTTGGCTCTTTTGAAAAGGTCAGATAGGCGCTATCATAGCGTATCTTCTCAAAAGGAAATATAGTCATGGATGAAGAGACGATTCAAAGGATTCTGGAGACGGCCCCCTACGCCAGCCTGGCGTTGAGAGGAAAAGAGGGGGTGTCGGTCGTCCCCGTCAGTTTCGCCGGGGATACAGAGGCAATCTATTTCCATGGTAAACGGGGCGGAAGAAAAATGGAGGCTATCCGCCAAAGCTCACATGTCTTTGTCAGTATCGTCGAACTGGGGAGTCTGATCCCCTCCTACTTCAGCTCCGAGGAGGGGCTGGCCTGTCCGGCGACGCAGTTTTTTGCCTCGCTGGAGATCGAAGGGGTCGCCCGGGAACTTCACTCCCTACAGGAGAAAGCCCGTGCGCTGGAGATGCTGATGCAAAAATATCAACCCGAAGGGGGCTATCGGCCTCTGGCGGATGAATCCCGCTACGCCAATGCCCTGGAGGCTACGGCGGTGGTGGCGATCGCCGTCGAGCAGATCCGTCCCAAGGTCAAATACGGGCAGAAGCTCCCCGCCGAACGTTGGGAGAGGATCTGCCGCTTTCTCGCCAAGAGGAGGAGCCCTCTGGATCTGGAGACCCTCCGCCGAATGGAACACTATCGCAAAGAGGAGAAGAACAATGAAAATCCGTAACGCCACCCCGGAAGATATCGACGCGATCTTGCGTCTGCACCGCCGCTATCAGGTCGATAGGATTGCCGACGAAGACCGCTCCGACGGTTTCGTCACCACCGATTTTACCCCCGAGCTGCTGCGAGAGCTTATCGAGAGCGACGAGGGGTTCTTTGTCGCCACCCGGGAAGATGGAGAGATCGCCGGCTACGTGATGGCCGCTTCGTGGGGGTTCTGCTCCCGCTGGCCCATTTTCGCCCGGATGATCGGGGATCTACCGACGTTGAGCTACCGGGGAATCCCCCTCTCGACGGAAAACTCCTATCAGTACGGCCCCGTCTGCATCGACAAACCCTACCGGGGGAGCGGACTTCTGGAGGAGATCTTCGAATTCGCCCGGGAAGCGATGCGACCCCGCTATCCGGTGCTGGTGACCTTCGTCAACAAGCAAAACCCCCGCTCCTACGCCGCCCACAGCCGAAAACTGGGACTCGATACGATCACGGAGTTCGCTTTCAACGGCAACGAATACCACGAAATGGCCTGCCTGACCGGAGAGGATCTGGAAAGACGGCTGGAGAAGTAGGCAATTGAGGGGTTTGAAAACCTCTGTAATTCCGGGCTTGACCCGGAATCCAGAGCGTTGAATACACGTTATACCGTCTCAAGTGAAGAATGACGAATCCAAGTAACCGATAGCTGAAGGAGAAATAATGTATTTGGAAGGTTCCGTATTGGCCGATTCTTTCATTATGGGATTATGCTTGCTGATTCTTGCATCGTTTGTCGCAGGCTTCATCGACAGTGTGGCCGGAGGTGCGGGATTGGTACTGGTCCCTTCGTTTATCCTGGCGGGCCTGCCGCCGCAAATCGCCCTGGGGCAGGAAAAGCTGGTTAGCACGCTTGGAACTTTATCGGCGATTTTCAATTTTTTCAAAAGCAAAAAAATACGGTGGGACTTCGTGGCCGTTGGGGTTCCGGCAGCGTTGATCGGTGCCTTCCTGGGCGCCAAAGCCATCCTCTATCTCGATGAAAACACCGCCGGTAAGGTCATCGTCTTTATGATGCCCCTGGGATTGTTGTTCGCTTTTTTGCCGAAAAGAAACGACGACGCAAAAATGGAGATATCCCCCTTCAAAAAAATCCTACTCTTTCCGGCGGTAGCGTTGATCATCGGTTTTTACGACGGTTTTTTCGGTCCCGGAACCGGCAGTCTGCTTATCATTTCTTTACACTACATCATGGGATTGAGCCTAGTTGATGCCTCCGCGACCTCAAAGATTTTCAATTTTTCTTCGAATGTCGGTGCGTTTGTCTCATTTTTTATGGCGGGCAAGATGTTGTTCGGTATCGGGATCCCGATGGTGATCGCCAGTATCCTGGGGAATTATCTGGGAAGCCACATGACTATCAAACGCGGAGACGGCTTTATTCGACCGATTTTGTTCGGGATGATCTTTCTGCTCTTTGCTACCTTGATCTACAAATATTATTTTGGAGATTAGAAGAAGCCGCGAGATGGCAATCTCCCACACTACCCAGTTTCATCAGATCATCAAAAAAAATCTCACTCCTCCCCAAGTACCCGCACGATCTCCTCCTTCAACTCTCCGGGGATCCGGTCCGCCTTGTCCCGCAGCCAGAGCAGATAGCCGCGATCGATACCGAGGATCTCTTCGGGGCTTTTGCCCTTGTATTTGCCGAAGCCGACCGTGATCTTGACATCGCCCTTCGTCTTTTCGAGCCAATACTCGAAAGAGTGTTTGAGATCCTGATCGAGATCGAAGTTTTCGAGCATATAGAGCAGATCGTTGCGGCTCTGCCTGGCGACGTCTTCGATCCGCTCTCCCCGGTGCCGTCCCATCGGCAGCTTTTCTAGAAGCATCGGTGCGGCGCAGAGTGCCACCATCTCGTCGATCCCGCTCTGTCGACGCAGATAGTCATATAGCTGCTTGAGGACGATCACATCCCCCAGAGCATCGTGGGGACGCACCGTCACGCCGAGCGATTCGATAAGGGCCCCCTCTTCACGGTAGAGCCCCAGGCTGTAGCGCAGATACTGCTGGCTGTGGGTGTGCTGCTCGGGGAGAAACTTTCTGGCCAGGCGAAAGGTATCGACGAGCCGCATCCGGTTTTCGAAGCCCTCCTTGGCCAGCATCCCCAAATCAAATTCGGCGTTTTGAATCACCAGAAGATTTTCGGGAGTATTGAGCTCCTCCAGACGACGAAACGCTTCGGTCTCGGTGCAGGCGGGTTTGCCCTCCAACATTTCAGGAGTGATATTGTGCACCGCCATCGCTTCGATCTTGAGCGGAAGCGGTGGGCTGCAGAGTGCATCGTAATGCTCCAGCACCCTCCCCTCTTCGTCCAAAACGAGATAAGCCAGCTGGCAGATACGGTCTTCGGCGGCGGCACCGGTGGTTTCGGTATCGAGAATAACGGTTTTCATTGAAGCCTTTTTGAGGGAATTGTAACGTAGCCGAAGAGAGCAAGTTGAAAATATTTCAACGGATTCACCGATTTGACTGATCTATTGGATAGATTACCGGATTTTCTTGAATTCGCTTAGGCGAATCCTGCAAAAATCCGCCTTGTCTATGAACGAAATTGTCCCATCAATGTTTGAGGTATATAATAGGTGCGGTAATAATTATCCTACGATTCTTCAAACTGAAGGGATAAAAAAGAGAGAAATGCAAACACGCACTCTACGATTCATCCGCCTCAAACACACACCGTTCGGCGGAGCCGAACGCTACCTCGAACGCCTAGAGAGCTCACTGAAAAAGGAGGGCTACCAAACGGAGATTCTCCACGCGCAACTGCCCAAAGGTCTCCCCTCCTGGCTCAAAGTGCTTCTTTTCGATCGACAGATCTGTCGGGAAAAATCCTCGCTCCACCCTCCCCGATCGATTCTCTATTTTTCCCTCGATCGGATCAGTTGCCCCGATATCTATCGGGCCGGAGACGGGGTGCACAAAGCCTTTCTCGAAACGAAGGGTTTTACTCTCAATCCTCTGCATCTGAGCTACCTCTACCTGGAAAAACGCACTTTTGAAAATGCCCGGTGCATCATCGCAAATTCCCGACTCGTCAAGGAGCAGATACTTCGTCACTATCCCCGGATCGATGAGCGAAAAATCCATATCGTTTACAACGGTGTACCTCTTCCCGGGAGCTTCGACAAACTCCGGGCAAAAAAAGCTCTCGCCGAGGAGTTGGCGTTCGATCCCGATCGACCGATACTACTCTTTGTCGGTAGCGGCTTCGAACGCAAGGGAGTGCAGGAATTTCTACAGATCGTTTCGCGCCTGAGACATCCGATCCAGGCCCTCATCGTCGGCAAAGAGAAGCGGATCGGACGCTACAAAAAGTTGGCCGAGGAGCTGGGAATCTCTGAGCATGTGCTCTTTTGCGGGCCCCGACGAGATGTGGAGCGTTTCTACGAAGCGGCTGATCTCTTCCTCTTTCCCACCCGTTACGAACCCTTCTCCAACGTGGTGCTCGAAGCTCTGAGTTACGAAAACATCGTTTTGACGACCCGACAAAACGGCGCCTCCGAGATTCTGCCCCAAGAGTGGATCATGCAAAGCCCCGAAGATTTCGGTGTCGCCTCCCGAATTGACCAACTTTTGGAGGAACCTCTCCTCATGCAGCCGGCCTCAAAAACAGCCGGAGAGATCGCCCGACGCCACCCCCTCGAGCGCAATGTCCGAGAAACCCTGGAGCTGATCCAAAAGCAGTTTGGATAAAATCGTATAAACTTTTTTCCGCAAGGATATTTCCAAATGCCCAAAATCGCCATCGCCGGAACCGGATACGTCGGCCTCTCAAACGGCTTGCTCCTGGCTCAGAACAATGAAGTGGTCGCTCTGGACATCGTCCCCGTAAAAGTGGAGATGATCAACCGGGGGATCTCCC
>JALWNT010000071.1 GCA_027080995.1 Campylobacteraceae bacterium | reverse complement strand
GGAGATCGCATACTCTGTGGAGACTTCGATACCGTCGAGTGTGTAGTCGTTGGGGCTGTTGAAATAGCTCCAGGTGCTGAAGTTGTAGTCGATGCGATCTTTGACTTTGTTGTGGAAATAGGTCGCTTTGATCCACTTTTCGTAGCCCAGTGTGATTTCGTAGCCGTCCGTGGACTCGGGTTTGAGAGTGTTGTTGGTTCCGTATTGATAGAGGCTGGGGGCTTTGTAGGCGCTGTAGAGGTTGGCGGCGCTGAAGAGCCCGGGAAGTACGTTGCACTCCCTTTTGATACCGAAGCGGTAGGTGGTTTTGTTTTTGAAGGTGCTGAAGTCGTCGTAGCGCAGGGTCGCGTTGAAGATCGTGCGCGCCCCCAGCAGATCGTCGGCGATGTAGCGGTAGCTGCCGTAGATTCCCCGGTTGTCGTAGGAGGATTCGGGTTGGAAAGTGGTGCTGCCGCTATATTTATTGTAGTCGATTCCCCCGGAGAGGCGCTGGCGCTCGTCGATCCGGTAACTGCCGGTCAAAGTACCGCGGGTCGCCGTTCCGTGATAGGCGGAGGGGCCCCAGCTGGCATCGAAGAGTTGTCGATCGACGGTATTGACGCTCAAAAGTGCGTGCAGGCTCAGGCGATCTCCCCGATAGTTCCAGCGGGTTCCGCTCAGGCGCTCCCGGAAGGTTCCGTGGCTTAGTGCATCGTTCGCATTACCGCTGTCGTAGTCGAAATCTCCGTCGATTTGGTGATAGAAGACTCCCAGATCGCTTTGGGAAGAGATATGAAGCGTTCCTTGGAAGTGCAGGGTGTCGTTGGTGTATCCGTCGTCTTCGGCACTGCGGGGAGCGAGGGCGGAGAAGCCGTCGGTTTTGTAATGGTCTGCGCTGAGCAGGAAACTGCCGGTCTCCCCGTCGGCGGAGAGGGTGATGCCGGCCGTTTTGCTGTCGTAGGATCCGTAGCCTCCCCGCAAGGAGACGTGCCCGCCGGGAGCCGGTTTTTTGGTGATGATGTTGATGACGCCGGCGACGGCATCGGCTCCCCAGACGCCGCTTTGGGCCCCTTTGACCACTTCGATGCGGGAGACATCGTCGAGTCGGAGCTGGCTCAGACCCGCGGAGAAAGAGGGATCGGTCGGATCCTTGAGGGGCACACCGTCGAGGAGAATGAGGATGTTGCCGCTGTTGAATCCGCGCAGGAAGAGTCCGGAAGTCTGTCCGGGACCTCCGTTGGTGTAGGTCGTAAATCCGCTGATCCGGCTGACGGCTTCGGCGACGGTGCGGTAGCCGCGCTCACGGATCTGCTGGGCATCGATCACCGTGACGTTGGCGGTCGTATCGCGAAGCGCTTCGCTGACGCGGTCGGGTGTGACGGTGATGACACCGAGATCGCCGAGATCGGAGCTGCTGTTGTTGTCAGAGGATGCGTGGAGTGTTCCCGCCAGCAAAGCTGCGGCAAGAAGGGCATTGTGAAATCTGTTCATAGGGTCTCTCTTTCGTGTTAAGTGCTATGTGTTAAGAATTGAGGGAGCTGAAAAACCTCCGTCACTCCGGGCTTGACCCGGAATCCAGGGCTCAAAACTCCCATTGAACCGTGGATCCTGAATCAAGTTCAGGATGACGAGAGCGATCGTTCCGGTTTGGCAGAACGCTCAACGGTCGGAAGGCGGGGAGGTTTTGTATTCGTGGTAGAGGTGGGGGCGCTGTTGATGCCGGTAGCGGTTTTCGATGCTGTGAAGCCGGTGCAGCGTCGAATGCATCGCGATCGCGGCGAGAGAAAAGTAGCGTCGGCTATGGCCCCTGAGATCTTTCATACCGCGCATTCTATCGTCAAAGGGCTTTGAGATATAATTAGGCACCTTTTCTTCTGAAACCTTTTTGTGGATGATTTTCAGAGGAATCAAATATCAAAAGATAAAAATCGAGGAGTATCTATGGCCATCGAAACCGTGCAGAGTCAAGAAGCGTTCAAAAAGTTGGTAGAGAGCATCAAAAGAAGCGAAGGGTATCGCGATCCGATCGCCTTCGGGATCGCCCGGGTCGACCGGGGGCAGAAAAATGCCGACAAGGTGCTGCAAGCCAACTACGCCGTCGTCAACTGGCAAGAGAACTACGGTTCCGCCGCGATTTTCATCCGGGCGCTCCAGGAGTCTCGGATCGAAGTGGATTTCAGCGGCAGCGAATTTGTCGCCACACTCAGCGACGAGTTCGTCGCCAACGCGATGGCGGCTTTTGCTCCCTATCTCGGCGAGGCGGTCGGTGACGCTCACCGCAACGTCCAGGTGGTCAAGACCCTTTCGGAGATGGGGGACATTGGCCGGGATTTTCGGATCGTCTTTCTCTTCGAAGATGAGGCTCCCCGCAGTGTCGAAGCCGTCTATCTGAAACTCTATGCGCTCTCTTTGGGCAAGGCACCTCTGCGCGGCGTTAATCTGAACGGTGCCTTTGGAGTGCTGAGCAACGTCGCCTGGGCAGGTCGCAAACCCTACGAACTGGAGTATCTGAGGGAGAACGAGATCGAAATGAAACTCAAAGGTACCTTCCCCAATATCGACAGTGTGGACAAATTCCCCCGCTATCTGCAGCACATCATCCCCGCCGACAATACCCGGATCCTGGATAGCTCCAAAGTCCGTATGGGGGCTCAGCTGGCTCCCGGTACCACCGTCATGCCCGGTGCCAGCTATATCAACTTCAACGCCGGAACCCTCGGGCCCGTGATGGTCGAGGGGCGCATATCCTCCTCGGCGGTGGTCGGCAGCGGCTCTGATGTGGGCGGCGGTGCCAGCATCCTGGGCGTGCTGTCGGGAACCGACGGCAACCCCATCAGCATCGGAGAAAATACCCTGCTGGGAGCCAACTCGGTCACCGGAGTCCCTCTGGGAGATGGCTGCATCGTCGATGCGGGCATCGCGATCCTGGCCGGGACCAAAGTCCGCATCGACGAGGATCAGTTGGCCAAAATCAAAGCGGCCAACCCCGAGGCGGATCTGGAAAATAAAACCGTCTTCAAAGGAGCGGAGCTCCAGGGCCTCAACGGGATCCACTACCGCATCGATTCTCTCAGCGGCGAAATGATCGCCCGCCGCAGCACCCGGGAGGTCAAGCTCAACGAGGAACTGCATTGATCGAAAGCTTTGCTTTCGGATGGAGGATGGAGAATTGAGAATGGAGAATTTTGGGGCGCCGCATTGCGGCGCAGTTATAAAGGAGGCGGGACTTCAGTCCCGCACTTGGGATGCATAAATGGTAAACGGTAAACTGGATCTGAACGAGCGGGTCTTTCTCCTGGGGGTACTGACCCAAAAGGAGGGGCAGACAATCCGGGATCTGATCCTGGCCCTGGCCGATACCGGAATGTTCACCCCCAAAGAGGGCAAACGCATCCGTAAAGAGTTGGAGACCGAAGGATACCTGAGTGAGGGCTTTCTTACTGTCAAAGGGATGATCGCGGCCAAGCAAGCCGAAGAGGAGTTCAAACTGTGAGAATCGACAAGTGGCTCAGCAGCGTCAATGTGGTCAAGCGCCGGACCATCGCCCAGGATATGGTCAAAAGCGGGGTGGTTTCCATCAACGGGGTCAAGGCCAAGCCTTCCAAAGAGGTCAAAGTGGGAGACCGTATCACCATCGAATACCTCAAAGGTCCCCGTGAGTACGAAGTGCTTCAGATTCCTACGACCAAGACGATCCCCAAGAGCAAAAAAGAGGAATATGTTCGTGAGCTTTGAAAGCTCACGAGGGATTTTGGATGATGGATTTTGGATTTTGAATGGGAGGAGTGATGATGAGTGAAATGACGATCAAAGAGAAGTTTGAGCGGCTTTTTGCCAACGAGATGAGTGAGCAGGAGGCGCGGGATTTTCTGGTCTCTCTCTATGAAAAAGGGGAGAGTCCCGAGGAGATCGCGGCGGCGGCGGAGGTGATGCGCAAGCATTCGGTGAAGCTCCCGGTCCCGGAGGAGCTGCGTCAGAAGCTGGTGGATGTCGTCGGTACCGGCGGGGACAAAAGCGGGAGTTTCAACATCTCCACCACCGTCGCGCTTCTGCTGGCGGCTTCGGGCTCCTACGTGGCCAAGCACGGCAACCGCTCCATCACCAGCAAGTCAGGCTCCGCCGATCTACTGGAGGCTCTGGGTATGCGGCTGGATCTGGACCCCGAGCGGCAGGTGAAGCTGCTGGAGGAGACGGGCTTTACCTTCATCTTCGCCATTCACCACCATCCGGCGATGAAACACATTATGCCCGTCAGAAAATCCCTGGATCATCGCACCATCTTCAATATCCTGGGGCCGCTGACCAACCCGGCGGGAGCCCGGAAGTATCTGATGGGGGTCTTTAGCCCCGACTTCGTCCATTCGATGGCCGAAGCGCTGCTGGATCTCGATGCGAAGCGGGCCTATGTGGTCAGCAGTGAAGACGGGATGGACGAGATCTCCCTGGCGGCGCCGACCCGTTTCGCCTACGTCGAAGCCGGTCGGGTCAGCGAGGGGGTGATCGAGCCGGAGGTCCACGGCTTCAAGCGCGCACCCAAAGAGGCGATTCTGGGAGGAGACGCCGTGGCCAACGCCGCCATCACCCGGGCGGTTCTCAGCGGTGAGGAGCAGGGTCCCAAGCGGGATGTGGTTCTGCTCAACGGCGCCTACGCTCTCTTCGTCGACGGCCGGGCGAGGGATATCCCCGAAGCGATCGAGATCCTCAGTGAGACGATCGACAGCGGCAAGGCGGCGAAGCATCTGGAGGAGATCGTTCGGGTCTCCAATGCGCTGTAAATAACGAGTGACTAGAAACCGGCAAAGAGGGGCGAAGCCCGTTCTAACGACAACTAGCGACTTCCCTAAACAAGGAAATTCAATGAAATCTTCACCCCCTTTAACCGACAACCGACAAACGACAACCGACGATCTTATCCAGATCGAAGCGGGTCTTGAAGATCTTCATAACGTGGTCGAAGCGATGGTCGATCGGATTCCCGCCGAGGCCGTGATCTCCCTCCGAGGAGATTTGGCGGCGGGGAAAACGACACTCGTACAGGCGATCGCCCGGCGACTCGGTGTGGAAGGGGGAGTCAGCTCCCCGACTTTCTCTTTGCAACATCGTTACGGTGAGAGGCTTTATCATTACGATCTCTATCGAAAAAGTTTCGACGAAGTGGCGCAGTTGGGATTGCTTGAATCTTTCGAAGAGCCGGGATGGCATCTTGTGGAGTGGGCCGATGATGCATTAAAAGCTTTTTGCAAAACGGCCGGCTATCCTCTTTGGCAAGTAACGATTCTTCCGCATGAAGAACGTCGCATCTACCGAATAGAGTCCCTCGATGCATAGACTTGAAGCCCACGATCTCAGTAAGACGATCAAAAAGAAGACAATTGTTCACGACATCTCTCTCTACGTGACTGACGGGGAGATCGTCGGACTTCTGGGTCCCAACGGTGCGGGGAAGACCACCACTTTCTACATGCTCTGCGGATTGACGGAGGCCAGCACCGGTACCGTAACGCTTGACGGTCGGGAATTGACGGATTTGCCGCTGAGCCGTCGGGCACGCCTGGGCATCGGCTATCTTCCGCAGGAGTCGAGCATCTTCAAGGATCTGAGTGTCGAAGAGAACCTTTGGATCGCGGCCGAAGCGACCGCCATGAGTCGGGAGGAATCCCGAGAACGGATTGAGGAGTTGCTTGAACTTTTTAACATCGAGCCGATTCGTGACCGTCTGGGGTTTCGCTTGAGCGGTGGAGAGCGGCGTCGGGCCGAGATCGCCCGTGCCTTGGTGGGGCAGCCCAAATTTCTTCTCCTTGACGAACCCTTTGCCGGGGTCGATCCCATTGCGGTGCTGGATATCCAGGAGATCGTTCGTCAGCTGAAGAGTCTGGGGATCGGCATTCTCATCACCGACCACAATGTCCGCGAGACTCTGGGGATCTGCGAACGGGCTTACGTCATGCGCGACGGTGCGATGCTAGCACAGGGAAGCAGCAGAGAAATCGCCTCCGATGCCGCTGTACGAAAGTATTATCTGGGTGAAAATTTCCGTTTGTGAGGAGGCGAGGATGAAAAGAGTGCTTGGCGTGGCGGGAATCCTCTGGGTGATTTTTTGGCAACAGGGAGCGGCGATGAGTATGAAAACGAAAGCGGAAAAAAGTTGCACGGTGGAGTACCGCTTTTTCAACCCCTCTCTCGGTCCGATGGAGGGAGAGCGAACTTTCCGCGTTCTTCTTCGAGGAGACAAGGTTCTCGAGGTGGTGGACCTTCGGACACATACCCGTGCCGATCCCGGGCAGGGATTTCCGGGACTTCGCATCGTTCGGGAGATTTTGGCCGGAAAGAGGGAAGGCAAGTACCGGGTCACCTACGATGACAAAGGGCGACCGCTGAAGGTCGAAGCCGCCTCCGGGAAAGCAGGTGCTTCCTATCGGATCGATATCCTGAAACAGAACTGCATTCACTGAAAAACGACGCTTTTATTTCCGGATAAATGCACATTGTCGTCAAAGAATTTCTCCTTTTTTTCCCTTCCGTTTTTTCTCTTGATATGTATCAACGGCTTCGCCGCCGAAAATTGTCATAATCCACTATGCTTGTAGAAGCATACAGTCGAAAGGAGTCCATAAAATGGGAAATTTCACAGGATGGCCGGAGATCGCTCCGGATCAGTTCCTACCGATCTTCATCGTCGCGACACTGGTCCTGGTCTTCGGGGTGGCGTATGCCGCGGTTATTACTCTGGCCAAAATGGGATTTTTTTCCAAAAAATGGATGCCTTTCGGCTATCTGTTCTGGGGATTGCAGACGTTTTGTCTGTATGAGCTCGCCATTTTGATCCACAGCAACCGTTATACGACGAAGGTGCTGCTGGTGACGATGGTGGCCTATCTCTTCGTCCCGCATCTCTACTTCTATCTCGTTTCGGAGTCGGAGAAGCGGTACGAACAGAACGACAAAAACGACACAAACCACTAAAGGAGGGAAAATGGCTGGCAAAAAAGCATCCGTCTGGACGAGTATCAGCTTTTGGCGGCGGTCGGCGGCCTGGGTCACCGGGTTCGCGACGATTCTGCTGATTTGGCTGACGTTCGACACCATCGCACAGATCCGTATGGGTACGGATCAGGAACTCAAAGAGGGAATCAAGCGACGCATCCCCGCTCCCACGGTCGTCAACTACAAGATCGACTACAAATACGACGAGAAGCGGGGTCTCGAGGCTCCCGTCATCGGACCGGAAAAACAACCGCTTTTCGGCAAGGAGCTTAGCGCTAAGGAAGCGGCGGCTATGCTGCATCTTGGCAAATTGACTTCTCAGTCTAAAAACTGCATGGATTGCCACACTCTACTAGGCAACGGCGGTTACTACGCTCCTGATCTGACTAAAGCGTGGCTCGATCCGATGTGGGAGAAGACGATGCCCGCGATGACCGGCAAGAAGACCAAAGAGGAGGCGATGGTGGCCTTCTTGATGCATCCTGACAAGTACCCCACGCACGCTCGGATGATGCCCAATTTGGGGATTACCGAGAAGGAGGCGAAAGCCCTGGTGGTCTTTTTGAAGCATATGTCGTCCATCGACACCAACGGGTACCCCCGCGGCTTCTCGAAAACCATAAAAGAATTCCAGACAGGAGGCACCTATGCTAAATAAAACCGCACATCTGTCGCCTTCGAAACAGCTGGCGATGAACTATTTCCGGGTGGCGATCGTCCTCTTCGGGGCGCAACTGCTCTTTGGCTTGGTTATCGGTCTGCAGTATCTCTTCCCCGGATTCCTTTATGAGATCGTCGACTTCAGCGTCGCACGGATGATTCACATCAACGCGCTGGTTGTCTGGATGCTCTATGCGATGATCGGCTCGGTCTATCTGATGCTGCCTGATGAGACGGGGATCGAAAAGCCCG
This sequence comes from Campylobacteraceae bacterium, assembly GCA_027080995.1. Lineage (GTDB taxonomy): Bacteria > Campylobacterota > Campylobacteria > Campylobacterales > Sulfurovaceae > Nitratifractor. The sequence continues at coordinate 36,339 of JALWNT010000071.1, read as the reverse complement.
TGGGAATGGGCCTGGGCAAGCTCGCTTTCTGGGTCTTGACCGCGGCGGTGGCCGTCGTCGTTGTGGTCTTCCTCTTCATCCAGGTCGGACCCGGTAAAGAGTCCTCAATCTGGTTCATCAACGAAGGACGTGAATACCTCGAAGCTCCCCGCTGGGCCGACATCGGTATCGTCGTGGTCGTTTTGATCTTCTACGCCAACGTCTTTTTCACCTATATGAAGGGGCAAAAGACCGGCATCATGACCGTTATGGTTGCCAACCTGCTGGCCGTCGCCGGTCTCTATCTGGCTGGAATGTTCTTTACCGACAACATTTCGATGGATCAGTACTGGTGGTGGTGGGTCATCCACCTCTGGGTCGAAGCGACCTGGGAAGTCTTCGTCGGTACGTTGGCGGCTTATGCTCTGCTACGGGTCATCGGCGCCAAGCGTGAAATCGTCGAAATGTGGCTGTGGATCGAAGTGCTGATGCTTTTTGGTTCCGGTATCCTCGGTCTGGGTCACCACTACTTCTGGATCGGTACGCCCGAGTACTGGTGGGAGATCGGTGCCCTGTTTAGTTCTCTGGAGCCCGTGCCGCTGGTTGCGATGTTTGTCCATGTCCTCTACGACTGGGGGAAAGAGCAGGGTGAGCACGAAGCCGAAGGGAAGGGCAGTTCGATCAAAAACGGCCCCACCATGGCCTGGGTAACGACCAACGCCTTCGGAAACTTCCTCGGCGCCGGTATCTGGGGCTTCTTCCATACGCTGCCCCAGGTCAACATCTACACCCACGGATCGCAGTTCACGGCGGCGCATGGACACCTCGCGTTCTTCGGAGCTTACGCGACGATCCTGATCGGGATGATGTATCTGGGTATCCAGGACAGCTACGGACTCAAGCGCCTCAAAGCGACCTTCAAGTCCAAAATGGCGATCTTCCTGATCACCTTCGGTGTGCTGGGAATGGCCGTCGCATTGACCATCGCCGGTTACGAGCAGGTTTTGGTCGAGCGCGCGGAGCTGGGTGCCGGATGGCAAGCCTTCTTCACCGCACAGAATCTGCCTTGGTATATCCAAGCGCAAGTCTGGCGTGAGATCATGGGAGTTGTAACCTTCGTCGGTTTCGTCTACCTGGTCTGGGATCTGCTCACCATCGGCAAAGTCGAAGCCGCTGCCGAAGCCGAAGAGGCCTGAGGCCGAGAGGGAAAGTCCGCTTTCCCGTAGAAGAATCGAAAAAAAGGAGACACGCTTATGAATTTTCATATGTTCGAACAGTGCCACGACGTAGCCTGCAACAACATTTTCGCCTGGCTGAACCAGGGGCCGTTGACGCTAACGATCGTTTTGCACACCATTATCATCCTACCGATGTTCTGGATCTATTTCAGTGAAAAGAAAAAACTGCAGCAGGGGAAGAAGGACTGATCTTGACTTCGATCAGTTTACTGTGAGAATCGTTTCAGTACAATTGAACGATGGTTTCGAGAGAGTGCCGGAAACGTCCGGCCAATGATCTTAATCCAATTCGATCCGAAGGAGGAGCAATGAAATTAGGTACAGTATTGAGTTATGTAGCTGCGGCTTCGCTGGCAGCCACTGTCGCTCAGGCAGGCACATCCAAGATGAACTTCGCCAAAATGTACGAAAAAGAGTGCCAGGGATGTCACGGTCCGATTCACCAGGGAGGCGTCGGTGCCGATCTGCGCCCCAAAGCGCTCAAGAAGAAAAACAAGCAGATGCTTGTCGATACGATTCTGCAGGGTAAGCCCGGAACGGCGATGCCCGCGTGGAAGTCCAAGTTCAGCCGCGACGATGCCGCCGGCATGGTCGACTGGCTGATGAACTGGAAAAACACCGTCGAACTCAAGCTCGATCTCGATCAGATCAAAAAGAGCTGGAAGAAACTAGCGGATCGCGAAGCGCTCTTCAAGAAGTATCCTACTCCGACGGATGTCAAAAGTGTCAAGGATATCGTCTTCGCCACCGAGCGTGACGCATCCTTGGTCGACTTCATCGACGGTACCACCGGCAAAGTCCTCTCTCGCCACAAGGCGGGCTTCGCCGTTCACGTTACCGTCACCAACAAGCGGATGCCTCGCTATGCCTACTCCATCAGTCGCTCCGGCCGTCTGACGATGTTCGACCTCAACGCTCCCGGCCAGCCGGCTGTGGCCAGCGTCCAGGTCGGGCAGGAGTCCCGCGGTCTGGCGGTCTCTCCCGACGGTCGCTACGTCATGGCGGGTGATTACAACCCCGGCGGAGCCGTCCTGTGTGACGCACTGACGCTGAAGCCTCTGAAAGTCTATCCCACCGGTAGCGTCATCGATCCCGACGGCAACATCGGGCCCAGCCGTGTCGCCTACATCGCCGATACCCCGTACGCGCCCTATTTCAGTTTCGCGCTCAAAGACGGCGGGCATGTCTACATCGTCGATTACAGCAAGCCTGATTTCCCCGTCGTGGGTGATATCCCCAACATCGGAAAGATCCTGCACGACGCTTTCGAAAACGAGGGTGTTGACGAGGGACGTTTCGTCTACGTCGCGTCGCAGGGTAGCGACCTGATGGGTGTCGTCGATCTCAAGACCAAGAAGCTCGCCGCCAAGATCTATACCGGTCCGGGCACCAAGCCTCACCCCGGGCAGGGAAGCTCCTGGTACAACAAGCGCTACGGCCAGCTCAACGCCACCAACAGTATGAACGTCGGGGACGTCGTCATCTGGAATATGGACAACGAAGTAGTCGCCAACGTTCCCACCGCGGGCGGCGGCCTCTTCGTCGGTACCAGCAAGGATACTCCCTACATTTGGTCCGACTGTGTCCTGGGTGGACCCCACAACTACAACAAGGTCTATCTCATCAACAAGCAGACTTTGGAGACCGATCGCATCATCGAAGTCGGTAAGCACAAAGGTCATCTGATCGACGCGCACACCGGCAAAGTACTGCAAGAGTGGGATGCGACCCAGTATAAGACCGTCAAAGGCAAAGAGGTTCCCTCCAAGATCTCCAAAGAGACCCTGGTCACCTATACCGCCAAGCACGGCCCGAAAGTCAAGAAGCCTGTGCAGCCCCGCCTGCTCCACGCTGAGCCGGCCAACCACGGCAAATGGACCTTCATCTCCGAGTGGACGACCGGCCGTATCGGCGTCTATAATTCGGAAACGGGTGAATTCGTCAAGTACATCTACAATATGACGACACCGACCTTCACCTACTCCGTCGAGCACCGCGAAGAAGTTCCCGGCGCCTGATCCGAGTCCGCTTTTGCGGCTCTCTCCTGCGGGAGGGTGCTTCCTCGAACTTTTCTCTTAGACTCTTACAAAATTTCGATAAAGCATCGGAGCCGATATGCGCTTTCTTCTTCTGATTTTTATCTTTTTTTCTCTGCACGCTTCGGACTATCTCAGCAACAAAAAGTGCAAAGAGTGCCACGAGGCGATCTACAACGAATACGAACACTCGGCCCATCATCTGAGCTATTTTACCGACGAACTGCACCGCAAAGTCGCCAACGCTTCCGATCCGAAAACTTATGCCTGCGCCCCCTGCCATATGCCGGCGGCTGCGGATATCTCCGCATTGGTTTCGGGCCGGGAGCGTCCCGATCCCCGCGATGTGCGTGAGCGTGACGGTGTCTCCTGCTTCTTTTGCCACACGATCGCCTACGTCAAAAAAGCTCACGATTTGAATCTCAACCTTCCTGCTCGCCAGGCCGAGGGGTACAAGCCTTCGCTTTTCGGATCACTCTTCAACCCCGACGACAGCGACAAGCACTCGTCGCTCAAAAGCCCGATCTATATCGACAACGTCTGTATGGGATGCCACAGCCATAAAGTTAATGACCATAATGTCACCATCTTTCGGGCGATGGGGCCTACGGATACGAGCCGCGGCTGCGTACGCTGTCATATGCCCAAGGTCCAAGGAGGCCCGGAGAAACGTAACACTCGAAATCGAAGCGAGCACCATAGCCACCGCTTTCCCGGTATTCGTGACGCCAAATTCCGAGCGACGGGATATGAGATCCGAGTCGCCCGCAGCGGGGACGGTATCGATGTCACTCTCGTCAACAAAATGCCCCATCCGATGATCATCCAGCCCGCGCGGGCCAAATATCTCGAGATCCGGGTGCTGCGCGACGGCAAAACGATCTGGCGCAACTATCGAAAGAATCCCTCCGAGGATCCCAAAGCCTACTTCGTCTACCGCTTTTTCCGAGACGGCCATCCCATCGTCATCCCCACACCCGCTACTTCCGAACAGGTGAACAATCTTGCCGGCAAAGAGCGCCGGGTACTGCACTACCGCATCCCGAGCCTGCGCAAGGGCGACACGGTGGAGGCGACCCTCTGGGCCCGCCTGGCCAAAGCCGAATGCGAAAAGGCGATCCACCTGAACGATCGCCGTTTTACGACGCCGATGAAGATCAAGAGCCTTCGGGTCACGCTACCCTGATGTGGATTCGGCTGCTGACACTCTGGATCATCTGTTTCCTGGGAGCGTCGGCGGGGGAGCGTTGGTATGGAGACTATCGCAGAGCACGCGAAGCCGCCCTGCAGGAGCGGAAAGCATTAGCGGTCTATCTCGTAGCCCCCCAAGATCTTCGCAAAGCGCCGCTTTTGCAAACTTTGAGGAAAAATCCCGCCTTGGAGCAACGGCTCTTCAAGGCTTTCGTGCCCGTGATCCTGGCGGCGAAATCCCGGAGCCGTTATCCCATCGAACTATACTACTCACCGGTTTTGCCGGCACTCTTCTTTATGGATCCGGTCCGGGAAGTCCCTCTCGCTCCATCTCTGACCGGTCCCTCGGCCTCGGACCCCAAGGCGTTGGAGGAGCTTTGGCGGCGCTTGTTTCTCGTCAAGACTCCCTCGTCTCTTTCTCGGTAGGATAGAAAAAAGAGGATCGAATCGTGACGAGTGACAAGAAGGTCGTTTTGCTCACCGGAGCTTCGACGGGAATGGGATTCGAGATGATGACCCGTTTGGCCGAGGAGGGGTATCGCCTCTGCGTGCTGAGTCGATCTCCTGAGCTCTTGTGTAGCGACTTGCTGGGAGGACGGTGGCAGGATCGCATCGACGTTTTCGGTGTCGATCTCAAAGAGCGCAAGTCGGTGGACAAAGCGGTAGGGGAGATTTGGGAGCTTTACGGTCGGATCGACATCGTGATCAACAACGCCGGTTACGGTCTGGTCGCGACCCTCGAAGAGGTGGAAGAGGCCGAAATGCTCGAACAGTTCGACATCAATCTCTTTGGCTTGGTGCGAGTGACTCGGGCCGTGTTGCCCGCTATGCGGCGCCGACGCAGCGGAGTAATCATCAATATCAGCTCCTTTTTGGGGCGGGTGGGGTTGCCGCTGTTGAGTTTCTACAACGCCAGCAAATATGCAGTAGAGGGAATCACCGACTCTCTTCGCCTGGAGTTGGCTCCTTTCGGGATTCGGGTCCATTCGGTGATGCCGGGATTTTTCAGTACCCAGTTCGCCCGAAGCAATTTGCAAATCAATGCGGGGATCGAGAGCGAGGATTCCCCCTATCGGAGCTTGAGTCGCCGTCTGGCTCCCAAGGTGCTGCGGCAGATCAACGAAGGAGATGATCCCCGATTGGTCGCCGAAGCGATTTTGAAAATCCTGAAAGATCCCGACGCACCGGTGCGAATCCCCGTGGGGGAGATGGCAAGCAGATTCTTGACTATGCGCCGGGAATTGAGCGACAAAGAGTATGAACGCCGGGTGATGGAGTTTTACGGGATCGAGCCGGAATGAAGAGTCTCTTTTTCAATGCCGGAGATCGCCGCTGCATCGTCACGGAACGGGAATTGAAGGCGGGAGTGCGACTGCGCAGACTCGATGTCTCCAACGGCTTGATTTTGATGGAACTGCAGGTCGAAGAGGGGGCAAGCTATCCGGGGGCTACATTCGAAAATTGGGATCGGATGCTGCTTTTGCCTCTGGTGCGGCAGGGGCGGTTGTCTTTTGAGGCCGGGGGAGAGACGGTGCTTTTGCGTGATGCAGAGGGAGGAATGGTACCTGTGGGCCCCGGAGAGGTACGGATCGCACCGCTGATGGGGCCTGCTGAGATTATTTTTATCTTGGCGGCGGACTTTTATCTGGAGCGTTATCGTCAGGAGAGGGACGATCCGCTGGATCGCATCTGTCGCCGATTGGAAAAAGTGATAGGCCTCGAGACGATGCCCGCTCAACCTTTGGATGCCTTGGGGGATTATCTGCTCGAGCGTATCCGGCAAGCGAGTCGGCGGACGAAGCTCAGCCGCCTGGCGACGGAACATCGGGTGGTGGAACTGCTCTTGCACCGGTTGGATCTGCAGGAGTGGGAGGATCCGGACGTATCGCTCAGCCCCGAGGAGTTGCGGGTTACGGACCGAGCTCGAGAGCTTTTGATGCGCCGCTTCGCGGATCCTCCGACGATTCCCGAATTGGCCCGAAGCTGCGGAAGCAACGACTTTTTTCTCAAACGGGCTTTCAAACGCCGTTTCGGGATGACGATTCGGGAGTTCATAACACAGCGCCGTCTGGAGACGGCCAATCGCCTTCTGCGTGAGGGCGGCTGCTCCGTCGGCGAGGCGGCCCGCCGGGTCGGTTTCCGGCATCAGGGATACTTCGCCCGCCTCTTTTTCCGCCGGTACGGTATCTATCCCAAAAATCTTTAATAAAAAATCCTTTTCGTGACGGGAAATAATCCCGATCCTGCCTAAAAAGCATTGTCAGGAAGCTACAACCTTTTCTATAATGAAAATATACAAGCGGTGCATCGGATGAAAAACCCCGTGTACCCGAAAGGAGCTTCGTATGCGTCCCTTGTTGATCACGATGCTGGTATTTGCAGGTATCCTGCTGCTGCCCTATGCCGTGCCGACCTCTCCCGACCGGGAGCTGAACGCGACGCAGTTGCGCCAGGAGGCCGCCGGACACAATCTCCATCCGGTTCCCCGCACGCGCGAGGGGCTTTTGCGCCTTGTCGACACTGCCGACAACCCTCTCATCCCTGAAAAGATAGCGTTGGGCAAGCGGCTCTTTTACGATCCGATCCTCTCCCGTGACCGGACGGTCAGCTGCGCGAGCTGCCATATCCTGGAGGAGGGGGGAGACGACAACCGCCCCGCCGCCGTCGGCTACAAAGGCAGGCTCAACCCTCATCATCTCAACTCCCCTACGGTTCTAAACGCGGCGTTGGAGAAGTTCGAGTTCTGGGATGGGAGGGTCCACACGGTGGAGGAGCAAGCCGGCGGGCCGATCCAGGCCCACTTCGAGATGAATCTCACCCCACCGGAGGCGGTGCAGCGTCTGCGTAGCGATCGGAGTTATCGGGAGGCTTTCGGGCAGGTTTTCGGAGAAAACAACATCACGTTTGCAAACATCCGCCGTGCCATCGGCGCCTACGAGCGGACGCTGCTGACCCGAGGGGCTTTCGACGCTTTTCTCGAGGGGAACGATACGGCGCTCTCTGCTTCCCAGAAGCGCGGAATGACACTTTTTCTGGAGCGGGGTTGCGCGGGATGCCACGCGGGCACCAGCGTCGGCGGGCAGTTTGTCAAACGTTTTCCCCTGCGGCGTTACTGGGACGACTATCTGGGCTTTTCGCTCTTTCCGAAGTTTTACTGGAAGCGCAGTGAATTCCCCTTCGACAACGTCGGAGATTTCCACGGCCGGGACGGGCATGATTTCTTCCGGGTACCGGTGCTGAGAAACATTGCGCGAACCGCTCCCTATTTCCACAACGGAGCCGTCAAGGACCTGCACGAAGCGGTGCGAATCATGAGCAAATATCAGCTGGGCCGGGAGTTCACCCCCTCAGAAATCAACGATACCGTGGCGTTTCTCAAATCGTTGAGTGGTAAGATTGTGAATTACGGATACGAAAAAGAGTGAAAACTCTTTCGATTTTCAAAGCTTGATTGCCGTCAACTTTTCAAAATCATCAACGCGATAAAATGTAGCCATCCCGTAAACATACAGGAGGTTATAATGGGAATGAATCGACGAGACTTTTTGAAGAGTTCGGCCGCTGCCGCTGCTGCCAGTGCCGTGGGCATTTCGGTCCCCTCCGATGTCCAGGCCGCTGCCGCCAAGGGTGAATCCGGCTGGCGCTGGGACAAGGCCGTCTGCCGCTTCTGCGGTACCGGCTGCGGAATCATGGTTGCGACCAAGGGCGGCAAGATCGTCGCCGTCAAAGGCGACCCTGCCGCTCCGGTCAACCGCGGCCTGAACTGTATCAAAGGATACTTCACCGCCAAGATCATGTACGGAGCCGACCGTCTGAAGACTCCTCTGCTGCGTATGAACGAGAAGGGTGAATTCGACAAGCAGGGCAAATTCCGCCCCGTCAGTTGGAAGCGCGCCTTCGACGAAATGGAAAAACATATCCGCAAAGCCCTCAAGGAGAGCGGCCCCGAGGGGGTCGCGGTCTTCGGTTCGGGGCAGTACACCATTATGGAGGGCTACGCCGCTCAGAAAATGATGAAAGCGGGCTTCCGCTCCAACGCCATCGACCCCAACGCCCGCCACTGTATGGCGTCGGCGGTCGTCGGCTTCTACCAGACCTTCGGGATCGACGAGCCGAGCGGATGCTACGACGACATCGAGCTGACCGACACGATCATCAGCTGGGGATCCAACATGGCCGAGATGCACCCCATCCTCTGGTCGCGGGTCTCCGACCGCAAACTCTCCGATCCCGAGCGGGTCAAAGTCGTCAACATCCAGACCTATACCCACCGCAGTTGCGACCTGAGTGATTTCAACATCATCTTCCGTCCGCAGACTGACGTCGCGCTCTGGAACTATGTTGCTCGAGAGATCGTCTACAACCATCCCGAGGCGATCGACTGGGATTTTGTCAAGCAGCACATCGTCTTTACCGTCGGGCCTGTCAACATCGGCTACGGTATGCGCCGCAAAGGGGAGAAATCCCTGACGCCGGTGCGCCCCGACGGTTCCGCCGGAAAGTACAGCGCCAAAGAGATGGAGATCATCCGGAAAGAGATGGCCAAGAAGGTCTCCGACCTCGAAGGTCCTGCGCTGGAGCCCTACGGCTACAAAGCCGGCGACGAGATGAAAAACACTCCGGGAACCCTCAAGCACTGGATGATCAGCTTTGAAGAGTACAAGAAATCTCTGGAGCCCTTCACTCTCGACTACGTCGCCAAGCTTGCCAAGGGTGATCCCGACGAGAGCCTGGAGAGCTTCAAGAAAAAGCTGAAAATGCTGGCCGATCTCTACATCGAAAAAGATCGCAAGGTCGTCTCCTTCTGGACGATGGGGATGAACCAGCACACCCGCGGAAGCTGGGACAACACCCTCAGCTACAACGTCCACTTCCTGCTCAACAAGCAGGCCAAACCCGGTAACGGCGCCTATTCGCTGACCGGTCAGCCTTCGGCCTGCGGTACCGCGCGCGAAGTCGGGACCTTCTGCCACCGTCTGCCCGCGGATATGATGGTCAAAAACCCCAAGCACCGCAAAATCGCCGAGAAAATTTGGCACATCCCCGAAGGGACGCTGAACCCGGTGGGCAACCAGCACATTATGAAGATCCACCGCGACATCGAGGACGGGGTAGTCAAGTTCGCCTGGGTCAACGTCGCCAATCCCTATCAGGACAGCGCCAACGCCCGCCACTGGATCAAAGCCGCCAGGGAGATGGATGTCTTCATCGTCACCTCCGACGGCTATCCCGGGATCTCCGCGATGGTCTCCGACCTGGTACTGCCCAGCGCGATGATCTACGAGAAGTGGGGCGCCTACGGCAACGCCGAGCGCCGCACCCAGCACTGGCGTCAGCAGGTCCTGCCCGTCGGCAACGCGATGAGCGACACTTGGCAGTGGGTCGAACTCTCCAAGCGCTTCACCGTCAACGACCTTTGGGGTCCTTATACCCTGCGCAACGGCAAGAAACTGCCCGACGTTCGCAAGCAGGCGAAAAAGATGGGTTACAAGCCCGATACGACGATGTTCGAAATTCTCTTCGCCAACGAGCGGGCCAAGAAGAAGTATCCCATCGATCTGAACAAGTTCCCCCAGAAGGGCTTCGACAACAGCGAATGTCTGGGCGACAGCCGCAACGTCGTCGGCAGCGACGGCAAAGTCTTCAAGGGCTACGGCTTCATGCTCCATCAGTATCTCTGGGAAGAGTACGCGAGCTTCGGCCGCGGCCACGGCCATGACCTCGCCGACTTCGTCACCTACCACAAGGTTCGCGGACTCAAGTGGCCCGTCGTTAACGGCAAGGAGACCTTCTGGCGCTTCAACACCAAGTACGACCCCTACGCAGCCAAGCATGCCAAAGAGGCCGGCCTCAAAGACTTCGCCTTCTACGGGCCCCTGGCCAAAGCGTTGCCCCACGGAGACCTCAAAGGGGTCAAGAACAAGAAGAAGACTCCGCTGCCCAACAAAGCGAAGATCTTCGCACGGCCCTATATGGATCCCCCGGAAATGCCGGACAAAGAGTACGACACTTGGCTCTGTACCGGACGGGTTCTGGAGCATTGGCACAGCGGTACGATGACGATGCGGGTCCCCGAGCTCTTCCGGGCCGTCCCCGAAGCGCTCTGCTATATGAACCCCAAAGACGCCAAGAAGCGCGGCCTCAAAAACGGCGACCTAGTCTACGTCGAATCCCGCCGCGGCAAGGTCAAAGTCCGCGTCGAAACCCGCGGCCGGAACCGGCCTCCCCGCGGCTTGGTCTTTGTGCCCTGGTTCGACGAGCGGGTCCTCATCAACAAGGTCACGCTCGATGCGACCTGCCCGATGTCCAAGCAGACCGACTACAAGAAGTGTGCGGTCAAGATCTACAAAGCCTAAAGGAAGGATAAGTCGTGGACGACAAAAAGGCCAAGAAAACCCCGATCAGCCCGAGGCGGCGATTCTTTACGGATCTCGCTTACACGGCGGGATTGGGGGTGATGGGAGGATTGCTCTGGGCCGGCTACGCCGAGAAAGCCAAGAGCTCCCCGCTGACCCTCCGCCCGCCCGCGGCACTCGATGAGCCGGACTTTCTGAAGACCTGCATCAAGTGCGGGCTCTGTTCGGAGGCCTGTTACAATCGTCCCAGCAACATCGACCGGGATACGGGCAAACCCCGTCCCCGCACTTTGAAAATGGCTAAGGCTCAGGACGACGTCACGATCGGGACGCCGTTTTTCATCCCCCGGGAAGTCCCGTGCTATATGTGCGACGACATCCCCTGCGTCACCGCTTGTCCGACCGGGGCACTCGATGTCGCCAAAGTGACCAACCCCAAAACCGGGGAGCTGGATTACACGATGATGGATATGGGGATCGCCGTGGTGGACGACAACTCCTGCATCGCCTTCTGGGGCCTGCAGTGTGACGCCTGCTACCGGGCCTGTCCGCTGATGGACAAAGCCCTGAGGCTCGAATACGACAAAAACGAACGGACCGGCAAGCATGCCTTCCTCAAGCCGGTGGTCGATATGCATGCCTGCACGGGATGCGGCCTCTGCGAAAAGGCCTGCGTGACCGAAAAGCCGGCGATTTTCGTCCTGCCGCGCGAAGTGGCTCTGGGCAAACCCGGCGCCCACTACGTCAAAGGCTGGGACAAGAAAGATCAGCAGCGGGTCAAAGAGCGTGTGGGCAAAGACGTCACCACGCATGACAAGCGCAGCGCCGAAAATCCGATGGATTATCTGAACAAGGGAGTGGAGTATTGAGATGAAGTGGCACAACGTCAAATATCTCGTTCTGCGCCGGACGGTTCAGATCGGACTGCTCGTTCTCTATTTTATGGGGAACTGGTACGGATGGAAGGTGCTGCAGGGCGATCTGTCGACCTCGATGATCTTCGGAAAGATTCCGCTCAGCGACCCCTTTGCCGTTTTGCAGATCTTCGCGACGGGAGCCGTTGTGGCAACCAACGCGTTGATCGGGGCGTTGATCATCGTCCTTTTCTACGGAATCATCGGCGGTCGGGCGTTTTGCAGCTGGGTCTGCCCGGTCAATCTCGTCACCGATCTGGCGGCCTGGCTGCGGCGCAAGCTGCTGATCGATCGGATCGAGCGCAAAGTCTGGATCTCGCGCAACATCCGCTACTACATGATCGTCTTGGCGTTGATCGTCTCGGCGTTGGTCGGCCTGGCGGCTTTCGAAGTCGTCAGCCCCATCACGATCCTCAACCGGGGAATCGTCTTTGGAATGGGAGCCGGAATGGGCTTGATCGTCGCGATCTTTCTTTTCGACCTTTTCGTCGTCAAGAACGGCTGGTGCGGGCACGTCTGCCCGCTGGGCGGTGTGCACTCGATCATCGGCCGTTACAGCCTGATCCGGGTCCGGCACAACAGCGACAACTGCACGCTCTGTATGAAATGCAAAACGGTCTGTCCGGAGGTGGAAGTCCTGGGGATGATCGGCAAACGCAGCGAATTCGTCTCGCGGAGCGAATGCACCAACTGCGGCCGATGCGTCGACGTCTGTGACGACGATGCCCTGGGCTTTGAATTACGAAACTTTTTAGAAACCAATACGGGAGGAAAAGAATGAAAAAACTGATGAAAACGGTTCTGCTGGGCAGTGTCGCGGCAAGCGTCGTGCTGCTCGCGGGCGGTGAATATATCAACATCAACAAAGGGGTCAATAGCCCCCAATTGATCAAGAAAGACGATCTCGGTGCCAAAAAAGTGGTGACGGAAGCGGATCTAGGCTATCGCAAAAGCGGTCTTGGTGAAGCGACGACGCCTCCTCCGGTCACTTACAACCGTCCGGCACCCGGTGCGGCCCCGAGGTTCGAGCGCTCCTACGTCAATGCACCGCCGCTGATTCCCCACAGCATCGAGGGCTTCGTTCCCATCACGGCCAAGAACAACGCCTGTCTGGGCTGCCATATGCCCAACGTCGCCAAAGGGGTCGGAGCGACACCGATCCCCGAGTCGCACTTCACCGATTTCCGCCCCTCGACGAAACTGGACAAAAAGGGTGATATTGTCAAAGACGGTAAAGTGGTCGCCAACGCTACGGATATTAAAATTGCGAAGTTCAAGAAGCTCAAAAAGCTCAACCCCGCCCGCTACAACTGTACGCAGTGCCACGTCCCCCAGGCCAACGTGAAGCCGCTGGTGGGCAACACCTTCAAGCCCGATTTCAAAAACAAAGAGCAGATGAAGCGCTCCAACCTACTGCAAGTCATCGATCAGGGTGTGAAATAGGGATGCAGGATCGACGCTCGTTTTTCCGCTCGCTGATTCCTTCCGTCGAAGCGAAAGAGGAGCGGGAGCCCGCCGTCGTACGTCCTCCCTATGTGAAGGATTTTTCTCTTTTTCGAAGTCACTGCCCCGAATGCGCGGATACTCCGTGCGTCGGTGCCTGCGAAGAGGAGATTGTTCTGATCCGGGCGGACCGGACCCCGATGCTCAATTTTAGGAAGGGGGGATGTACCTTTTGCGATGAATGCGCCAAAGCGTGTCCCGAAGGGGTCCTTAGCCTTGAAGGCCCTGAGCGGATCAATGCGCGTTTTGTCATCGAGACGGAGGGGTGTCTGGCGCATCACTCGACGATATGCTTCGCCTGCCGTGAACCCTGTCTCGACGATGCCATTCTTTTCAACGGGATGTTCAATCCCGTCATCGACGAATCACGCTGTACGGGCTGCGGCTTCTGTCTGAGCCGCTGCCCGACCCGGGCGATTCGTTACGAGGCGTTGTGAAACGCTTCGGCCGATCTACGCTACAATCCTACTATATAAAGAACCAAGGAGCGACGGATGAACGAACGTCAACGATTGCTGGAGCGTTATCCCACACTGCTGGGGCTCTTCGAGGATGAGGATCTGGATGAACGGCGCTTTTTCGTCGTCGTCGATCCCAACGTCGAGGAGGAGGCGGACGAAGCCGATGTCTTCGATCCGACGGAGTACAACTGGATGATCTTCCTGCCCGAGCGGATCGCCGAAGCCTTCGGAGAAGAGCTCTTTGCCCGGATTCCGAGGGAGTTGGAGACGATCGAAGCGTTCGAAGATTTCTACGACGCCGAAGAGGACCTCTACGGGGTCAAATGCAACTTGGAGGAAGAGGAGATCGCCGAGCTCGTTCTGGAGAAACTGGAAGCGCTGGCTACGGAGAAAAAAGAGAATCCGCAAGATTCCGGGGTGAGGGCATGAAACGTTTGGGAATTCTTCCGCTACTCCTAAGCGGCTGTCTGATGGCGTTGACGCCGATGAGCCCCGTGAAGCAGATCGAAGCCGACGGCGCCGTCAACGATCTGGCTTTCGGGAAGGATCGGGCCACGCTGCTGATGGGGACCGATCACGGCAGCCTCCAGAGCGTCGATCTGCAGAGTTTCAAAATCACGACGCTTTTGACCCTTCCGCAGGTCAAGGACTTTATGGGAGACAAGATCGACGACAAAGTCTTCAGTATCGATTATCTCGACGGCCGCTATCTGATCCTCAGCGACAGCGGAGAGGGGGGCTTCAGCGATCTGAGGATACTGGAAAACGGCAAAGCGAAGAAACTTTTCGGTGCCGAGGCGCGTCATGCCGTCATCAAAGCGCGCTTCATCGACAAGGATCATATCCTCTACGCGACGCTGGGCAACGAAGCGGTGCTCTACGAAATCTCTACGGGCAAAGAGATCTATCGTCGGCAGTTGAGCGAATCGAAATTTTCCGACTTTTCGCTCGATGCGAGAAGAAAACGGGCGGTCTTCGGCTGCGAAAGCGGCGTCTTGACCGTCATCGATACCGCGACGGGAAAAACGCTCAAAAGCATCGACAAGCTGCACGTCGACAATATCTTCAGCGTCGACATCAAAAAGGATTGGGTCGTCGCCGGAGGGCAGGATCGCCGGGCCTCCTACTACAATCTCAAGACGGGAGAGCATGGATATTTCAGCAGCGATTTTCTCGTCTACGCCGCGGCATTGAACCCTTCGGCCAACCGGGCCGCCTGGGCGATGCACGACGACAATTCGATCACTGTCTACAACCTGGAGACGAAGAGTCCGCTCTTTTTGCTCAAAGGGCAAAAGAGCATCCTAACGCATATGATTTTTCGAGACGATACGACGCTCTTTAGTGCCAGCCACGATCCGATGGTGATGATGTGGAAACTCAAGTAAGGAGAGAGTAGAATGAACATTTCGAGTGTAGTGATCCAGTGTCAACCCGACCGATACGATGCGGTCAAAGCCTGGTGTGAAGAGTCCGGGGTCTGTGAATTCCACTTCGGTGACAAAGAGCGCGGCAAGATCATCGTCACCATCGAAGCCGCCGATGTCAACGAAGAGATCGGGAGTCTGATGGCGATCCAGCGGGCCGATCACGTCATCTCCGCGGAGATGATGATGACGTACCAGGAGGATCTCGACGACGCGATCAAAGAGCTCGAAGCCTCTCCGGACGTACCGGACTTGCTCCAGCGGGTCACGGAGGAGGAGATCGACCCCGCCACCGTCGTTTACCACGGAGATTTGAAGAAAAAGCTTTGAGAGAACGCCGGGAGAGGCACCTTCCCCGCCACCGTTTTTCGAAATGCTTCCTTTTACGTTCCTTTTTATATCTTTACTTAAGATATAATTGAAATCCGAAAACAAATATTGATTTTTGATTGAAAGCTCCCCGGAGTGCCCGGAAAGCTTCGTCGTGGGAAAAGAGTGAACGATGAAAAACGAACGTAGAAGAGTCTTGAAATGGGCAGCGGTTTCCGGTGTGGCGTGGTTGCTTGCCGGGTGTAAACAGGGGCCCAGACCTCCGGTACCGGGGAAGCCGACCGTCTATCTGACGACCGACGACGGTCCGCTGCGCGGGAGTGAATACATCGATGCGGCCGTTCGGGAATACGAAGTTCCGATGACCGCCTTCGTCGTAGGCAAACACGCACGGACGCTGGCCTTTCGCGCACGGTTGGAAGCGTACCGCAACAACCCCCACATCCGGCTCGGAAACCACAGCTACACCCATGCCGACGGGCACTACCTCGATTACTACCGCCATCCCCAACGGGTACTTCGGGATTTCGAACACAATCAGAGGGCTTTGGGATTGAGTGAAAAGATCGGCCGGCTTCCGGGGCGGGACAGTTGGCGTTTCGGATCACGGGCTTATGATGCGGATCCTACTGCACGGGCCGCGGCTGATCTGCTGGCTCGAAACGGTTATCGCCTCTATGGCTGGGATCTGGAGTGGACCCATACCCAAAGCGGTGCCCCCATCGGGTCGGCGGAGCAGATCCATCAAAAGATCATCCATCAGTTGGCGAAAGGACACTGCTTCACTCCGGGGCATCTTGTGCTGCTGATGCATGATCAGATGTTTCGCAGCCGCGCTGCGGTGGCGGAGCTCTATAGGCTGCTTTCACTGCTCAAAGAGGATCAGGCGATCCGCCTGCGTTACATCGACGACTACCCGCTCACCGCTCCACCGCTTGTTCTGAAAAAGGGCACCGCCCCCCGTCTGATCAAAGCGCCCGTCACCGGAATCGGAGAGAGCACGCCCGTCGATCCGTTGAAGTTCGGCCGATAAGGAAGAGTATGAGTTATTTCCCCGCATTTTTTCGCCTGGAAGGCAAACGTATCCTGCTCGTAGGAGGAGGAAGCATCGCTCTGGAGAAGCTGGAGAAGCTTTTGGATTTCAGCAAGAAGATCAGCATCGTCGCTCGGGAGGCGACGCCCGAGCTGGAACGTCTGGCCCGGGATCACTGCCTGCGCCTGATGCTGCGCCCCTACCGCAGCGAAGAGGCTCTGAACTACGACTTGGTCGTCGTCGCGACCGATACCGTCGATCTGCACCGACAGATCTTCGAGGAGACCCGGAAAAGTCGGGTTCTGGTCAACAGCGTCGACGATACCCGCTACTGCGACTTTATCTTCCCCTCCTACGTCAAACGGGGGGAGCTGACGGTGGCTTTTTCGACTTCAGGGGCTTCGCCCGCCTTCGCCAAGCACATCCGCCGCTGGTTCGAAGGGATCCTTCCCGAAGGGGTTGACGATTTTCTGCAGAAGATGAAAGCTCTGCGCAGCGAATGGCCCAAAGGCAAAGAGCGCATGCAGCGCTTCGACCGGATGGCCGGCGAATACATCGAAAAAGAGTTTCCGTCTTTCAGCAATTGGAAAAGCGGAAAAAAATAAACGGAATATTTCCATTGAATGATCTAAAAATTTTTATCAGTGGGAGGAAATATGCTTGGATTTTCTGGAATCATTTTTCGTTTTTACCTCATTTATCTTTTCCCGCTCTATTAAGTAGTCTTAAGGTACAATTAACAAAATATGCACGAATTATAAACAAGGAGTTTATGTGGCCATCGATCCGAGAACACTGGACTTCGTGGCGCTGGGAGTCCTCGTGACCGTCGCCATCGTCCTGATCTACGCGATTATCTACATCCATGACATCCCCTACGAGATGGCGAAAAAACGGAACCACCCCCATCGTGACGCCATCCATGTGGCGGGCTGGGTGAGCCTCTTTCTGATGCACACGATCTGGCCTTTCCTCTGGATCTGGGCCTACCTCTACAAGCCGGGAGAAGGCTGGGGGACCGAGACCGTCCAGATCGAGCCTTCGGAGGAGTTGAAATCCGACATCAAAAAGCTCGAGGAGCTCCAGAAGAAGGTCGAAGAGCTCGAGGCGAAACTCCACCATGTCGCCGGCGAAGCGCAGAGCCTCTCCACCGGGCAGATTGACGGGAAGAAAGGAGGGGCCACCTGATGGAAACTTTAATGCTTCTGACCTATGCGGCACTCTGCTGGATCATCTTCAAGGTCTTCCGTATTCCCGTCAACAAATGGTCACTCACCACCGCCATCCTCGGGGGTATCGTGATGATCGGAACGATCCTGGCCGGTATGGCCTATTTCCATCCCGGCTCCCAGAGCGCGCGGATCTACTACGTCACGACGCAGATCGTCCCCAACGTCCGGGGCAAAGTGATCGAAGTGGATGCCAAACCCAACGTCCCCGTCAAAAAGGGAGATGTTCTTCTCAAAATAGATCCCACCCCCTATCAGGCGGTAGTGGACGACCTTAAAGCGCAGTTGGCTTTCGCCGAGCAGCGCCTGAAAGATACTAAACAGTTGGCCGAGACCGCCGGAGGATCGAAATTCGACGTCTACAAGTGGGAGAAAGAGGTCGCTTCGCTCAAAGCCAAGCTGGTCAAGGCGCAGTTCGACCTGGACAGCTGTGTGGTACGGGCCCCCTCCAACGGCTACGTCACCCACGTCCGTGTCCGCCCCGGGCAGATGGCGGTGCCGATTCCCGCGCTTCCGGTGATGACTTTCGTCAACAGCGATTCGGCGACCCTGATCGCCGGTTTCGGGCAGGAACCGGCCCAGAACATCAAGAAGGGGGACCCCGCCGAGGCGATCTTCGTCTCGATGCCGGGGCGGACTTTCCAGGGAAAGGTCAAAGAGGTGATCCCCGCTCTCGCCGAGGGGGAGCTCTCCGTCAACCGGAATATGGTCGCTTTGGGGCAGCAGCTCCCCATCGGGCAGATCCCTGTGATCATCCAGCTGGATAAAAACATCAGCCAGCTGGGCCTGCCGCTGGGTGTCGACAGTACCGTAGCGGTCTATGGGGCCCAGGAGGGCTTCTGGTCCCATGTCGCCATTATTCGGCAGATGCTTTTGCGGATGTTGGCCTGGAGCTACTTCCTGCGTTTCCATTGATGAGGAGAGATGAGAGAATGAACGTCCAAAAAAAAACGATCACGGCATGGGCTTCTTCCGCGGTGGTGGCTCTGCTGCTGAGCGGCTGTGCCCACAACGTCGTCCCGAGCAAGACCGTCACCGGCGAAGTACGCAAAGCCGGCCCCCACGCTCCTTCCCACTATCGCAGCAGTTACGTCGGAGGCCCCGTGCGTGACGGATGGCTGCGGAGCTTCCGCGATCCGACCCTCGACAGACTGGTCGCCGAAGCCCAGCGCCAAAACCCCGACCTGATGCTCGCGGCCAGCCGGGTCGAAAAAGCCGCGGCGATGATGCAGCTGACCCATGCGGGGATGATGCCCCAGCTGGACATCAACGGCAACGCCCTCGAGCGCAACTGGGACTACAACTACAAAGACCGGGACGACCGCCACTACCGGGCTTCCGCCTACTTCAGCTTGAGTTGGGAGCCGGACCTCTGGGGCCGCCTCGCCAACGAACTCAACGCCGATGCGGAGGCCACGGTCACGACCCTCGCCGACTACGAGTGGGCACGCCAGACCCTCTCGGCCAGTACCGCCAAGGCATGGTTCCTCCTCGGCTCCGACAAAATGATCGCCGACTTCTACGCGCATCTCGTCCGGATCCAGAAAACCGCCCAGAGCGTCCTCGAGAAACGGGCGAAGATCGGGCAGGGGAATATGCGTGATGTGCATATGATCCGGGGAATGGTCGCCGAAGCCGAAGACGGCCTCCAGAGTGCCCGGATGGCCAAAGAGCAGGATACCCGGGCCCTGGAGACGCTGATCGGGCGCTACCCGGGCAACCTGATCAAAGCCCACAACCTGCGGGCCGTCTCGGGCCGCGTCCCCAGCGGCGTCCCCCTCGACCTGCTCAACCGCCGCCCCGACATCATCGCCGCCCAGTACCGTGTCGCCTCCGCTTTCCACAACACCGAAGCGATGCGTCTGCTGCGCCTGCCCAGCATCCGTATCTCGGCACAGCTCGGTGTCGATACGATCCAGCAGGCACTCGCCAAGCTGATCGGCGGCCTCTTCATGCCCGTCTACGACGCCGGCAAGATCCAGGCCAAGATCGACGCCGCCACCGCCGACCAGAAAGCGGCCCTCGCCGCCTACGAAAAGACGGTCCTGAATGCCTATCGCGAGGTGGAAAACGCCCTGGCCAACGACCGATTCCTCGCCCGGCGCTACCTCTACGTCAACACGATGGTCAAAGAGTACAAGGCCGCCTACGATATGACCGACAAAAACTACAAAATCGGCCAGGGGACCATCCTCGACGTCCTCCAGGCCCAGAGCAAATGGATCAACGCCAAGATCCTCCGTACCCAGGTGATGAAAGAGCGGCTGATCAACCGCGTCAACCTGCATCTGGCGCTGGGGGGAAGTTTCGACAGGCACTGAAAAAGCGGCGCTTTTTCAGCGCAGTGCTACGTGTTAAGTGTTAAGTGCTAAGATTATTGATCGCGGGCGGAGCCCGCACCTTGTTATCGTAACACGTAGCACTTAGCACGTAATACCCAATCCGAAGGATCGCCCATGAACCTCGTCATCGCTCTCGACCTTCCCTCCTCTGCCGAAAACCTCAAACTCGCCGAATCTCTCGCCGCCTACGACGATCTCTGGATGAAGGTCGGTTTCCGGACCTACATCCGCGACGGACGGAACTTTCTTGATACCCTCAAGGCGATCAATCCGCATTTCAAAGTCTTTCTCGATCTCAAGCTCTACGATATCCCCAACACAATGGCCGATGCCGCCGCCGAGATCGCGGAGTTGGGGGTGGAGATGTTCAACGTCCACGCCAGCGCGGGTGAACGGGCTCTGCGGACGGTGATGGAGCGGCTGGTATCCTACGGAGAGGATCGCCCGCTGGTGCTGGCCGTGACGGCACTGACCTCGTTCAGTGACGAAGAGTTCCGTCGGATCTACGAAAAGGGGATCGATGAAAAGGCGGAGCAGTTCGCTCGGATGAGTTACGATGCGGGTCTCGACGGCGTGGTTTGCAGCGCTTTCGAATCCCGGGCGATCAAAGCGGCGACCTCTTCCGATTTTTTGACGCTTTCTCCCGGTATCCGCCCTTTTGGTGAAGCGGCGGGAGATCAGCAGCGGGTCGCGACGCTGCAGAGTGCGGCGGAGTCGCAGGTCGATTTTGCGGTGGTCGGACGTCCGGTCTATCGGGCGGAGGATCCCACCGAAAAGGTCCAAAAAATTCGAGAAATTCTCAAGAGGCTTTGAGGTCCCAGAGGCGGTGGGTGAGGGTGCGGATCCACTCGTTGACGGGACGCTTCTCCCCGTCGATTTTCTCCAGTCGGGTAAGCAGAGCCGACTCCGCTTCTCCCCGGAAAAAAGAGTCGTAAAGGTCGCAGAGATCGTAGAGTTGTACCGCGACGAACCATAGTTGTAAAAACTCTGTCGAATAGAGCCAAAGAGTGTGACGGCTGAAGGCTTCGAAACTCTCCCGGCCGCTTGCTTCGTAACTGTCGAGAATCGCATGGATCAACGCAGAGAGTCCGCGCAGAGGGACCGAATAGTACAGCAGCCTCCCCGGGGCAGGGTCGGGTGCCTGGAGCGCTCCGAGAAAGATCCGCGCTGCTCGTTCCGTCTCGGCATAGAGGTTGGTTCGCAGACCGATGAGTCCCAGATCACTGTGATAGTGTCGGCCGCACCCTTTGAGACAACCGCTAAATCCCAAAGAAACCCCCAGGCTCTCCAGACGTTTCATCGGAAGAAATTCGAGATCCTTTTTGATGTCCCAGAGCGAGAGGGGGCAGTAGCGGAGTCCGGCGCAGGCGGTGATTCCGCCTCTATCGGAGGCGGGATTTTGGATTTTGGATTTTGGATTTTGAATAATCTTGGGATTGAAAATCCAGAGCTCCTGGTGGGGGGTCAGACGCAGCTGCCGGCTGCGGGTTTCCGCTGCGTCGGCAATTTTTAGCAATGTTTGGGGATCAATCTCTCCGTGGTGGCCGAAGCGCTGAATAGGGAGGAGGCGGTCGCGGTTGTGGATGCTGCTTTGCATTTTTGGAGCTCCCGCAGTTTCGAGAGGGCGACCGAAATCGCGAGCTATCCACTCTCTTAGTTGCGGCATGCCGACTTCCTGGATGAGGTGAAAGAGTCGGGTTTTGGAGCGGCTGCCGCGGTAGCCGTGGATTTTGTAGACTCGTGCGACACTTTCGAAGAGATCCGCGACATGCTCCGGCAGGCAAAAAATATCGGCATCTTGGGCGGTTTCGCTATTTTTCCCTCCGAGATAGAGGTTGAATCCCCACCGTCCCTCCTTTTCGGCGAGGGCGAAGAGCAGATCGTTGCCCCAGGGATTGAAAGAGGGGATTTCTCGTCCGATGAGGGCAGTGTTGAATTTGCGTGGGAGAGTCCCGAGCCATTCGGGACGGGCGAGAAAACGCTCACGGATCGCATCGAGGAGCGTAAAGGTATCGATCCGGGCATCGGGAGCGCAGTCGGAGAGCGGATCGGTGACAAGGGCGCGGAAATTGTCGGTGAGAGTTTGCCAGGAGAGTAGACCCCGTTCCCCGCACTCTCGCCAGAGAGGGAGGATGCGCTTTGGAGAGATATCGTGGAGTTCGATCTGCCCCCGGGCGGTCAAAAGAGGGCGGAGTCGCTCCCGGAGGGCCAGATCGCCTAGATAGCGCAACCGTTTTGCATCGATCCGTCCTCCGTCGAAACGCAGGCGGAGCATCCAGCGTTCAGGACGCAGTTTGATGTTGTAAATCCCGTAGTTTTTGAGATAGAAGCGGTCCGCTTCGGAGGGGGAGTGCCAGTCGACGTTGTCTATTCTTGCCAAAAAATCGGCGGGAGTACACTCCGCTTTGAGGCGTTCGATCTTATTGAGTTCCTTCATGCAAGTGATTGTAACGCAACCTTGGTCTGCCGGGCTGAAAGTTCCGATTTGACGATCCTCAACTGTCGGTAACGAAACACTTGATATGATACCCCCTCAAAGTCAAGGAGCGTTCATGAAAAGAGGAATCGGGTTTGCGGCAATCACTCTGCTTGCTCTCACTGTCTCGGCGGCGGCCGAACCGTCGGCGGGGGAGCGATACTTCAAAGAGTACTGCTGGGGGTGCCACCATCAGACGGCGGAAGCCTTCGGACCTTCTTTTCGCAGCATAGCCGACAAGCGCACTCCCGCACAGATCATGGCGCAGATCGCGGATCCGGAGCATACCTACAAATCCCTGGGCTATGCCCGCAACTCGATGCCCGCCTTCGCCGATCTCAACGCTTCGCAGCTCAAAGCTCTTACCGACTACATTCTCAGCTTCAAGGATAAAAAATGAAACAAGGCGTTTTGGCCCTTTTGGGGGCACTGCTACTGAGTCTGACACTTCAGGCGCGGGAGAAGATTTTCGTCGTGGAGCGCGAAAACTCCGCGCTGGCCGTCATCGACCACAATCTTCTTGTCGATGAGATCAAAAATATGCACAACTTCAACCACGCCGTGGTCAAATTCCGCGACAATGACGGTTATGTGATTACCCGTGACGGTTACGTCATCAAGTTTGACCCCATTCATAATAAAAAGCTCAAGGAGTACAAAACTTCCAAAAGCGCCATCGGTTTCATCATCGGCAAAAACTATCTTGCCGTTGCCAATTACGACAACAAAACCGTTGAAGTGCTTGATCGGGACCTTGATCCGATCCAGACGATCAAAACCGGCAGTCGCAACGTCGGGATCAAAAATTACAAAAATTATCTGATTTTCGAACTGATGGATGCTGACCAGATCTGGGTGATGAAAGACGAAAATGCCGGCAAGGGCAAGCCCCATTTCGTTCTTTACAAAAAATTTACCGACATCGGCAAAGTCCCTTTCGATGCGATGATCCACAAGAATCTCTACGTAGCCGGCCTTTTCAACTCTCCCGATGTGGGATTGCTCAATCTCGATACGATGGAGTACAAAAAGATTCCTCTGAACCTGGGGAAAAAAGAGCGTATTCTCAAAGTTCCCCATTTCGGATTCTGGAGCATTTCCGAAAAATACTTTTTTGTCCCCGCCGTCGGAGCGAAGAAAGTCTTTGTCTTCGATTATAATTTCAAGCCGGTGACCTCCATCGATATGAAAGGAAATCCCGTCTTTACGGCGATCAGTCCCGACAAAAAATGGTTGGCCGTCTCTTTCAGCGGAAAGAATTTCCCCTACGTCCAGATCGTCGATACCAAAACCTTCAAAATAGCCCGCACCTTCCATTTCCCCGGCTGGATCCTGCATCTGCGCTGGTCCAAAGATACTCCCCATCTCTACTTCAGTGTCAACACGAAAAACGAAGTTCTCGCCTATAGGGTCTCCGATCCCGATCCGAAAAAGTGGTGGAAACATTTTATGTGGCCGGTCCCCAAACCCTCGGGCATTTTCCTTTTTGAAGCGCCTAACGAACCCGCACCGAAAATCCGGAAAGTGAGTCAGTAAGTGTTTCGCCTCTCCAACCTGATCGATTCGGTCACGGCGGGTAGACCCGAACGCATTCTGGACGGTTCCATCGCGATTTGGAATTTCACCAACCGATGCAACCTGGCGTGCCGCCACTGCTACAGCTACGCCGATCCCAACAGTGAGGATTTTCTCTCTACCGAGTTTATTCTGGATTCGATTCCGGAGCTTCTCAAAGCCGGGATTCGCTTTGTGATCTTCAGCGGCGGGGAGCCCCTGATCCGCAAAGATATCTTCGAGATCGCTGGGGCAATGCGCGAAGCGGGGATCGTTACTTACCTCTCTACCAACGGTCTTTATGTCAGTGAAAAAAATGTTGATCGCATCATAGAAACCTTCAACTACATCGGCATCAGCATCGACGGAATCGAAGAGGTTCATGACGCCTTTCGCGGTCTGGAGGGAGCCTATCGCCGTAGTCTCGACGCTATTGCATTGATCCAGCGGCATGGCGGTAATGCGGGGATCCGCTTTACGATCACCGAAGAGACCAAAGGGAGTTTCTACGATATTTTCGATCTGGCCGAAGAGATCGGAGTGGACAAAATCTACATCTCCCATCTGGTCTACAGCGGTCGAGGGTTGGAGAATCTCAAGATCGATATCTCCAAAGAGGAGCGGCGGAAGTTTGTTGAATTTATCATCGACAAAGCCTTTCAGTATCACGACGAGGGACGCAAGGTCGATATCGTCACCGGCAACATGGAGATGGATGCGATACTCTTTTTGGAAAAGTTCGGTGAGCGCTATCCCGATCTTCGCGATGAGATGCAGCGGAGACTGAGAAATTGGGGCGGCAACAGCGCCGGGCGCAAGCTGGTCAACATCGACTGGATGGGCAACGTCAAACCCGATCCCTTCTTCCCGTTTGTCCTCGGGAATATGACCGAAAAGCCCTTCAGCGAAATTTGGTTGGATGAAAAGAACGAGATGCTCACCCGACTTCGGGAACACCCCCGGAAGCTTTCGGGCAAATGTGCCGAGTGCGGAGTCATCGATGTCTGCAACGGCGGCAGCCGCAGCCGTGCCTGGGCGATTCACGGGGATCTCTGGGCGGAAGACCCGTCGTGCTATCTCAGCTCTGCCGAGATAGCACGTGAAGAGTGAAGAGTTTTGGGGTGCGGCTTTGTGTTGCACATTTTTGGAGGCGGGATTTCAGTCCCGCAAAACGGGTATATGAAACTCTTTTTCAGAGCACTCAATAACAAACAATAAATAACCAATGACTTTCGCCGAAGGCGAAAAAGGAGAGTGAATGGTCTATCTCACCGGTGCCGGTCCCGGCGCCCTCGATCTACTGACGATCAAAGCGCTGCGTGTGATTCGCGAGGCGGATGTGATCATTTACGATCGGCTTGCCAATCCCGATATTCTCGCCGAGGCGAAAGACGGATGCGAATTCATCTACGTCGGCAAAGCCGACAGCCATCATACACTGCCTCAGGATCAAATCAATGAAGTGATCTATCAAGCGGCGCAAAAATACGACACAGTGGTTCGGCTCAAAGGGGGAGATCCTCTGGTTTTCGGCCGGGGAGGGGAAGAGGCACTTTATCTGCGCAAACGTGGAGTGAAGTTCGAATTCATTCCCGGTGTCACCTCCGCCATCGCCGTACCCGAATATGCGGGAATCCCCGTCACCCATCGGGGAATCACCGTCAGCTTTCGGGTCGTCACCGGGCATGAAGCAGCCAAGGAGAAGAGTCAGATCCCCTGGGAGAATTATAAAAGTGACGATACGATCATCTTCCTCATGGGGCTGCATCGCCTCAACTATATTGTCGAGAAGCTTCTGGAAATCGGCAAACCCAAAGACTTTCCCATCGCCGTGATCAGCAAAGGGACCTGGCCGGATGAGAAGACGGTGATCGGGACGCTGGAGAATATCGTGCAAAGAGCCGAAGGGCTTCAGACACCGGCTTTGATTGTCGTCGGTCGTGTGGTCGAACTGCATAAAGAGTTGAGTTGGTTTGAAAGTATCGACGACCAAAGTTGAGAAAAACAGTCGGATATAATCTCTCCACTAAAAAATCTTTGCTACAATTCACGCTTGAACGTGAAAGGGTATGCCGATGGTCGATTTGAGAGAGGTCCAACTCTTTTCCAAGCTTTCCGAGAAACATCTCGAAGAGATCAAAGAACATGCTGTAATTCGTAGTTACAGTCGGGAGAGTATCGTCTTTTACGAAGGTGATCGGGGAGAGTATCTTTACATCGTCCTCGATGGGACCGTCAAACTCTACAAGACATCACCCAAAGGGACGCAGATCCAGATCAACCGTTTCGATGCTCCGGCGGTGGTGGGAGAGTATGCCTGTTTCGAGAAGATGCCTTTCCCCGCTACCTGTGAATTCATCACCGACGGCAAAATGGCGATGGTCCCTTACGACTACATCTACCGAAATCTGAGTGAGCAGGATTTTTCTCTGGAGATCATCAAATCGTTGACCTCGAAGATCATGGTCCTTTCGGCCCTGATTCATAAAGAGACGATTTACTCCTCGGAAGCCAAGGTCGCGAAGATGCTTCTGGAAAACAGTGAAATTTTCAGCAAACTTAAGTACAACGAAGTCGCCTCCATTCTCAACCTCACTCCCGAAACCCTCTCCCGTATTTTCAAAAAAATGAAAAAAGAGGGGATCATCGAAGTGGATCGGCAGCACCATGTCCAGGTACTTGATCCCGAGGCTCTGCAGATGGTGATCGAAAACAATAAAATCAAAACCTGCACCAACTGTCTCGCCGATTTCAAAAAACAGATGGGGATGGATTAGACGGTTTCATTTCGGGCGAATGTTTTTCGCCAAAAAGCGGGAGTGAATTGGATATAATCCCCTACAAATTTTCCGTGAAAATTCCAAAAGATGTGTCGTCAAAGAGGGACGCTCCGTTCGCCGTAGGGCCGGGCGGTGCAATCGATGCATTTTTTGGGACAAAGAGCACATAGTAAGGATAGCGTATGGGTCAGACCATCACCGAAAAGATCTTTTCCGAGCATGCCGGCCGCCCCGTCAAAGCGGGCGAAATCGTCCGCGTCGACATCGACATGGTCATCGGCAACGACATCACCACTCCGATCTCGATCCGGGCCTTCGAAGAGAGCGGAGCCGAGAAGCTGGCCAATCCCGACGGCTTCGCCATCGTCATGGACCATTACATCCCCGCCAAGGACATCGCCAGCGCCAACCAGGCCAAAATAAGCCGCGATTTCGCCCTCAAGCACGATCTGAAATATTTCTTCGACGAGAAGGACATGGGGATCGAGCACGCCCTGCTGCCCGAGAAGGGGCTTGTCGTCCCCGGCGACGTGATCATCGGGGCTGATAGCCACACCTGTACCCACGGCGCCCTGGGGGCCTTCAGCACCGGGATGGGGAGCACCGACATCAGCTTCGCCATCATCACCGGGGGCAACTGGTTCAAGGTCCCCGAGACCATCAAAGTGAAACTGGTTGGCAAACCCGGCCCCCACATCTACGGCAAGGACATCATCCTGGAGCTGATTCGCATTCTCGGCGTCGACGGGGCGCTCTATAAGGCGCTGGAGTTCACCGGCGAAGCGCTGCAGTACTTGAGCATGGACGACCGCTTCAGCATCTGCAACATGGCCATCGAAGCGGGGGCCAAAAACGGAATCATCGCCGTGGACGAGATCACCCAAGCCTACCTCAAAGAGCGGGCCGAAGCCAATGGCGGACTGCGGGCAGAGCCGAAAATCCACTACTCCGATCCCGATGCCGAGTATTGCCAAACGATCACCATCGACGTGGGCAAACTCTCTCCGGTGATCGCCTACCCCTTCCTGCCGAGCAACGGCAAGCCCGTCGAGCAAGCGGTGGCCGATAAAATCAAAGTCGATCAGGTGATGATCGGCAGCTGCACCAACGGACGGCTGGAGGATCTGCGCATCGCCGCCGAGATCGTCAAGGGCAAGCGGGTCGCCCGCCACACCCGGATGATCGTCACCCCCGCGACCCAGCGGATCTTCATGCAGGCCGAAAAGGAGGGGCTCATCGACACCCTCATCGAAGCGGGAGCCGTCGTCTCCAACCCCACCTGCGGCGCCTGTCTGGGGGGCTACATGGGGATCCTGGGTGATGGCGAGAAGTGTGTGAGCACTACCAACCGCAACTTCGTCGGCCGTATGGGGGCCCGCACCAGTGAAATCTACCTGGCCAACTCCGCCGTCGCTGCCGCCAGCGCCATCGCCGGCTATATCACCGATCCTCGGGAGAGTGTGTAGCCCTTTGGTTGCGCCCACTGGCCATTGGCCTGTGGAAAGCATTTATACCGCTGTAGGTTTGACCGTGTCAAACGTCATCGTCGAGCCTGAATATCTCCGGGATCATACTTTCCATACGGATAGTCGATAAAAGAGACTTTTCCACGAAACGTCCGATATGCTTAAACCTCCTACTCGCATTTTTTTTACACCGCACTTTCGGAGCGAAGTATGAGTAAATTTCACCCTCTTTCCCCTACCGACGCCTACCATGAAGCGACGAAGCACAGCTGGGCCTCGGTCCGGCGCAACGCCCACGGCCTCGACTGGTCGACCCAGCCTTCGGTCTACAAAAACTATCCGGCGGATCTGCCCAGAGTTTCACTCCTGGAAGCGGATCCTCTCAAACGTTTTCTTTATCGGGTCGCCGGGATCACCGCCAAAAAGAGTTATCCCGGCGTGGAATACTATCTGCGCACCAACCCCAGTGCGGGGGCCCTCTATCCCAACGAGGTCTATTTTCAGGCCCGGGGAGTGGAGGGCTTCGCCGACGGAATTTACCATCTGGAGGTAGCGAGCTCTTCGGCGGTCTTGCTGCGGCCCATCGACGAGAGCGAAGGACTGGAGGCCACCCTGGAGGATCCCCGTCGTCGCCGGGGGTTGCTGCTCTTCGTCAGCGGGATCTACTGGCGATCGAGCTGGAAGTATCGCGATCGGGCCTTCCGCTACGTGCTCCTGGATGCGGGGCATCTGCTGGGCAGTACCGAGGCGGGGGCTTTGCTTTGGGAGAGAGCCTACACGATCCGGTACCGGATCGATCGGCAGGGGCTCAACCGATTCTTCGGCTTCGGACGGGAGGAGGGGATGCTCTCGGCTTTCGACATGAGCACACCCGAAGAGGCGGAGGTTCGTCTCCCCGAGGGGAGCCTGGAACAGGTGGATCCCACGGGGAGCTTCGAGCCCAACGAGCGGATCGAAGCGGTCTATCTGGCGAGTGGGCATTTGCGGGGATGTCGCAAAGAGTATCGGGTTCCGAGGCTCCCTCTCACACGGGAGGCCTGGGCCGAAGCGATCCTGCGGCGCCGCTCCATCCGGCAGTTCTCCCGTCGATCGATAAGCAAAGAGGAGTTTACGCAGATTGTGCGCTGGGCCCAGGCTTCCGTACCGAGCGATTGTGACGAAGCGGTGGAACTCTATGCCGTGGTCAATCGTGTGGAGGGTATGGAGCCGGGGCTTGTCAAAGAGGGGGAGTATCTGAAGCGGGGCGATCTCTCCGGCAAAGCGGGATATCTCTGTCTGGAGCAGGCACTTGGGAGTGAGAGTGCCGTCACCTTTTTTCTGGTCTCCTCGGGAGAGAACTACGCTCCGCTCTATCAAAAAGCGGGACTCATCGGTCATCGGCTCTATCTGGCTGCCGAGGTTCAGGGGATCGGTGCCAGCGGGATCGGGGCCTATTACGACGACGAGGTGCGGGAGTTTCTGGGGACGGAGGGGAAGATTCTCTACGCCTTTGCGATCGGGCGTTAGAAGCCGGCGTTGGGGTCGAAGCCGAAGCCCCCGCCGAAATCGGGGGTACCGAAACTCTGAGCGGCGAGATTGGGATCGCTGTATCCCGCTTTGAGGCTTTCGCCTCTGAGCTGCATGATATCGCTTTTTGGGTCGATGTGTTGGGGGCAGACGGCGGTGCATTCGCCGCAGAGGGTGCAGTCCCAGATGCCGTTTTGCTGGACGGCGTCCAGTAAAACGGGATTTTGGATTTTGGATTTTGGATTTTGGATGGATTCGTTCGGCACTTCTTCTATGTAACGGGGATCGGTGAAATAGCGCCAGGCTCTTGTGAGGGCGAAGGGGCCGAGGAAGTCGGGGTTGACGGCCAGTACCGGGCAGGCGGAGTAGCAGCTGTCGCAGAGGATGCAGTCGGTCTGGAGACGGAAAAGCGCCTCTTCCTTTGGGGAGAGAGGCGGATGTTGGATGTTGGATTTTGGATTTTGGATGCTGAAATTTGATAAGACTTTTTTCAAAGTCTCCTGGGCTTTTTCCTTGTCCACCCGCAGGTCTCGCAGGACGGGATGGTAGTTGAGGGGTTCGATGCGGTCGCCGTCTTGGGGTTTGTAGGAGCAGGCGAGGGTTTCGCGGCCGTTGACCCGCACGGCGCAGGCCCCGCAGACTCCGCTGCGGCAACCGGCGTCGAAGGTGAGGGTTTCGTCCACTTTGGCTTTGATCTCGTAGAGCGCGGCCAGGAGGGTCGTGACTTTGAGGGAAGCGACGTCGAAGGTTTCGTCGTAGCTTTTGCCTTCCTGGGTGCGTTGGATGGTGAGTTTCATTTTCCACCCCCGAGACGAAAGCTTTGCTTTCGGATGTTGGATGATAGATTTTGGATTTTGAATGTTGGATTGTTGTTATACGATACATTGTCTTGGAGGCGGGAATTCATTCCCGCAAAATGCAGGGCTAAAGCTCTGCCTCCAATACACCAATACACCAATATACCAATAACGGCGTCAAAGACGCGGCCATTGCCCACTGCCCACTGCCCACTGCCGTCACCGAAGGTGACATTTCTTGCGACTTGCGACTTGCGACTGTCTCTTAACACATAGCACTTAGCACATAGCACGTAATACATAGCACTCAACACGTTTCCACCTCCCCGTTTTTCATCACTGTTTTACTGGGCCGGGCGTACTCTTCCCGCTCTTGCGGATAGTCGCTGCGCCAGTGGGCTCCCCGGCTCTCCCGGCGCCAGAGGGCGGCTTGGGCGACGGCTTCGGCGAGGAGGAGGCTGTTTTCGTATTCCAGATACTCGACCAGGGCACGGTTGAAGCGGCGGGCTCTATCCCGCAAAGCGGTCTGCGCAAGCTTCGCCCTCAACTCGTCGATATACTCCAGTGCGCTGCGCATTCCTCGCTCCTCCCGGATGATTCCCAGGTCGTGGTAGAGGCGCTTGCCGAGGATCTTGCGTTTGTGGTAGGGGTTGAACTTCCCCTCCCGGGCAAAGATCGTCTCGATGCGCGATGCGGGATCGGGGCTTTGCCGGGTACCGGGGGCTATCTTGGGGGTTGCGAGTGCATTTCGCGCGGCGAGCCGGCCGAAAGCGATGATTTCGAGCAGGGAATTTCCTCCCAGGCGGTTGGCGCCGTGGACGTGCGCGTCGCTGCACTCTCCCGCGGCCCAGAGCCCTTCGATCCCCCGGGCCGCCAGGCGGCGGTCCACATCGATCCCCCCCATACTGTAGTGCACTGCCGGTTGGATGGGGATCGGCTCTTCGAAAGGGTCGATGTGGGCGTGCAGGCGGGCGAGGCGGAGCTCCTGGGGCATCAACTCCTCGAGAGTTCGGCGGGGGATGGGGCGCAGGTCGAGAAAGACTTTTTCTCCGGCATCGATCTTTTCGAAGATCGCCCGGGCGACCTGATCGCGGGGGCCGAGCTCATCGGTGAAGCGTCTTCCCTCGTTGTCGACGAGTATCGCTCCGGCCCCGCGGGCGCCTTCGCTGATGAGCAGGGCGGAGCCGGCCATCGCGGTGGGGTGGAACTGGACGTACTCCATGTCGCTCAGAGCCGCCCCCGCCCGCAGCGCTGCGGCGATGCCGTCCCCGCTGGCGCCGTAGGCGTTGGTGCTGTGGCCGTGGTAGAGGTCACCGAAGCCGCCGGTCGCCAGGAGCGTGGCTCCGGCACGGATGCTGTGGATTTCCCCTTCGGCGAAGTGCCAAAAATGCGCCCCCTCCACCCGGCCGTCGGCCGAGATGAGATCGACGAGGGTATGTTCGGGATAGAAGGTAACGCCCGCTTCGAGGCAACGGTCGTAGAGGCTTTGGAGGATTTTGAGGCCCGTGAAATCCTGGGCGTAGCAGGCCCGGGGGTGGCTGGCCCCTCCCAGGCGGCGCTGGGCGATCGTTTGCAACGAGTGGGAAGTGAGAAGCGGGGAGTGAGGAGTTTCGGTAGGGTCGATACGGGAAAACGGCACGAGCAGGCGGTCGAGCCACTCGATGGTCTCGGGGGCCGATTCGCAGAGGGTGCGGACCATCGCTTCGTCGGCCAGGCCGTGGGCGGAGCGCAGGGTGTCTGCGATGTGCTCTTCGGGGCTGTCGGGCTCCACGTTGCCCAGAGCGGCGTTGATCCCTCCTTGGGCCATGCAGGTCTGAGCCTGGGTCGGCAGGCTTTTGCAGGCGACGGCGACGTCGGCTCCGGCTGTCGCGGCTTCCAGGGCGGCCGAGAGCCCGGTGCCCCCGCTGCCGATGATGAGAAGATCAAGCATTTTTTCTCCTTTTGGGAGAAAAAATCGATTTTGGATTTTGGATTTTGGATGTTGGATTGGAATGATGTAGTGTGGGATTGCGATCCCACGAATTGGTGAATGGTGAATGATGAATGGTGAATGATTTTGGTATGCGCTGTTTCGCAGCGCTTCTATTCAAATGACAAACCACAAAAAGCGTCGCAGGCGCTCCCAATGACCAATAACCAATGACCAATGATGTTGCCGAAGGCAACACTTCTTGCGACTTGCGACTTGCGACTTTTTCCCCGATGACTGACGACTGAAGACTGAAGACTATCACTTCACGAACTCCTCGATATTCTTCACAATCCCTTGAAGCAACCGCTCTCTCGCTTCGATGCTGGCCCAGGCGATGTGGGGGGTGACGAGGAGGCGTTCGGGGTGTTTTAGCTTCAGAAGCGGGGAGTTTTCGGGCAGAGGTTCCTGTTCGGTGACATCAAGCCCGGCGTAGAGCTCCCGGCGCTCCAGCTCCGCCGCCAGCGCCGCTTCGTCGACGATGCCGCCGCGGCCGAGATTGAGAAGAACGGCTTTTTGAGGAAGCAGGGCAAGCTCCTCGGCGCCGAGGAGCCCCCGGGTCCGCTCATTCAGCGGCGCGTGGATGCTGACGATGTCGCTTGTACGCAGCAGCTCTTCGAGCTCCAGTGCCGCATAGGCATCTTCGTGGGCGATTCCCGAGGTGGGATAATAGACCACATCCGCGCCGAATGCCCGGGCGATGCGGGCGACTTCGGAGCCGATCGTCCCCATCCCGATGACCCCCCAGCGCTTGCCGGCGACCTCGGAAAAGGGACGCCCCAGGTGGGTAAAAAGGCCGCTGCGGCTCCACGCTTCTTCTTTGACGAAGCGGTCGTAGTAGGCGAGCTGCTCGTTGAGGTAGAGGAGCATCGCGAAGGTGTGTTGCACGACGCTGGGGGTGGAGTATCCGGCGACATTTTTGACCGCGATCCCCATTCCTTTCGCCGCCTCGAGATCGACATTGTTCATCCCCGTGGCGGCGATGCAGACCAGTTTGAGGCGGGGGGCCGCCATCAGGATCTTTCGATCGAGGAGCACCTTGTTGGTGATGACGATCTCCGCGCCGTCGATTCTTTGCAGTGTTTCATCCGGTGCGGTGCGCGGATAGACGACAAGCTCACCGAAACGCTTCAAGGAGCTTAGATCGAGATCCTCTCCCAAGGTTTCGGCGTCGAGAAGGACAAGTTTCATTGCGATCCTTTTTATTTGTGTTACGTGCTAAGTGCTAAGTGCTACGAATTACGAATTATGTAATCGGTCGTTTTTCTTTTATCGTAACACGTAACACGTAACACGTAGCAAGCTATTCCCCCATCAGCGTAATGACGATCCGGCGACTTCCGCCGTGTTCGCGATGCTCCAGCAGATAGATCCCCTGCCAGGTGCCAAGAGCCAGCCGGCCGTCGGTGACGGGGATCGTGAGGCTGGGGCTGATGAGGATGTTTTTCATATGCGCGGGCATATCGTCGGGGCCTTCCAGCGTGTGGGTGAAGCCGCTCCAGCCGTCGGGGATCAGGGTGCGCAAGAAACGCTCCACATCCCGGCGGACATCGGGGTCGTAGTTTTCGTTGATCGCCAACGAAGCAGAGCTGTGCTGCAAAAAGAGATGGGCGATGCCGGTGCCGATCCCTTGGATCTCCGGCTCGATCTGCCGGGTGATCAGATGCACTCCTCTTGGCATCGGGGGGAGCGTGAGCGTTCGCTGCCGTGTCATCGCAGGGGGATCTCCGGGCCCGATTCTTCGCAGCCGCCGGAGGGGTTTTCGGTCACGGCGTCGAGGCTGCATCCGCCCTTTTCGGAGGCGTTGAAGGGGTTGAGGGGGGCTGCCGGGGTTGAGAGGTTTTCATCGGCAGGGGCTTTGCCCGATTTTGCTTTTGTCTCCGTGCTTTCGGGGCTTTCGAAGGTGGCGAGAATGGGGCGGTCTCCATAGAGGATCGTCGTGACGCCGCCTTTTCGCCGAATGAGGATGGGAATCTCCGTGATCCCCAGAGCCTTGGCCAGGTGGCGGACGCTGGGGTCGTTGACGGAGAGCTTATGATAGGCGATGTGGTGCTCGGCGAAATACTTTTTGACCTTTTGGCAATGGGGGCAGTGGTCCGAGGCGATGAGATAGAGGCCGTCTCCTTTGATCAGGGCTACGTTGCGCGGGATCGCCAGGTCGCCGAGGGCGAAAAAGAGGGCGAAGATCATCGGCAGGGCGTAGAGAAGCCAGCGGGCCCGGCTCGCCAGGGCAATGAGCAGCAATCCGCCGTAAACCCCGAGGCAGAAGAGGCAGGGTTCGGGGTTGGCGAAGATCTGGTAGCCGATCATGATCGACTCGAAGGCGATCGCGGTATAGAGGGCGATAAAGTAGAGCTTTTCGAAAGCTCGGCTGAAAAGCGAGAAGAGGCCGAAAAGAAGGATGGCTCCCACGGCGGCGAGCCCCATATAGTTGAGGTAGATCGAGGGAAAACGCAGCAACTCTCCGGCGAGGCGGCAGCCGGTGGCTGAGCACAGAGAGAGATGATGGAGCTTGAGCCAGGTCTCATATCCGATGTAGAGCAGGAGCAGCAGGGGGAGAAAAACGCGACTGATGAATTTCATAAAGCGACTCCTTTTTTAACGAGTAACTAGTAATCTAGTAATTAGGTAGGGTTTCCCAATAACCAATACACCAATAGACCAATAACACCGCCGCAGGCGGTCTTATTCATCCTCCATCCGGTCGACGATGGACTGCGCCTTGGCTTTGGCCTCCTCCACGTCGTCGCCCAGGGCCAGAGCGACGGCCATGCGGCGGCCGACGTGGGATTCGGGTTTGCCGAAGATTCGGACATAGGTGTCTTTGCCGAAGGCGTCGTCGGGGACGATGATCTTGGGGTGTTCGCTTTCGTGTTTGGCCTTGTAGGCGGCGCTAGCACCCGGAGCGAAAAACTCGAAGCCCAGCGGCAGGCCCAGGACGGCGCGCACATGCAGGGCGAATTCGCTCTGACTCTGGGTGATGAGGGTGACCATCCCCGTATCGTGAGGGCGGGGGGAGAGCTCGGAGAAGTAGACCTCCTCGCCTTTGACGAAAAACTCCACGCCGAAGATTCCCCGGCCCCCCAGGCCGTCGGTGACCGCCTTGGCGATCTGTTGCGCCTTTTTCAGGGCGTCCTCTTTCATCGGCATCGGCTGCCAGGAGAGGATGTAGTCGCCGTCCTGCTGGATGTGTCCGATGGGTTCGCAAAAGACGGTCCCCGTTTCGTTGCGTGCCGTCAGCAGAGTGATTTCGTAGTCGAAGGGGATGAACTCTTCGACGATCAGTTCGCTGGCGTCACCCCGGGCCTCCTGGGCGATCTCGAAGGCACGCTCCACCTCCTCGGGGCTGCGCACGACGCTCTGGCCGTGGCCCGAGCTGCTCATGACGGGTTTGACCACGCAGGGATATCCCAGAGCTTCGGCGGCGGCGCGCAGCTCCCCGGCGCTCTTGACGAAGCGGTAGGCGCTGGTCTTGAGCCCAAGCTCCTCGGCGGCGAAGACCCGGATGTTTTTGCGGTTCATCGTCTTGTTGACCGCCTCGGCGTTGGGGATGACGTGATAGCCCCGTTTCTCCGCTTCAAAAAGAGCGTCGATACTGATCGCTTCCACTTCGGGGAGAATGTAGTCGGGCTTTTCTCTTTCGATCAGGGCCAAGACCGCCTCTGCATCCTGCATATCGACGGCGTAGGAGCGGTGGGCGACCAGATGGGCCGGGGCGTGCTCGTATTTGTCCACGGCGATCACTTCCAGCC
>JALWNT010000070.1 GCA_027080995.1 Campylobacteraceae bacterium | reverse complement strand
GGAATCCAGTACTCTGTGGACAATACCCGCTTGAGGGTATCGACCGCCAGTCTGTCGTTCAACCACTGATGGGAAAAGGGTTTTGCGTTGGGATCAAAATGTGCCATGCTCTCTCCTTACGCCACTAAACCGGCTTCTTTGAGCTTCTTGTATTCGGGGCCCGCTTCGCCCAGAACAACCTTCATTCCTTTGACCGTAAAGGGAGGAATCACCAAAGGACTCGGCGGGGGAGACTTCAGAACTTCACCCGCGGCGTTGAACTGCCCGCCGTGACAGGCACAGATGAACTTGTGCTGGTCCGCATAATAGGCGGGGATACAACCCAGGTGGGTACAGAGCCCGATCGCGATGAAGAATTTGCTGTCTCCGACCTTGATCAGACGCTTGTCGTCGTAGGCGTTTTCCATATTGCCGTTGGGCGCCTCGGAAGGCTTGGCATTTTTGGGAACCTTGATCACGAAGATCGGTTTACCCCTCCACATTTCGGTATAGAGCACATTCTCTTTGGTTTGGCTCAGATCGATGGTGGTAAAACCGGCCGCTTTGACACTCGGCAGAGGATCCCAGGTGCGCTTCGCCGCATAGAGAGCCCCCAGGGCTCCCAATCCGGCAAAGGCACCCAGAGCCTTGCCAAAGAAGTCTCTTCTATCGCTCATAGTGCGTCCTTTGTTGAAAGATTTTAACGGTTAATTATAGAACGATTGCATTTAAAATCGATTGATAAGACTCAAGATCAGAAAAATTTCGAGGAGAGTGTGAAGGATTTCCCCTCAAAATCGAAAGAAAAAAGGCTCAATCGAGCAGCGCTTCCATCCAGCACTCCAGCGAAGAAGCGGAAAGATGGG
Source organism: Campylobacteraceae bacterium (assembly GCA_027080995.1). GTDB lineage: Bacteria > Campylobacterota > Campylobacteria > Campylobacterales > Sulfurovaceae > Nitratifractor. The sequence goes on along the minus strand of JALWNT010000070.1, from coordinate 13,538 downwards.
CAGGGGAAATGTCGTCCAGCAGCTTCCCAAGCGTACCGAGCTCGCTCCAGGGCAGGCGGTAAACCCCGCAGGAGTTCAGCGTCTCCGCGACGCAGGGCGGCTCCGTCCCCCGGTCCAGCCAGATCGTCCGGGCCCCCGCCGCGGCCGCTTCGGCGACGGTCTGCGGCATCGCGGTGACGATCGTCTCGCTACGGCGGATCAACTCGGCATACTCCTCGCTCTCCCGCAGCCCGCTGAAATGCCGCAAGAGTTCCTCTTCGTACTTGACATAAAAGTAGCTTCCCCAGTAGAGCTCGAGCCCCAGTCCGTCGAAAGCTTCGGCAGAGTGAAGAAGCCGTTTGTCGTAATCGCTGTCGCCATAGATCAGGACCCGACCGCTTTTCGTCGCCGACGAAGCGGCTTCGTACTCCACGGAGACGATCGGCCCTTTCTGCGGATCCCAGGGATCGAGGACCCGCTCCGAGAAGCGGCTCTGCCCGCCGCAGGGGCGTACGAGAAAGAGCTTCGAAAAGTGAGAAGCGTAATGCGCCAGGCGTTCATCGGGCAACGTTTCGGGAGAGTCGATGAGCACCGTATCTCCATAAGCGGCCACCGCATCGATGTCCAAGACGGTCTCGATCGTCGTCGCCGGCGGCAGTCCCAGCTCCCGGCCGGCCAGCTGGGCACGGTAATCGTTGACGAGGATCTCCGCAGAGACCCCCCGGACATCGAGCGCTTTCCAAAGAGCACCGATGCGCCGCAGTGCGTCCAGATCCGAGCGATGGTTGCTGTAGGCATAAAGATAGATCACTTTTTTCCTTTTTGGGCCATTTTGATATAGACGTGCAGGATGTCGATCGCGGCTGGGGTGATGCCGCTGATCCGGGATGCTTCGAAAAGCGTCGGAGGCGTCGCTTTGCGAAGTTTTTCCACGATTTCGTTGCTCAGCCCCTGGACTTTGGCGTAATCGAAATTTTCGGGGATTTTCACGGCATGGCGCTCGTGCATCCGATCGATCTGCTGCTGCTGCTTTTCGATGTAGCGGTAATATTTGGCCTCGATGAGGATCTGCTCGATCGCCTCATCGCTATAGCGGGCAAAGTCGGGCAGCAGTTGCAGCAGTTTTTCCCGACTGGGCTCGGCGATGCGGGCCAACAGGTCGATCCAGGCGGTTTTGTCGTTGATCTTCTCTTCGCCCATCGCTTCGAGCCGAGCAACAAACTCCTTGGTCGGCGTGGCGTAGTGGGTTTTGAGCCACTCCAGGGCTTCGGCGATTTGCGCCTTGGTCTCCTCCACCCGCCGGCCGAACTCTTCAGGCAAAAGCCCCAGCTTCACCCCGTAGTGCGCCAGGCGCAAATGGGCGTTGTCTTCCCGCAACAGCAGGCGGTACTCGGCCCGGGAGGTGAACATCCGGTAGGGTTCGTTGGTCCCTTTGGTCACCAGGTCGTCGATGAGCACTCCGATATAGGCTTCGTCCCTGCCCAATATCAGCGGCTCTTCCCCCCGCAGGGCCAAGACGGCGTTGATCCCTGCCATCAATCCCTGGGCCGCCGCCTCTTCGTAGCCGGTGGTCCCGTTGACTTGCCCGGCCCAGTAGAGGCCGCGGATCTTTTTGCTCTCCAACGTATGCCTGAGTTCTGTCGGCTGGATAAAGTCGTACTCGATGGCGTAGCCGAAGCGGACAATGCGGGCGTTTTCCAACCCCGGGATGGAGCGGATCATCGCCTCCTGCACGTCGGTCGGCAGCGAAGTGCTCAATCCGTTGAGATAGAACTCATTGGCTTCACGGGTCTGAGGCTCTACGAAGACCTGATGCCTGGGCCGGTCCCGGAAACGGTCGATTTTGTCCTCGATGCTGGGGCAGTAGCGGGGGCCGACGCCTTCGATCTGCCCGCTGAAAAGGGGGGCGCGGTGGAAATTGCTCTCGATGATTTGGTGGGTTGCTTCGGTCGTGTAGGTCACCCAGCAGGGCAGCTGCTCGGGTGCGAAACTCTTCCGATCCGTCCGGAAAGAGAACGGAATCGGCTCCGCATCGCCCTCCTGGAGATCCATCACCGAAAAGTCGATACTCTCTCCGCCGATCCGGGCACAGGTGCCGGTCTTGAGACGGCCGATCTCGAAGCCCAACTCCCTCAGATTCTGCGCGAGAGTGATCGAAGCGAACTCCCCCTGGCGTCCCGCCTGCTGGGTCCGCGCCCCGATGTGAATCAATCCGCCCAAGAAGGTTCCTGACGCGATAATCACTTTGGGGGCTTCATAGCGGTTGCCCAGCTGGGTCTCGACTCCCCGGACCTCATCCCCCTCGACGATGAGGCGCTCCACGATCTCCTGGCGCACCTCCAAATCGGGGGTGTTGAGGCAGACGTCGCGCATATGGATCCGGTAGCGGTCCATATCGATCTGAGCTCGGCTTCCCCGCACGGCGGGGCCTTTGGAGGAGTTGAGGAGGCGAAACTGCAGGCCCGTCGCGTCGGTGCAGCGCCCCATCTCTCCTCCCAGAGCGTCGATCTCCTTGACCAGATGTCCTTTGGCCAGGCCGCCGATGGCCGGATTGCAGCTGCTGGCGCCGATCTGCTCGGCCAGGATGGTGATCATCAGAGTACGCGCTCCCATCCGGGCCGCCGCCAGGGAAGCTTCGATCCCCGCATGCCCGCCGCCGATTACAATCACATCATACTTCATAAAAATATCCTGCTTCTCAGCAGCGATGGTATAAATGCGTACCGGGCAGATATCTACCCACTACCCACTACCCACTACCCACTGTTATAAGTTATAATTGGCGAATTATATCTAAAGGGCACCTCTACTAATAGGTAATACCCACAATGGGTTTTGGGGATGTGAGATTTTGCTTGAGGCTTTCAAGGCGTAGCCAAAGCTACGGCGAAGAGAGCATCGAGTGAAAGATCGCGTCTCCGAAATCCACCCTGCGGGCATCACCAGTTTTCGCCCATGCTGTGTTATCGCTTCTTGACGTAGCTACGGCTATGCCTGCGAAGCGATGCCTTGCCTGGACAAAAACTGGAGATGTTGTGGGCACGACCTATTAGTAGAGATGCCCTAAAGGGAATGCCTGTGTTTACCGGATTGATCCGCGAAATCGGCACCGTCGTCGACGACCGCAACCATATTTTGAGCATCCGCTCCTCCCTAAAGACCAGGATCGGAGATTCCATCGCCGTCAACGGAGTCTGCCTGACGGTCACTGACGTGTTGAGCGACGGCTTCCGAGTCGAAGCCGCCGACGAGACCCGGCGGATCGTTCCGCCCGAGAAGCTGCGAGGCCGGGTCCATCTGGAGCCGGCGATGCGGATGGGAGACCGCTTCGAGGGGCATATCGTCCAGGGGCACGTCGATACCGTGGGGACAATCCGCCGAATCGTGCAGGGGGAGAACGCCACGGAGTACTACATCGCCGTCGATCCTGAACAGATCCCCTACCTGGTCCCCAAGGGCTCGGTGGCCGTCGACGGGGTGAGCCTGACCATCAACGATGTAGGCGAGGATTGGTTTCGTCTGACGATCATCCCCCATACCGTCGAAAACACTCTTTTCAAAGAATACTGCCCCGGCACCCGGGTCAATATCGAAACCGATCTTTTCGCCCGCTACGTCGATCATATCCTCCGTCACCGGGAAGCGGGTAAAAAACGGATGAGCTGGGACGAGATCGATGCCATCTCGATGAGCTTCTAGGAATGCTGCTTTGAATCTCTATAACGCCCTTCCCCCGGAAAGAGGTGAAAGCTTCACCACCCTTTTGGAGCACAAGAACGTCAAAATCATCAGAATCGTGAGCTCCGATACGCCCGATCAAAAGGAGTACCGTCAGGAAGAAGACGAGTGGGTTGTGGTCCTGGAGGGAAACGCACTGCTGGAGATCGACGGCTCCCTTCACCCCTTGAAGCGTGGTGAGATGGTCTTTCTTCCCGCCGGGACCCCGCACCGGGTCCTCAAGACCGCTCCCGGCACTCTCTGGCTGGCAGTACATATCTTTTAATTTTTGGAAAATTTTTATCCTTTGGCTTGACTCTGGCTACCGATCCCGTTATACTTTCGAAAAGTGAACAGATGAAAGGAGGATAGAGTATGGTCTACAGCATCAACCGTTACGAGCGCCACTTCAACAAAAAGAGTTCTATCCTCCTGCTGCGCTTTTAACCCTTCCTTTTCCCCGAACTTTTCACTATCCGAATATGCCGATTTAGCCCATTTTGGATAAAATCGGCCAACTTTCCAAGCTTACGACATCAATAAAGGCCAAAAAATGAGTAAAGAGCATATCGTCATTTTCGACACCACCCTCCGTGACGGGGAGCAGAGCCCCGGCGCCTCCATGAACACCGAAGAGAAGATCCAGATCGCCAGCCAGCTCGAGAAGCTGGGCGTGGACGTCATCGAGGCGGGCTTCGCCGCGGCGAGCCCCGGGGATTTCGACGCCATCCACCGCATCGCTCAGCGGATCGAGACCTCTACCGTCTGCTCCCTGGCCCGGGCCCTGGAAAAGGATATCAAAGCCGCCGGTGACGCCATCGCCCCCGCGCCAAAAAAGCGGATCCACACCTTCATCGCCACCAGCCCCATCCATATGGAGTACAAGCTGCGGATGAAACCCGAGGAGGTGATCAAACGGGCCGTGGAGGCGGTGAAGTATGCCCGGACCTTCGTCGACGACGTGGAGTTCAGCCTCGAAGACGCCGGACGCAGCGAGATGGGCTTTATGAAAGAGATCATCGACGCCACGATCGACGCGGGAGCCGGAACGATCAATATCCCCGACACCGTCGGCATCCTTCTGCCCGATGAAGTCGGAGCCCGCATCGCCGAACTCAAAGCCTTCATCGGCGACCGGGCCATCATCTCGGTCCACAACCACAACGACCTGGGCCTCGCCGTCGCCAACTCTCTCGCCTCCATCCAAAACGGCGCCCGGCAGGTGGAGTGCACCGTCAACGGCCTGGGAGAGCGGGCCGGAAACGCGGCCCTGGAGGAGATCGTCATGGCCCTCAAAGTCCGCAGTGATGTCTTCGACAACGTCGAAACCGGGATCAACACCCGCGAAATTTACCCCACCAGCCGCCTCATCGCCTCCATCACCGGCATCGAGCCCCAACCCAACAAAGCGATCGTCGGCAAAAACGCCTTCGCCCACGAGAGCGGCATCCACCAAGACGGCGTCCTCAAAAACAAGCGCACCTACGAAATCTTTTCGCCCGAAGAGATCGGCCTGGATGTCAACGACACCCTGGTCATGGGCAAGCATTCCGGCCGGGCGGCCTTCAAGGACAAACTGGAAAAACTCGGCTTCAGCCTCGGCGAAGAGGAGCTCAACGAAGCCTTCGCCCGCTTCAAAGAGCTGGCCGATAAGAAAAAGGAGATCTACGACGACGATCTAAGGGCACTCGTGACCAGCCAGATGGCCAACGTCGAAAAGACCTGGGAGCTGGTGGCCCTGCAACTGATGGATTCCACCGGCGGCGTCCCCAGTGCGGCGGTGACGATCCGCAAAAACGACGGCACCGAAGCGACCGATGCGGGCATCGGGGACGGGACCATCGACGCGGTCTTCAAGACCATCGACCGGATCACCGGCTATCACGGCCAGCTCATGGACTACAAGGTCAAATCGGTCTCCCGGGGCAAAGACGCCCTGGCCAGCGTCACCGTTCAGGTGCAGTTCAACGACGACGAACCCGCCGTCATCGGACACGGCCTGAGCATCGATACCATGTTCGCCAGCGCCAAAGCCTATCTGGGGGCGCTCAACAGTTACATCAGCATGGAAGGAATGCTCAAAAAGCGTCACAGCGGCAGCGAGTGTAACGTCTGAGTAAACTTCTGCGGATTGTTGAGGGGATCTTTCATCCCTCTGGCGGCGACTCCTCTTCGTCGATCAAATCTTTTCGACGTCCCTCTTCGTCAAACTTGCGCTGAAAATTTCCCCGGACGATCGCAAAAGTAATCCACGCAAAAAGAATCATCGCCACGATATACAGAACATCACCAAACTTCATAAACACCCCCTGTCACTCATCCAAAATCCATCATTCAAAATCCAAAATCCTCAATCCCCCCGCTCTGCCGCACCCCTTCATAAGCAACGATCCCCACCGCCACCGAGAGATTGAGACTGCGTCCCCGCGGACCCATGGGAATCGTGATACAGCGATCCGAATATTCGCTCAAGAGTCCCTCCGGCAGCCCCGCGGTCTCGGAACCGAAAAGCAGCCAATCCCCGGGTCGATAATTTGCCTCCCAATAGGGTCGGGTCGTTTTGGTCGTCGCCAGATGAAAGCGCTCGGTGATCGGATGAGCCTGCAAAAATGCCTCCAGAGAATCCCAAACCGTCAAATTCAACTCTTTCCAGTAATCCAATCCCGCACGACGTACCGCTTTTTCACCGACGTCAAAGCCCAAAGGCTTTATCAAATGAAGCCGCGCCCCCAGATTGACACAGAGTCGACCGATATTGCCGGTGTTGGGAGGGATCTGGGGATGGACGAGAACGATATTGAACATCAAAACACGATCGTTTTATTACCGTGGATGAAAACCCGGTCGTTAAGGACCAGATTTAGAGCCCGGGAGAGGACCACCTTCTCCACGTCCCGACCGGCGCGCTGCATATCTTTCCAGTCGAAACGGTGATTGACGGGAATGACATCTTGGGCAATGATGGGTCCCTCGTCCAAATCTTCGGTGACGAAATGGGCCGTCGCCCCGATAATTTTCACTCCCCGTTCGTAAGCCTGTTTGTAGGGGTTTGCCCCGATGAATGCGGGAAGGAACGAATGGTGGATATTGAGAATCTTTCCCGGATAGCGGGCTACGAAGGTCGGGGTGAGGATTCGCATATATTTGGCCAAAACGATTACGTCGAAAGTGTATTTTTCCAGCTCTTCAAGTACTTTCGCCTCGTGCTCTTCCCGGCTCAGTCCATCGGCGGGGATGAAAATAAACGGAATGTCGAAACGTTCCACCAGATCCCGCAAAACGTCACGGTTGGCGATCACCGCTTCGATGTCCGCCTCCAGCTCCCCGTCGGCATGGCGAATCAGGATATCTCCCAGCGCATGGGACTCTTTGGTGGCCAAGATGACAATTTTTTTACGTCGGGGAGTGATAACCCGTACGTTGGCCCCGGGCGGAACAATCCCTCCTAAATCTTTCCGTAAAGATTTTTCATCAAAATCTCCGCTAACCACCGTACGCATGAAGAACTTGCCAGCCTCTTTGTCCACGAACTCACGGTTGCTGTCGATATTGAGACCGTATTCGTAAAAGATTTTCGAGATCTTGTAGACCAGACCTCGCTCATCATTACAGTCAATAAGCACACGTGCTCGTTGTGCCATTACTCCCCCTCCTCGTCAAAAATTTCTGGAGGAATTATATCCAAGCACTTCCTACACTTTTTGAGAAGAGATTTTCTCTTCAAGAAAAAAAAACAGAGGGAAAAGAATCCCTCATAATGTCATTGAATCGTAAAGACTTTATCGCTGGCATCCGCAGCAATGTTTTTATTCCGCCTATCTTTAAGCAGTACCCGAACCTTGCAGCTCGTACTCGATACTCTAGGGATAGCCCATCTGAAGCGCCCGGGGTTTCTTCCTGTGAAGGTTTTGAAAGTTTTCCACCGTTTTCCGCCGTTGGTCGTATACTGTAGCAGGACTTTGGCCACAGGTCGGGTCAGAGCATAGGTCCTCCATCGGATCAGATACCGGTTTTTTGCTGTGAGAGTCTCTCCCCCGTTGGGAGTGATCAACTTCAGGACATCGATCACAAAGGGTCGGTTGGAGAGATCCTGACCGATCACTTTGCCTCTGGCATTTTTAGCGATGATTTTGACGAAGCATTTCGGCTTTTTACCGTTTTGGGCCGGTATCCTCCAGCGATACCCCCGGATGTTTCCGACATCCGCTATGAATGTCCATGAGGCTTTGTTATCGGTCGAATAGTAAAGACTGAACTTGACCGCTTTTAGAGGTGCCTGCCAGGAGATTTTGTAGGCTCTACCTGCCGCCACTCTCTCCCGACCGTTGGGTGCCAACACTTTGAGGACAAAGTCTTTCCCCCTGCTTAGGCGCTCTTTGTAGAGGAGAATCCCTTTGTTGCCTTTGCCGGTAATATCCCGAACCGTTCCGTAACGGTTGAAAGGCTCATCAAATGTATAGTAAGCGACCAGCCCCGCCTCTTTGCCGCTGAGGCCGATCTTCATTTTGCGTTGGATCTCCCTCTGGCTCAGGGCCCGGTTCCAGAAACGGAGTTCGTCGATGGAGAGGTTGTTGTAAGTGACATAGTAATCATCCCATCCGATCAGCAAAGGGTGTTTGCCTGTCAGCAGAGTACCAGTCACGGTCTGCTGTCCGACCAGTTCACCGTTGACGTAGACTTTGAAATTGTTCCTTTCTCCCTTGGCGTTGTAGGTCATCGCCACATGGGTCCATCGGCCGTTGGGGATCGGATCTCCGGCAACGATCTTGTATCCTCCATTCGTCGTGGCGATACGGACATCGATTTTTCCATCGCGCGACTGCCCCAATTGATAAGGGTAACAGATATCATCAATCCACTCATCGGTTTTTATGATTAAGAACCCTGCTTTACCCTCTACTCTGTTTACTTTGACCCACGCTTCCATCGTCATTGCGTTTTTAAACTCCAGAGTGGGGCTGGAGGCGATTTCCATCGTATCCCATCGTTCCAAGCCTGTGCCGTCTTCGTGTTCTCTGTGGGTGAGGAAGAGAGACTTGTTACCGGTCGGTTTGTGGATGGGAACGACCGAGTTGAAGACCCGGTAGAAAATATCACTGTCCCCGTCGACGCCCGTATCGTAATGGGTAATATCGCCGTCTGAAACCAGATGGACTTCTCCCTGATCTCCGATGGCCATTTGCATACGACCCAGACGAGAGTGGGCATAGGGGTCGAGCCGTACTTCGTCGGTAAAGTGAGCCCCCGCATCTTTCGAAGAGACAAAAAAGCGTCCATTGGCCGCCACATAGATATGGGATCCGGTGCTGTCCGAGGGGTCAAGTTTGATGACCGGCCACCATGTCTCGGGAGCCCACGCACTGTAGTAATGCGGAGCCGTGAGTACCTGAATCGGTTTGAAACTCCTGCCCGCATCCGTCGAGCGTTTGAGGTAGAGTTGGTCGCTATAACTATCGCTGTCCTCCTGAATCAAGACATAGACCTTGGTTCCCCGAGCCGCCAGAGTTACCTGTCCTTCCCGTATATCTATATCAGGAAGTTCATCGTGGGAGAGATTGACCGCCGGAGAAAAAGTCGTCCCGTTATCCTCTGAACGTCTTAGATAGACAGAAAAATTCCCGTCCGGTCCGTAACCGTTGAAAACCGTATAGACATTCGATCCGGCGAACGCGATTTTCGGAACGTAATGATCATCCTGATCAGCCATCGATTTAGGTGTGCCGTCATCATCAGATGGAACATCGATCTCCTGGGAGCTGAAAGTCAGCCCACCGTCGAGAGATCGCGCAAAATAGAGTCGTGCACTGCTCAAACCATAAAAATAATGCGGATCTCCGTAGACAAGATAAACCTTGTCTCCATCTACCTGCATGTCATAGAGCGTCGGCTCGTGCCCCCCTCTCTCTCCATCAAAGAAGGCTGCCTGATGGCTGGTAAAGTTATCGCCGTTATCATCGGAAACCAGCACATTGACCGAATCTTTTACTTCCCAATTACGTATGTAGGTGTAACCGACTTTCACTTTTCCATGGGCGGCGTATGCATAAATATCATTTATCTTATGAGCCTCCTCAGCCGTTACAATCTCTCTCTCATCTTCGAAAGTACTGCCGTTGTCCGTCGAGCGGAAATAACTCATGACTCCATACCACGAATCGTCCGTATGTCTCGATTCACCGAGAAAGATATGGACATTCTGTCCGTCCACCGCCATTTTCCTATAGGTAGTATCGACGCCGAGATCGTCTCTGCTGCGTTCCGTAATCAAAACTTTCGGCTGCCAGGTCTTGCCTTTGTCCAGAGAGTGCCGATAGTAGATTCTGACGACAGACCAGTCTGCTGCTCTGCTCGACCAAAGTACGTGCACGGTATCGCCAGAGACGACGATTTCCGGTGCGGCATCATAATCACCCGGTGCACTTTCCATCGCACTTTCGGAAAGGTTTTTCAACCACCGTGAGAGGTCGGCGTTTTTTCCAAACACCTGCGTAGAAAAAAGCATCAATGCCATCAATGCCACTAATCCCAAGATTTTACTTCCGGTTTTCATTTTTTCTCCTTTTTCCGGATGGTTTTCAAAAACCTTTCCTCGAATTCCTTAACACAATAACTATACTCTTATTTTAAATAATATACAAGATTTATCTCTTGCTCTTACGTTTTCAGGGGTTATGTTAAAATCCGCCAAACAAAAAAGGGGCAGCTTTGGCAGTGGATCGGGCGACAGAGATTCTCAACCAAAAGGGCAAACTGCTCACTGAAATCTACTTCGAACTCCAGCGCTACTACGAGGAGCGCTACGGCCCCGACGCCCTGGTCTTCATCGAGGTGGGCAATTTCTTCGAGGTCTACGAAGTCAACAACGAAGAGCTCAAGATCGGCAAAGCCAAAGAGATCGCCGAATTTCTCAACATCCAGCTCACCCGAAAAAACAAGAGCATCCTGGAAAATTCCGTCTCCAACCCCCTGATGGCCGGCGTCCCCACCGTCAGTCTCGAGCGCTATCTGGCCCGGTTGGTCCAGAGCCGTAAATACACGGTGATCCTGGTCCGTCAAAAAGGAACACCCCCCAAGGTCAAGCGCTACATCGGCAACATCATCTCTCCCGGCACCAACTTCGAGTACCAGAACGACGCTAGGGAAAACAATATCGTCTCCATCCTCGTAGATGAGAACCGAGGGATCTACTCGGTAGGCTACGCCGCCATCGACGTCACCACCGGCAAGACCCTTGTCAACGAGATCCACTCTACGCGGGACGACCGGACCTTCGCCCTGGATGAGCTTTTCAATCTGCTGCAGAGCTACCACAGCTCCGAAGTGATCGTCACCCTGGCCAACCCGGAGATCGATCCCGAATGGCTGCTAGGCTATCTGGAGATCAAAAATCTCCCTCACAGCTTCAACGAATCCCACCCCCGCATCGCCTACCAAAACGAGCTCTTCGCGCGGGTCTTTCAGATCCGCTCACTGCTGAGCCCCATCGAGTACCTGGATCTGGAGCGCTATGCGCTCACTACCGAGGCTCTGGCTATCCTCATCGATTTCATCATCGAACACGACGAGCATCTCATCGAAAAGATGAATCGCCCCCAATTTTTGGGTAACAACCGCTACCTCTACCTGGGCAACAACGCCCTGGAGCAGTTGGGGGTCATCAGCCGGGATCCCTCCGAGGTGACGCTGCTGGAGCTCATCGACCGCAGCTCCACGGCCTTCGGCAAACGGCTGCTTAAAGAGCGGCTCCTCAATCCCGTCTGCGATCCGGAGATCCTCAACGCCCGTTACGACTTGAGCGAACGGGTCTCACCCCGCAGCGAACAGTTCGCCACCCGCCTCAAACAGATCTACGACCTGGAACGCCTGACACGGCGAATCAAGCTCCGTCGCCTCCATCCGGTGGAGTTGACCTACGTGGCCATGTCGATGGAGGGGATCGGCGGGCTTTTCAATCTCTGCCGGGAGTCGGGGATCGAGGTGGATGCGGCGTTGGAGGCCGACAGCCGGGAGTTCACCGCCTACCTGGAGCAGAGTTTCGATCTGGAACGCTGCGCCAAATACCGCATCGACCAGATCGACGACAATATCTTCCGCGAAGGGGTCCACCCCGCCATCGACACCCTCTCTCAAGAGCAAGAGCGGGAGAGGGAAAAACTCCGCACCGTCGCCCGACACATCGAAGGGCTCTTCGACCGGGACCGACTCCTCTCGGCCGCGACCGGTCCTGTGGTCCAGATCGGCTATCTCGAGAGCGAGGGCTACCATCTGGTGCTGACCAAAAGCCGCTTCAACCAGATCGAAAAAGCGCTCAAAGAGAGCTATGTCACCTTGGAGGGTGAACATCTGTTTTTTCGAGACTTCCGTTTCAAGATCCTCAAAAGCGTGGTCAAGATCCACGCCCCCGCCTTCGAGGAGATCACCAAACGGATCGAGGCCACCCGGGTCAAACTCGTCGCCAAGGTCAAAGAGCGCTATCTTCTGAGTCTCGAAGAGATCGAACGGCGTTACAGTCTGCTGCTGGAGCGGTTGGTGGCCTTCATCGCCGACATCGACGTGGCCGTCAGCAACGCCCGCTGCGCCCGCTGGATGCACCTGAGCCGCCCGATTCTCGAAGAGGGGAATTTCTTCGAAGCGATCGCTCTGCGCCACCCCATCATCGAAGCCAACGAAAAGCATGGCATCTACATCCCCAACGACGTCTATCTGGGGGAGCCAAACGGCACGGCACACGACCACATCATGCTCGACGCAAGCGGGGGCGAAGAGGTGCGGGGGGTCCTGCTCTACGGGATCAACTCCAGCGGCAAATCTTCCCTGATGAAGAGTGTGGGCCTGGCGGTGATCCTGGCTCAGGCGGGTTTTTTCGTCCCGGCGGTGGAGCTGCGGATGGGGATCTTTGGCAAACTCTTCACCCGGATCGTCAGCCGGGACAACCTCTACAAAGGCTTAAGCACTTTTAGCGTGGAGATGCTGGAGCTCAAAAACATCTTCAACCGGGCCGATGAACGCTCCATCGTTCTGGGCGACGAAATCAGCCAAGGCACCGAAACCCTCTCGGCCCTGGCGATTGTGAGCAGCGCCATCTTGCGCCTGGAGGAGCTGGGAGCCCGCTTCATCTTCGCCAGCCATCTGCACCAGCTGGCCGAGGTGGAGGCTGTACGTAAGCTCAAGCGGCTGATTTTTCTGCACCTGGGGGTGCGCTACGACGCCGCGACGGATCGGCTCATCTACGACCGCAATCTCAAAATCGGCCTGGGCGACTCCCTCTACGGCCTGGAATTCGCTCGCAGCCTCCACATGGACGAAACCTTTTTGCGCCAGGCCGAAGAGATCCGCGAATCCCTCATCTACGGAGGCAGCGAACTCAAAACCCTCAAAAAGAAAAAACGCAGCCGCTACCACAAAGAGCTTTTCGTCGCCCGCTGCGCGCTGTGCGACGCCCCCGTCGAAGAGGTCCACCACATCACCCCCCAGCACCTGGCCGACGAGACCGGCAACATCGGCCACTACCACAAAAACCACCGCTACAACCTCATTCCATTGTGCAAAAAACACCACGAGATGGTCCACAAAGGCGAAATCGTCATCAGCGGTTTTGTCATGACGAGTGAGGGGCTACAGCTGCATTATGAAGAGAAAGAAAGTGGGTAGTGGGTAGTGGGTAGTGGGTAGTGGGTAGTGGGTAGTGGGTAGTGGGTAGTTTAAACTACCTGATAATTTTTGTCAAGGCCTGAAAATCCAAAATCCAAAATCCAAAATCCAAAATCCAAAATCCAAAATCCAAAATCCAAAATCCAAAATCCAAAATCCAAAATCCAAAATCCAAAATCCAAAATCCAAAA
>JALWNT010000069.1 GCA_027080995.1 Campylobacteraceae bacterium | reverse complement strand
GCCGCCGTTACCGGTATGATGCCGCTGAATATGCCCGAGTCGGTCCTAGTCAAGTTCAAAGGCGAAATGCAGCCCGGTATCACCCTGCGGGATCTGGTCAACGCCATCCCCTACGCTGCAATTCAGGAGGGGCTGCTCACCGTCGAGAAGAAGGGCAAGAAAAACGTCTTCGCCGGCCGGATCCTGGAGATCGAGGGTCTGGAGGACCTGAAGGTCGAGCAGGCCTTCGAGCTCTCCGACGCCTCCGCCGAGCGCAGCGCCGCCGCCTGTACCGTCAAGCTCAACAAAGAGCCCGTCATCGAGTACCTGCGCTCTAACATCAAGCTCCTGGAGAAGATGATCGAGCAGGGCTACGAAGACAAGCGCACCCTGCAGCGCCGCATCGACAAGATGAAAGAGTGGCTGGAGAACCCGACCCTGATGGAGCGGGACGAAGATGCCGAATATGCAGCGGTCATCGAGATCGATCTGAATGAGATCACCGAGCCCATCGTCGCCTGCCCCAACGATCCTGATGATGTGGCGACCCTGAGCGAAGTGCTGGCCGACGAGAAGCGTCCCCACAAGATCGACGAGGTCTTCGTGGGAAGCTGTATGACCAACATCGGCCTCTTCCGTGCTCTGGGCGAGGTGCTCAAGGGCGAAGGAGCCGTCGATACCCGTCTTTGGGTGACTCCGCCGACCAAAATGGACGAAAAAGAGCTCATCGAAGAGGGATACTATGCCATCTTCGGCGCTGCGGGTGCCCGGACCGAGATCCCCGGCTGCTCTTTGTGTATGGGGAACCAGGCACGGGTCCGCGACAACGCCGTGGTCTTCTCCACCTCCACCCGGAACTTCGACAACCGGATGGGCAAAGGGGCTCAGGTCTATCTGGGATCCTCGGAGCTGGCGGCGGTCTGTTCTCTCCTGGGGCGCATCCCCACCAAAGAGGAGTATCTGGAGATCGTCAACCGCAAGATCACCGACGACAAGAAAGAGAAAGTCTACAGCTACCTCAACTTCGACCAGGTCCCCGAGGAGATCCTGGACGAGATGGTCGGCTGAGTTTTCCTCCCTACCCCGGGGGATTTCCCCCGTTCCCCGATTTTTCATTTCACGTTTAATACGACCGGTTCAAATACGTTCGACTTTATAGGGTAAGATTCTTTAGTTTTCAATGAAGGAGTTTTTATGCCCTCTGCTCGACGTTTTATTACACTTTTTTTTCTGATCTTTCCGGTTTGGATTTTCGCTGTCACTCCCTCGGAGAGTTCTCTTCGTTCGGCTATCGTCAAAGTATATACCGTTGTAAAAAGCCCAAATTATTCCATGCCTTGGAGCAGCTCGATCCAACAGATCAGCGGTTCGGGTGCGGTGATTGAAGGAAAACGCATTCTGACCAACGCCCATGTCGTCGCCAATCGGACGTTCATCGAAGTTCAGCGCTACGGAGAGCGTAAACGATACATCGCCACCGTCGAAGCGGTCTCCCATCAGCTGGATTTGGCCCTTTTGAAGGTCCGGGATCCTCTCTTTTTCAAAGGAATCAAACCGTTGAAACTCGGTAAATTGCCGGAAATCGAACAAAAAGTTTCGGTCTACGGCTTTCCTATGGGGGGTGATACGCTCAGCGTCACCGCCGGCGTGGTTTCGCGGATCGAGCACCAGCGTTATGTCCATAGCGGCGAATCCTTTTTGGCGATCCAGATCGACGCCGCGGTCAATCCCGGCAACAGCGGCGGTCCGGCCATCAGCGACGGTAGGATCGTCGGGGTAGTTATGGAAGGAATCCAAAAGGCTCAAAACATCAGTTATCTTGTCCCGACGGTGATGATCCGCCATTTTCTGAAGGATCTGAAAGACGGGCACCTTGACGGTGTACCGGCTTTTCCGGTTCTGACGCAGCCGACGGAAAACCCAACGCTCAAACGTTACTACCACTTGGGGAAATACGACGGCGGGGTCCTGGCAGACAAGGTCCTCGGACTCGGCGGTTTGAAAGGGATGCTCAAACAGGGTGACGTCATCACCTCCATCGACGGACATCCGATCCAGGAGGATGCGACGGTGGCGTTTCGCAGGGATGAATACACCAATTACGAATATTATGCCCAGCTGCATCAACTCGGAGAGAAGCTAAGAGTGACGATTTTGCGAAAAGGTCGGAAGATGCATCTGAAAGTTCCGTTGCTCAAAACCGCCAATCAGCTTCTGCTTGTCGGCACCTACCGCTACGATAAAATGCCGAGTTATTTTATCTTCGGCGGATACGTTTTTTCACCTCTGACGCGAAATCTAGCCGTTCGAGTCGCTCGCAGCCACATTGATCTGATTCCTTATGTGGAAGACTTCGCTACCAAAAGACGTCGGGAGGTAAATTTGATGTTGAGGGTGCTTCCCAGCGCCATCAGCCGTGGAGATTACGGCTATCTTTATTGGCCCATCGCCAAAGTCAACGGTCAAAAGGTCGCCGATTTTCTCGATCTCTATCGCAAAATTGTTTTGAGCAATACCCCGACAGTGATTCTCGAAAACAAAACGGGTACGCGCATAGTCATCGATCGCAAAGAGGCGATGAAGAAGCAAAGGGAGATCCTGCGGCGCTACAACATTGAATATGCCGAATCTCCGGATCTGAGAAGTGCCGGGATACAAAACTCCCTATGAAGCCTTTATGGGTGAGTTTCTGAAGGTTATTGCGGCATGATTAGAGGTGGAAATTGCACTTATTGTGCGAATGAGCCTATGAATGGACCTAATAAAAGCTGATCTTTTTGAGTGGTCGGGGTGACAGGATTTGAACCTGCGACCTCCTCGTCCCGAACGAGGCGCGCTACCAGGCTGCGCCACACCCCGAGTGAAACGGTGCGTATTTTACTCTTTTTTTCTTAGAATGGAAAGATTCCTTTCCGCTTTTTTGAAAACGGATCGAAGAAAAGTCCGTTTTTTTGTCTCAGACGATCTCTTCGCTCTCATCGAGGAATATTTTCGGGGGGCAGGGGAGACGCTCCAGGAGAGGTTCTCCGGTAGTGGTGTCGACGGCGACACGATAGAGAGATCCCTGAATCAGACCGGGTTTAAAGTCGAAGCGCTCCTGTGTGAAAGGCTCTTCTACGAAGTGAAGATCGGAGGGGAGCACCGTGTCACAAAGAACGTCGAAATAGCTCTCACGCAGTAAATCATAGGTGTCTAGTGATTCGCTGCAATCGAAATAGCCCATTGAGAGTTTCGCAGGATCGACGTTTTCCTCCGTCTCCAGAGAGAGATCCCAGAATCCTTCGCCGCTTTCGCTGCGGAGATAAAAGATCGCACCCTCTTCAGCTTCACTGATGGATTTAAGCGGTTCGAGGATGGAGCGGTTGAGCAGTTGCAAGGCATCCAGGCTCAGGCTCTCCTCATGTGACTCATCGCTCGAGAGGGTGAACTCTTCGATCCCTTCGGGGTCGAGGCTTACGACACTCCGTCCGTTTTCTAGGAGATCCAGCTCTCCGCTTTCTACGAGGGCGTCGATTGTTTCCATGTATCGTTCCAGATCCTCCCTGTCCTGCAGATCGTAGTTTTCACTTTCAATCCCTTCGATCTCCAGATCATCGATGCGATAGATGCTCACTCTGTTTGCGGTTCCTTCGATGTGAACGTTCGCGCTCATTACGGCTCCTTTATTTTTCATTTCGGTTATTATAACGATCTGAAGCCAAGGAGAGGGCAACTCAAGTCCCTTTGGAAGGAGAGAAAATGGTAACAAGTGCGGGGATACTCCCTTATCGGATCCGTGACGGAAGAGTTGAACTCTTTCTCGTGCATATGGGCGGTCCCTATTGGCGCGACAAAGAGCGCTCTTGGAGTATCGCCAAAGGAGAACTCGTAGAGGGGGAAGACCCCGAAGAGGCGGCTCGGAGAGAATTTGAGGAAGAGACGGGGCAGACGATCGAAGGAGACTTGCACTTTCTCGGGGAGGGGCGTAGCGGTTTGAAAAAGCTGCTCATATACACGCTCGAAGCGCCAAAGCTCTCTACACAGATCCGCTCCAACACTTTCCGAATCGAATGGCCGCCGAAAAGTGGGAAAATACAAGAGTTTCCGGAGGTCGATCGTGCGGCTTGGATGAATCTGCAGGAGGCACGTCGTTTTCTGGTCAAGAGTCAGCTTTCGTTTGTCGATCTGCTGGAGGATCAGCTGGGAACGAAGAGCAAATAGTTACTTCTCTCCTATAACGTATTCGAGTTCGTAATAGTTGTTGACAATGTATTCAAAATCGTTTTTGCTCTCTTCGGTGGCGGCGATGAGAAGTTGCATGCCCGCCTCCAGAGGTAGGTCATCCTGAGGCATGAGCTCCATGCGTCTATCATCCCATTTGCACAGAAGAATAAGCAGAGGCAACCTCTCCTCCCTATTCGCTCGGGAGCGTCGCAGGGTCCCCAGAGGAATTTTGCGTCCTTTGTTTAACTCTTTGCTCAGAGCATAGGTGTGCTCTTCATCAATGGTGATTTCGAAATGCATGGGGTTTTCCCCGAGGATGGCGTGCATCTGCTCGACCACTTTCGCCCCCCACGTTTCGTCTTTGGTATGCAGAAGCCGGACAAACCGGTAAGCCAGAGGCCGAGCGATGAAGAGATAGGTAAACTCAGCGAGAATGCGTTCGAGAATATAGATACGATTTATCCGGGCGGCCCGGAAGATACTCAGGTCATCCAGGGTGTTTTCCCGTCCGATGGTATAGATTTCGGGGTTGAGCTTTTTGGCGGTGGCCAGAATCGTGAGGTTGATCAGGTCGTCTTTGGTAGCGGCGATGATCGCGGCAGCCTCTTTGACTCCCGCTTCGATCATGGTTTTGTAATCTTCACCGTCACCGAAGACGGCACTCTGTTTCTCGGCCTTGTAATCGGTGGATTTGATATCGATATAGCTGTAGGGCATCCCCGCCT
Organism: Campylobacteraceae bacterium; assembly: GCA_027080995.1. Taxonomy (GTDB): domain Bacteria; phylum Campylobacterota; class Campylobacteria; order Campylobacterales; family Sulfurovaceae; genus Nitratifractor. The sequence goes on along the minus strand of JALWNT010000069.1, from coordinate 9,554 downwards.
TTTTTAGTGCCCGTTCTAGGGCGTGGCCCATTCGACCATATCCGCAAATGATGTATTTTCCCCGTGGGAGCTGCTCTCGTTCTCTCACTTTGAGAATATGACCGAAGACCCACATTTCCAGCAGCCAGAGGCTAGGGGCGGTCAGGGCCAGATACATTCGATTGGAGACGAAAAGGAAAGGGTCTTCGATGTATCGGACTCCCAGGTTGTGGAGGTGCTCGCTTTGGGTCTGGGTGGTCGATTTGATGACCAGTTTGATCCGTTTGTTGAGAAGTTTGCAAAGCAGGGCGATCTTGGTATTTTTGATATCGTCTTCGAAGAGGGAGACCACCGCCTGGCAGCTTTTTTGATGGATGCCGGCCATTTTGAGGGTTTCGGGGGTGGTGACATCGGCGGCGAGGGAGGGGACTTCGGGGATGAAGTTCTCCAGATCCAGGGCTTCGATCTTTTCGGGATCCCGATCTACGACCACGACCCGGATTCCTTCCCGGTTAAGCCAGTCGATGATCAGGTGGGTGATGTTGTTGTAGCCCAGGATGATGGTAAAGGGCTCCCGGAACTCCTGGATTTTTTTGCGGAAGCGGGCGATGTCGATCTCCCGTGCCAGGCGTTTGTCCTGGACGAGGGCGACGATGGCTCCGATCCCGTAGAACCATCCGATGACCGTCAGGTAGATACAGGCCGAGACCCACATCCTCTGGGGATAGGTGAAGGTGTAGGGAGCTTCGCCGAAACCGATGGTCGACGCCATATAGCTGACGAAATAAAAGGCGTCGAAAAAGGTCATCTTGTAGGGATGCCCCTGATCGTCCATTCCGGGGATCAGGGTCATGCCGAGAATGGAGATGGAAAAGGTGACGATGATGACCAAAAAGGGGATCCGCATCCGGCGGATGATGATCCAGATGGTGTTGTTGCTCTCCATGGGTTCCCGTTAGGGATCTCCTATCGCTTGGATTTGAGGGTATCACCGATGAAGAGGGTGACGGAAACGATGTTGGCGATGAAAGCTCCGGCAGCCAGGGAGACAACTGCGACGGTGCTCTCCAGATTCATTCCTTTCATCACATAGACGGCAAACGCCCAGACGGTCGCCGAAGCGATGAGCTGGATATCGGCGACAAGGCTGGTGGCCAGGAGTACGGAGCCCAGCTGGGTTTTGTCGCCGAGCTTGAGAACGGTGGCGATGAGGTTGATGACAATGGCGGCAAAGAGTTCGTAGCCGCTGTGATACTCCAAATTGGAGGGGTCGCCGTAGACGAACCCGAAGTTGATCGTCATTGCGAGAATGAAGAAAAAACCGGAAATAACCTTTTCGGTATTCATGAAGACTCCTTGCTTTGGTGACAGTGTAAAGAGTGCCGGCTTATAGAGAGGTTAGTTTTTTGGAAAGGAGAATTTAGGATTGAAAATGAAGGAAGAAGGCATAAAAATGAGGAATTATAACTGACGAATAAATTGGTCGGCTGGAGAATAGGAGAAAAGGATTCCTCTCTCCTTCAGATCAGGCGTAGAGTTCGGTCGCTTTGGTGACGTTGAACTTGAGGCCTATCTGCTCGGGGGTGCAGCCCAAAGCCAGGGCGACCATCTGGGGCATATGCAGTACGGGGATTTCGATCTCGCGTCCGAGTTGCTTGCCGGCGCTCTCTTGCTTGAGGTCCATATTGAGCTGGCAAAGAGGGCAGGGGGTGACGACGACGTCGGCGCCGTGATCGATGGCGTCGCTCAGAGCGGTTCCCGTCAGCGCGTTGCTGGTCTTGGGGGCTTGGAGGTCGACGTGGAAGCCGCAGCATTTGTTTTTGCTCTCGTACTCCACGCTTTTGCCCTCCAGCGCTTCGATGAGACGCTCGAGGGAGGTGGGGACGTAGGGGTTTTCGTGGGTGTATTTGTACATCAGGCCCTCTTCCTCGTAGGCGACCTCTCCGCCTCCCTCGCTTACTTCGTAATCGGGCTGGGGCATATTGTGCTTGTAGTGGATGTGGCTGGGGCGGATGTTGTGGCAGCCGTAGAAGGGAGCGATGTTGAAGTGGCTCAGAGGCTTGACCACTTTTTCGCTGATATTCTCCAGACCGTAGTCGTCGATGAGGGCGTAGAGGAAGTGGCGGACCGTGCTGGTGCCTTTATACTCCAGGCCGACTTCGGCGAGCTTTTCGTTGACACGTGCTTTGAGCTCGGGATCGTGATCGAGTCGCTCTTTGGTCATCACGGTATTGAGCTGGCACGTGTTGCAGATGGTCACCATCGGCAGGCCGAGCTTTTCGGCGTAGCAGATGTTGCGGGCGTTGAGGACCAGAGAGAGGAATTCGTCGAAATCCTGCAGGTGGCTGGCGCCGCAGCAGCTCGCCTCGTCCAACAGGACGAGCTCGATGCCGAGCTTTTCGGCGACGGCGAGGGTGGAGGACAGCAGCTCCGGAGTCGACTCCCGGGCGGTGCATCCGGTGTAGAGGGCGTATTTGAGTTTGCTCATAGTGCTTCCTTCCTAAAGTTCGTTGGTTTTCGAAATTTCGATCAGTTTCTGAATCTCTTTGAGGTTCTTGCTGCGGGGCATCTTCTCTTTTTTGAAGTCGAAAGGATGGACTTTCCTGGCTTTGATCATCTTGAGCGCTTCGCTGAGGTGCTTGACGACGCCCAGGCCCTCGGAATAGAGCACGATGTCCTGCTCGTCGAGGTAGCCGTACTTCTTGATGGAGCGGACGAAGCCTTCGGCGTGTTTCGTCGCGACGTTACGCTCGGCGACGTGCTGCTCGAACTGCATATTGTGCAGTTTGGTGATCTTTTCGATCGGGTTGACATCTTTGGGGCAGGCTTCGGCACACTCGAAGCACTTGACGCAGTCCCAGACGCCGCTGCCGAGCTCGGCCGTGATCTCGAGGCGTTCGGTGCTCGCTTCGTCCCGGGGATCGACGCTGAAACGGTAGGCGGCGGCGAAGGCGGCGGGCCCGATGTAATCCTCGTTGACGTCCAAGACGGGGCAGGCGTAGTGGCAGCTGCCGCACTGGATGCAGTAGTCGGCATCGAGGAAATTTTCGACCTGCTCGGGGCTCATCAGGGTCTCACTCTCGGGATGGGGATCGACATCGGCGACGACGTAGGGTTTGACCGCGGCGTGTTTCTCCCAGAAGTCGCCCTTGTCGATGATCATATCCTTGATTGCGCGCTTTTGACTTTGGGGTTCAAAGACCAGCTCATCCCCGAAAAGATTGACGAGCTCCTGGGCGTTTTGCTTGCACGAAAGGACCGGTTTGCCGTTGACTTTGATGCCGCAGGCGCCGCAGATTCCGTGGCGGCAGCTTCGGCGATAGGAGAAGGAGCCATCGTGCTCCCATTTGATCCGGTTGAGCAGATCCAGGATCAGCTCATCTTTGCCCACTTCCATTTCGTAGGTTTTGTAGTAGGGGAGGTAGTCGGTCTCGGCGTTGAAACGAAAAGCCTTGATGGTCACTTTCCGGGTTTCGTGTGCCGTATTTTTTGTCGTGTCGCTCATCACCGCTCCTTAATATTTTCTCTCTTGGGGTTCGAACTTGCCCAGAACCACATCGCCGTAGTTGAGTTCCAGATCGTAGTCGCCGCTGAACTTCGCATAGGTGTGCTTGAGGAAGTTTTCGTCGTCGCGTTTGGGGTAGTCTTCCCGGAAGTGGGCTCCGCGGCTCTCTTTGCGCGCCAGGGCCCCTTCGACGATGAAGAGGCTGAAGTCGATCAGGTGCCCCAGCTCGATGGCTTCCTGCAAGTCGGTGTTGAAGGTGTGGGACTTGTCGTCGATGCGGATGTTCTGATAGCGCTCGTAGAGCTCTTTGAGCTTCTCCTTCTGCTTCTGCAAAGACTCTTCGGTACGGAAGACGCCCGCATCCATTGTCATACTCTCCTGCAGCTCGTTGCGCAGGACGGGGACCCGCTCTTCCCCGTTGTTGTGTTTGATGCGGTTGACCTTGTCGATCATCTCCCGGGCATCTTCGGCGGCGGCGGGCTCCAGCTCGATGTTTGCCATATCTTCGAGCATCGCTTTGCCGGCTTCGCGTCCGAAGAAGAGGGCTTCAAGTAGGCTGTTGGCCCCCAGGCGGTTGGCACCGTGGACGCTGACACAGGAGCACTCGCCGGCGGCGTAGAACCCTTCGACGGTCTCGTCGGGGCTCTTTTTGACCTGGCAGCGCTTGGTAACGGGAATCCCGCCCATCGAATAGTGTGCCGTCGCGGCGATCATAATGGGCTCTTTGAGCATATCCTGGCCGAGGAAAGTGATCGCCAACTCCCGCAGTTCGGGTAGTTTGGTGAGGATCGTCTCTTTGGGAAGGTGGGTCAGGTCGATGTAGACGGCGTCTTTGTTGGGGCCCACGCCGCGCCCTTCGCGGATCTCCTGCATAATGGCCCGGCTGACGACGTCCCGGCTGGCCAGCTCCATTGCGTTGGGGGCGTATTTGCTCATAAAGCGCTCGCCTTCGCTGTTGAAGAGGCGTCCCCCCTCACCGCGGGCCGCTTCGGAGATGAGGATCCCCGAACCGCCCAGGCCTGTGGGATGGAACTGGACGAACTCCATATCCTCCAAAGGGAGGCCTCGGCGGGCGACGATGGAGAGGGCGTCGCCGGTGTTGGCGTGGGCGTTGGAGTTGATCTTGAAGGCCCGGCCGTATCCGCCGGTGGCGAACATCGTCACTTTGGCGTTGAAAATCGCCGGTTCGGAGTTGCGGATGTTGTAGGCGGCGATCCCCTTGACCTTGCCCTTGCCGTCGTAGAGCAGATCGGCACAGTACCACTCGTCGAAGACTTCGATGCCCGCTCGGAAGGCCTGCTCGTAGATCGTCTGCAGCAGGGTCAAGCCGGTGCGGTCCGCGGCGTAGCAGGCGCGGGGCTTGGACTGACCGCCGAAGGGGCGTTGGGCGATACGCCCGTCCTCGCGGCGGGAGAAGATCGCTCCCATCCGCTCGGCCCACCGGATCGTCTCGGGGGCTTTGGAACACATCAGTTCGATGGCGTCCTGGTCTCCCAGGTAGTCGCTTCCCTTGACGGTATCGAACTCGTGGAGTTCCGTATCGTCGTCATCGCTCAATGCAGCGTTGATCCCGCCCTGAGCGGCCCCGGAGTGGCTGCGCAGCGGGTGGAGTTTGGTGACGACGGCCACCTTTTTGCCGGCTTCTTTGAGCTCCTTGGCCGCGGCCAGCCCGGCGAGGCCCGCCCCGACGATGACGGCATCGTATTCGTAGATTTTGACGTCGTTGATTTCCATTCGCCTGATCCTTCACGTGAATTTGCCTCATTATATCGAGAGGATTTTATAAGAAAGATGAATAGTGAAAGGAAGGTTCCCGATTATGCCAGGATTGTTACGATTTCACATTCAGAGTTCGACGCCGTCCCAGAATTCGTCGTAGTCGAAGCGGGTCTGTTCGCTTTCGGCTTCGAGGGATTCGTGCAGGGTCGCTTCCCGCTTGGCTTCGAGCCATGCCTGCAGGGCGTCGGCGACGAGCGCGTCGAAGGGGCGATTCTCTTTCTGGGCCCAGGCGGCCAGCTCTTCGAAGGTCTCTTCCGGAAGCCGGAGGGTTTTGAGGACGGTTTTGTCTTTGAGCATTTCTTTCATCCTTTTTCTCCACGGATGCTTAGAAGACGAGCGACGTTTTCGGCGCTGCCGTGGCGCAGGTAGCGGCGGAGTCTCTGCACATCTTCGGCGTAACGCTCCCGATCGAAGGCTTCGTATTCCCGCAGCAGATTGTCGATCGTCAGATCGTCTTGGAGCAACTCGGGGTGCATGGCACGCCCCTGAAAGTCGAGGCTGAAGAGGTTGGCCAATCCCGCGTATTCGATGCGCACCAGCCGGGAGGCGAGGAAGTAGTCGAGGGGTTTGGCGCGGTAGGCCAGCACCAGCGGGGTGCCGATCAGGGCCGCTTCCAAAGTCGCCGTACCGCTGCAGACGAAGGCGAAATCGCTCTCGAAGAGGGTGCGATGGGTGTCGTGCTCCTGCCGGAAGCCGCTGAGGTCTCCGTAGAGTTCATCGATCTCTTTTGGTGAAAAGATGGGCGGGATGACGACGCGGGCGTCGAGGCTCTCCCCGAGGCGGCGACGCAACTTGCGAAAGAGGGGCATCAACGTGCGGATCTCGCTGCGGCGGCTTCCGGGAAGGAAGGCGATCGTTCGGATCGTCTCGGGAGGGGCCTCTTTGAAGCGGGAGATTTCGTCGAGGAGGGGGTGGCCGACATAGTCGATGGGAGCACTCGGAGAGTAATATCTCTTTTCGAAAGGGAGGATCGAGGCGAGGCGGTCGACGGTGCGCTCCAGCGTCTTGATCCGGTAGCGGCGCCAGGCCCAGGCCTGGGGAAGGATGTAGTAGACGACCTCTTTGTGCGGATAACGCTTTTTGATTTTCTTGGCGAGGGGGAGATTGAAGCCCGAGCCGTCGATCAGCAGGACTTTGTCCGCGCCGCTAGCGAGCTCCACCATCCGATCAGCCAGACGGAAGAAAAAGGGGAGCTTACGCAGAGCGTCCGTGATCCCCATCACCGCTAGTGAGCGCAGATCCTCCATCGGCTCTCCCAGCTCACGGTCGAAGATCCCGACGAGCTCCGTTTCCGGGGGCAAATGTTTTACGACCTCTTTGAGATGGATGTTGGCGGAGTGTTCGATAGCGCTGACGAGAATTTTCATACTTATCCTGAAGATAGGGTTTGTATAATTATTTCCAAAACTATTTGAGGACAGGATGAAATGAACGATACGATCGAGTGGCTAAAAAGAGAGGGCGGGCTGAGAATCATCGACGAAGAGCTCGATGTGGAGCTGGAGATCCCCCACATCGCCTACCTGGAGGTGAAAAAAGGAGAGGCGTCGCGGCCGCTGCTTTTTACCCGACCGGTTTGGCGGGCTCGAGGGATCAAGTACGAAATGCCGGTGCTGATGAACATCTTTGCCAACCGGGAGTTGACCGAGAAGATTCTGGGGCGCCATCCCGACGAGTTGGCGGAGGGGATCGAAAGCTTGATGAAATTCAAGCCTCCGCGTGGGCTGAAAGAGAAGCTCAAAGCGCTGCCGAAACTTTTCGCACTTAAAAACGTCTTTCCCAAGCGGTTGAACTTTCGCGGGGAGTGTCAGGAGATCATCATCCCGAAAGAGGAGGTGGATCTGGATGCATTGCCGATTCTTAAGACTTGGCCCGAGGATGGCGGGCGCTTCATCACGATGGGGCAGGTCTATACCCGCAGCCTCGACGGATCGATGCAAAACCTCGGGATGTACCGCCTCCAGCAATACGACAAAAGACGCCTGGGGATGCACTGGCAGATCCACAAAGACGCCAGCCATTTTTTCGACCAGTATCGGGAAGCGGGAAAAAAGATGCCCGTCTCCGTCGCTATCGGCGGCGATCCTCTCTACATCTGGTGCGGCCAGGCGCCGATGCCCCACGGGATCTTCGAGATGCTGCTCTACGGCTTCATCCGGGGCAAAAACGCCCAGCTGGTCAAGTCGATCAGCAACGACATCTACATCCCGCGGGATGTGGACATCGTCATCGAAGGTTTCGTCGATCCCGAAGCGATGGAAGTAGAAGGGCCTTTCGGAGATCATACCGGCTACTACACGCTGCCCGAGCCTTTCCCGGTGCTGGAGGTGGAGACGATCACGATGAAAAAGAAGCCGGTCTTCGCCGCGACGGTCGTGGGCAAACCGCCGTTGGAGGACAAATATATGGGATGGGCGACGGAGCGGATCTTTCTGCCGATGCTCAAGCCGATGGCTCCCGATCTCCTCGACTACAATATGCCCGAAAACGGTGTCTTTCACAATCTGATTCTGGCCAAGATGAAGGTCCATTACAAAGGGCATGCCAAGCAGTTCATGCACGCCTTTTGGGGGGTGGGGCAGATGAGCTTCGTCAAGCACGCGATCTTTGTCGGCGAAGAGGCCCCGCCTCTGGAGGAGTACGAAGCGCTCACCCGGCACATTCTCGAACGCCTCGATCCCGCCAAAATCCTCATCACCGAAGGGATCGTCGATCAGCTCGATCACGCTTCGCCCCAGACCCTGGTGGGAGGCAAGCTCGGGATCGATGCCACCGGACCGAAAGTGCCTGATACGCTCGAACAGCGCCTCAGCGACCGGGAGCTGCTGGAGAAGATGCGGCAGGAGGCGCCGGAGATCGTGGCGCTGAAGCAGTATATGAGCGAGACTCCCAACCCTGTCACCGTCGTCGCCGTACGCAAAGAGCGCTCCGTCAAAGCCACGCTGGACGCTTTGACGCCTCTGGCGCGCTATGTGGCGATTGTGGTCGTAGTGGATGCCGAAAACAACGACCTGGAAAATCCCTACCTCCTGCTCTGGCGGGTCGTCAACAACATCGATGCCCAGCGGGACATTCTGCTCGATCCTTTCATCGGCGTCGACGCGACGAACAAAAACAGCCTCGACGGCTACGTCCGGGAGTGGCCCGGAGATACCCACTGCGATCCCGAAGTCCTCGATCGGCTGAAGGAGAAGGGATTGATCGTTGCGGATGATGAAGCGATCCGCCGCTGGGGACTGCTTCCGTTCGATCTCTATAAAGAGGAGTAGATAAGTCGGATTTAAGTTATATAATGATAGAATTTTCTTCTCAATAAAAATTATCCAAAGGAGATCATTATGATCGTGACCAAAAAAGCCCCCGATTTTACCGCTGCCGCCGTCTTGGCCGACGGAAGCATCGTTGAGGATTTCAATCTCTACGACAACATCGGAGAAAAAGGTGCCGTCCTCTTCTTCTACCCCCTGGACTTCACCTTCGTCTGCCCCTCCGAGCTGATCGCTTTCGACCATCGTCTCAAAGAGTTTCACGATCGCGGTGTGACCGTCATCGGCTGCTCCGTCGACAGCCAGTACAGCCACTTCGCCTGGAGAGAGACTCCCGTCGACAAGGGCGGCATCGGCCGGGTCGGATATCCTCTCGTCGCGGACTTGACCAAGCAGATCGCCCGGGACTATGATGTACTTCTGGACGAAGCGGTCGCCCTGCGCGGATCCTTCCTGATCGACAAGGACGGTACCGTCCGCCACGCCGTCATCAACGACCTGCCTCTGGGCCGGAACATCGACGAGATGCTGCGGATGGTCGATGCGATGCTCTTTACCAACGAGCATGGTGAAGTCTGCCCCGCCGGCTGGCACAAAGGCGAGGAGGGAATGAAGGCCGATACCGAAGGCGTCGCCGAGTATCTCGCCAAGCATGCCGAAGAGCTCTGAGAAATTTCGCTAAAATAGCTCCTCTGAAGGCGGCAAAGACCGAAAAAGGTTTTTTGCCGTCGATAAAAATCAAAAACAAGTGTCAGCAGAATGGAGTGTTTGAAAAAATGTTGCGTTCTGCAGAGATGAAACGAGGATAGAATGACCGGATATGCCGAACTTTTAAAAACCCATGGGCTGAAAGCGACTTTTCAGAGGATGACGATCCTCTCTGTGATCGATCGGTTAGGGCATGCGACTGTGGATGAAATCTACGAGAGTGTCCTGGAGACTCATCCTACGCTCTCCCTGGCAACTGTTTACAAAAACATTGTCGCGATGGTAGGGCAAGGAGTGTTGGTGGAGGTCCCCATCTC
>JALWNT010000068.1 GCA_027080995.1 Campylobacteraceae bacterium | reverse complement strand
GGCCGTTGATCTTGATCACCAACAGATCCATCATCGAAGCGATCACTCCCATCGTGATACCGATGGCGATCGACAGAGGCAGCCAGCGCCCCAAAAAAAAGATGATGGAGATCGAATCGATTCGAATATTCATCGAGCAGAGGTCTTTGCGACACATTCGGCTCAACCGACCCCGGATATCCACATCACGGTCCCCGAACACCAGGTGTTTGATCGTACGTTTCAGCCACTTTTTCATTGCAGCCTCCTTCGCACAATTATAACTCTCGGGAAGCTTAGGAACAACTTTTATGCGTCCGCATAGAGACCGTAGAGAAGGAAGAAGGAGATTGAGGCTTGTTGTGCCAGTTTTATTGAGTTAAGGGAAATCTATTAAGTGGCGGAGAGAGGGGGATTCGAACCCCCGGTCCGGGAAGCCCGGACAACGGCTTTCGAAGCCGCCGCATTCGTCCACTCTGCCATCTCTCCGACGAGGCACGGGATTATAGCAGTCTTGCGCTTTATCCTCCTAGGCGCTCCGGGGCTCTTTCTGGGAGATCAGCCGAAAATTCCCTTGGCGGCGACGATGGTGCCGAAGACGACGATCACCATCGCGCCGAAACGGCGGATATAGGGTTGATTGCCGATCATGATGGAGACGATGGTCCCGGAAAGCGTCGTCAAAACAAGCAGGCCGTAGAGGATAAAAAGCAGCGTCACCTCCTGCTGAGGCAACTGCATCATCGGCCCCTCGTGCAGCAAGAATGTGCGTGTAGCGATCCAGAGAATCCAAAGATAGAGAAGGATGGAGAAAAACATACTCCAGAAGAGAAACTGAACTTTCCCGCTACGCCGAAGCATCCCGATCTCCTTATTAGAGCCTCTCTGGCCGCTCGTCTTTGAAAGCGATCTTCTCCGCTTCGGCCAAAAGCTCCAGCGCACCCTCTTCGATCATCTTTTGAGCGAGGCGTTTTCCGGCGCCTTCGGCTTCCGTGCGGGGAAGCGTCCACTCTTCGTAGAGGACTTCGGTACCGTCGGGGTAGCCCAGCATCGCCCGCAAATCGATCGTCTCAGCCTCGATACGGGCGTTGACCGCGACCGGTGCCGAGCACCCCGCCCCGATGGCCGCGATAAACTCCCGCTCGATGTCGGTACACAGATGAGTGTCGGGATCGTCGAGGCTCATCGCGATCTGGCGTACTTCATCGTTGTCGGCTACGATCTCGATCCCCAACGCCGCCTGCCCCATCGGAGGAATCATCCACTCCAGCCGCTGGACATAGGGAATCTCCCTGAGCAGATCCAGACGCGCCAGACCGATGTAGGCGAGGATGATGGCGTCGTACTGCCCTTCGGCCAATTTGCGTAGGCGGGTGTTGACGTTGCCGCGCAGATCCCGAACCGTCAGGTCGGGGCGTCGTTGAAGCAGCTGCATTCGACGCCGTAGACTCGTCGTGCCTACGACCGCCCCTTCGGGAAGCTCTTCCAAAGAAGCGTAACGGTGGGAAAGCAAAACATCGCTCTGATCCTGCCGTTCGGTAATGGCCGCCAACTCCAACCCCTCGGGAATAAAGGTGGGGACATCTTTGAGCGAGTGGACCGCCAGATGCGCGTTTCCGGCCAGCATCTCGTCTTCGAGCTCTTTGGTGAAGTGCCCTTTCCCGCCGACAAGAGCCAACGGTTTATCCAGGATCTTATCTCCGCGGCTGGTGATCTCCTCCAACTCGACCCGGATACCCGGAAAATCTCTCTCGATCCGCTCTTTGACGAAATGGGCTTGCCAAAGTGCCAGTTGGCTCGCTCGTGTAGCGATGATCAGCTTTTGCACGACATCTCTTTTTGGATTATTTCAGATATTTTTTGTATGCGTTACGATTGGCATCGTATTTTCCGTTGAAAAAGACGGTCGGGGTCCCACGCACCATCATCTCCCGCGCTTTTTGTATATCTGCTTGCACCGCTTTTTTGTATTCCGGCTTATCGATTTCCGAGGGAGTAATCTCGATGCCCAGCTGTTTTTTGATCGCGGCGAGAATTTTCTTCTCATCCCGAGTCCGGGGGTCGATTTTCAGTTTGTAGAGCTTGAACGCTTCATCGGTTTTTCCTTGACTCTGGAGATACTCCATGACACGCGTCAGTGTCTCGGAAACCGGATGCAGACTCAGCAGCGGCATATGGTAGTAATAGAGTGCCAGTTTGTCGGGGTGGGCTTTGACCTCTTTGACCAATCCGGGAACGTATCCGATACAGAAAGGACACTGGGGATCGGAAAAAACAACGATCTTATGGGGAGCATCCGCATGACCTGCCACCAAATGTTTTGCATCGTAATAGCTCTGAGAAAGCGTCGGCCGAATCGTCTCCTTCAGATCCCGCCCCGTCCGCAGATCGATCAGATCCAGCGACACCAGCTGCTCCTTCTGATTGACAAAAAGCGTATCGGGAATGGTCTGTTTCTTTCCGCGAAAACTGAGTTCCATCGTAAACATGTACGCTTTCCAGTCCGGGTGTCCGGGAAGGGGCTCCTCGGCTATGACTTTCAGTTTCTGGATTTTTACTTGCGGATTTTTGACAAGAGAGTGCTTGATGAAACTCTCCAGATTGAACTCAGCGGCTCCGGCGATCAGTGTCGAGACGATCGCGGTCGTCCACAATTTCGACGTCAATGACATTCGATTCTCCTTCTTCGGTAAAATGGTCTTTGTAGCCTGTTTTGGGGGTTGGGCGCATTGTAGCGAACAAGTGTAAATAGAGCGTATAGAGCAGCAAAACGACCCCGAGCAGGTCGCTGAGCACTCCCGGGACAATCAGAAGAATCGCTCCGAGCAGATAGGCGAGGCTGGCGTTGTGGACGTCGCGGATATCGAAACGCCCAAAGTTGAAGGTCTGAAAATTGCTCATCAGGGCGTAGGGAGAGAGGCGCAGCAGCACGATGCCTACCGCCATACTGACAAGGATCCACGTCACCGTCCAGCCGAACCCGATCATCATCCCCACTTTCAGGGAGACGAAAAGTTCGGCAAAGAAAAAGAGCAGAAGGAAAAAGAGCATCTCAGACCCGTTCGAGCACCGCGTCGACGATGGCATCGAGCCCAAGATCCTGACGCTGCAGGCCGTCACGAACGATCAGTTCCACCTGCCCTTCGTCCAGCTTCTTGCCGACGACGATCCCCAAAGGGATGCCGATGAGTTCGAAATCTTTCATTTTGAAACCGAAACGCTCCTTGCGGTCATCCAACAGTACTTCCACTCCGCGGGAGCGCAAGGTCGCGTAGAGCTTTTCCGCCGCCTCTTTCTGCGCCTCGTCGGCGATGTTGGAGACGACGATCTCCACGTCAAAAGGGGCGCTCTGCCGGGTCCAGATACACCCTTTGTCGTCGTGGTGCTGCTCGATGATCGCTGCTAAAAGCCGGGAGACGCCGATGCCGTAGGTCCCCATCACGAATGGGCGGGTTTTGCCGTTTTCATCCAGGAAGGTCGCCCCCAGCGGTTCACTGTAGCGGGTGCCGAGTTGGAAAATGTGCCCCACTTCGATCCCCCGGGTGGTCGACAGACGCCCGCCGCATCGGGCACAGCGGTCCCCCTCCCGGACGGTGACGAGATCGGCGAAGTTTTCTCCGAAATCGGGAACGCTCACTCCGATTTTGTGGTACTCATCGCGGTTGGCGCCCAT
>JALWNT010000067.1 GCA_027080995.1 Campylobacteraceae bacterium | reverse complement strand
GACAAAGAGCAATACCATAATGATGGTGAAGTCTTCCCAGCGGTGGGCGATCGCCGAGAGGATCGCCGCGATCTCGATCATCCAGGGGATCGGCCCCCAGAAACGTCGAAAGAGCCGGTGCAGCCAGCTCTCCTCTTTGGCTTTGATCTCGTTGTAGCCGTATTTCTTGAGGAGTTCCTGTGCCTCTTCGCTCGTCAGACCTTTGGCGCCCAGATCTGTCGTCACAGGGGCCTCGTTCTCCTCCTGCTCCGCCATGGCCTGCTCCTCTTTTTGTGCGGCATCGCTCTGTGCGCCCTCCTGTGCCTTGGAGGCCTCCCCCTTCGCCGGATCGGCCTCCTGCGCAGTATCGGCCGTTTCGTTCACTGACGGCTGCTGCTGCGCTGGGGCCTCCTGCGTCGCTTCTTCCTGCGCCGGATCGTGAAGTTCATGCGACTTCGGGTAATGCTTTTTTCGTCCCATTGACTACTCCTTTCTCATTTGGATTTGGTTTTTTTCGTCCGGGAAGCGTCGAGCCTGTAGTCGACACCCTCTTCGACGATCACCGCTTTTTTGCCAAGCTTTTTCCTGATGACCTTTTTGAGCACCTGCTGCTTGTCCAGCTCTCCGTGGACCAGGAAGATGTCGCCCAGCTCCTTCATCCCTTTCATCCAGCGGATCAGCTCGTTCTGGTCGGCGTGGGCCGAAAAGCCGTTGATGGTGTAGATCCGGGCCTTGACCCGGACCTTTTCGTGGTAGATCTTGATCCAGCGCGCGCCGTCGACGATCTCGCGCCCCAGGCTCCCCTCGGCCTGATAACCGACGAAGATGACGCAGTTGCGCCGGTCCCAAATCTGATGTTTGAAGTGGTGCAGGATCCGGCCGCCGGTGCACATCCCGCTGCCGGCGATGATGATCGCGCCGTGGTCGATCTCGTTGATCCGCTTGGAATCCTCCACATCCACCGTCAGGTGCAGCCCCGGAAAGTCGAAGACATCCCCGTCTTTGCGGTGAAACTCCTGACACTGGGGGCTCAGTTCGCTGACGTAGCGGTTGAAGACCGAGGTGGCGCGGATCGCCATCGGCGAATCGAGAAAGACTTTGCAGGTGGGAAGCTCCCCGTCGAGGTACATCTGCTTGAGGATGCAGAGGATATCCTGCGTCCGCTCGATCGCGAAGGAGGGAATGACGACATTACCGCGGTTGAGCAGCGTGCTCTTGACCGCTTTTTTGAACTCGATGATGCTCTCTTTCATCGGGCGGTGGTTCCGGTCGCCGTAGGTCGATTCGATGACCAGGTGCGGAGCCGTCTTGGGCTGCTCCTGTTTGGGCATCACGATCGCTTTGAGGTTGCCCAGGTCGCCGCTGAAGACGATCTTGTGCTTTTCGGGCCCTTCCCGGTAGCTCAGCTCGATGAAAGCCGAGCCGAGGATATGCCCGGCGTTGCGGTAGACCGCCTTGACCCCTTTGGCGACGGTGATCGTCTTGTCGTATTGGGCGTAGGTCGTCGGCAGCAGCCAGACGTTTTGCACATCTTCGACGGTATAGAGCGGGGGGCGGACCTTTTTCTCTTCACCGCGGCGCTGGGCTTTGCGGTACATCGTCCGGTACTCCTCCTCCATCAGCTTGGCACTGTCGAGGAGCACCACGTTGGCCAGCTCGAAGGTCGCCTCCGTCGCGACGATGGTCCCGCGAAAGCCCTCCTTGACCAGCTTGGGGATGCGGCCGACGTGATCGAGGTGTGCGTGGGTCACCAGCAATACATCGACCTTGGCGGGATCGAAGCCGAAAGGCTCCCAGTTGCGGTGCTCCACTTTTCCCTGGTACATCCCGCAGTCGACGAGGATCGTCGTCCCGTTTTCCAGTTTCAACAGGTGACACGAACCCGTCACCACCTCATCGGCGCCGTGTGATTCCAAAATCGCCATTTCTCTACCGCCTTTCATTTTTTTGATTGAGTCGAATCACCGCCGTCGGCTTTTCGACCCGCCTGATGAATAAATTGTAGCGATTTCTTGTCAAATGAATGTTAACCTAGGTCACATCTTGACGGTTTTTTGGATTGTCTTGTTATTTTTTTACGCCCGATGGAGTGCCGAGGCGCTCGGCGTAGTAGGAGCTGCGCACCAGAACCCCGGAAGCGACGGCCTCGAAGCCCAGCTCCAGGGCGGCCGTTTTCATCCGGTCGAAGAACTCCGGCGGATGGTAGCGCACGACGGGAGCGTGCCGGGGGGTCGGTTGCAGATACTGCCCGAGGGTCAACTCCCGCACCCCCGCCGCATAGAGATCGCCCATCGTGCGGACCAACTCCTCCTCACTCTCCCCCAGCCCCGCCATCAGCGAGCTTTTGACCGGGCCGTCGAAGCGCTCGGCGTAGTAGCGCAACACCGCGAGAGAGCGGTCGTAGTCGCTCTGGGGCCGCACCGTGGGCGAGAGACGCCGCACCGTCTCTTCGTTGTGGGCCAGTTTGTCGGGTGCCGCGGCGATGACGGTATCGAGCGCTTCGCGCTCACCCCGGAAATCGGGAGTAAGCAGCTCGATCTTCACCCCCGGCGCCTCTCGGCGGATCGCCTCCACCACCGCGGCGAAGTGCCCGGAGCCGTAATCGCCCAGATCGTCCCGGTCCACGGAGGTGACGACGACGTAGCGCAGCCCCAGGTCCCGCACCGCCGCGGCTATCCGCCCCGGCTCCTCGGGATCGGGCGGCGCCCCGCGACCCGTCTTGACGTTGCAGAAACGGCAAGCCCGGGTGCAGGTATCCCCCAGGATCATAAAGGTCGCCGTCCCCCTGGCGTAGCACTCCGCCCGGTTCGGGCAGGCGCTCTCCTCGCAAACGGTGGTGAGACGGTGGCGGTGCAGCACGGTATCGGTCCGCTCGATCAGAGCCGGATCGGGGGCTTTGACGCGGGGTTTATAGAATTGGTCATTGGTCATTGGTCACTCGTCAGTGGGGAAGTATGTTGCGAACAAATCGCTTTTTGAGAGTTCGGTAAATGGAAAAATCGCTGTCGATGCTGATAATCTCTTCGATTTTCTCCCGATGGGCCAAATAGACCAGTGTCGCATCGGCGAGATCCATCGGGACGTCGGTGTAATGGCGCATCATTTCGATCAAGCCGCCCAATTCATCCCGGCCGATTTCCGGCAGTTCGATCGCCCCCCGATGGACCCATTCCAAAAAGTCGACTTGCACCTGCAAGTTAAAATCGAGCATATGGCTCACTTCGGTCAGCACCGGCCAACTGCTCACAAGCTCACCCTCGAAATTTCTCAGAAAACCCAGAACCCTTTCGTGGTAGCGGTCGCTGCGGTCAAAAAGGGCGATCAACGGCCCGCTGTCGATGAGCACACGCCTCATCGGCCCGTTTTCCCGGCGATTTTCTCTTTGAGCCGCTCTTTGTAGCGGGTGGAGTTGTCTTTCCGGCCGCTTCCGTAGCGTCCGAACAGATCCTCTCCCAGTTCAAAGGGCGAAAATTGCTGCTCTTTGCGGCGGAAATAAAGGTCCAATGCCTCTTTGACCACTTCCGTTTTCGTGCTGCGACGATACCGGGCTTCTTCGTCGATTTTTCGCTCCATCTCTTGCGAAAGTCTGACGGTCAGCATAGCGGCTCCTTTCTATGTGTATGACAAATCGTATTACAAACAGGGGTTTTTGTCAAGAGAATCGTTCGCAATCGCCTGAATCATCAAGTGAAAATGTTATAGTGTAGAGAACCTTGAAATGTGATGAAAGGAGAGCAGAATGACCATCGAAGGCAATCTCGTCGACATCGATCGGCGACGCATCGACCCCGTGGCTTTGATGATCAACGGAGAAAGGATCCGAAAGGTCACTCCCCTCGGCCGGGAGGTCGAAGGCTATCTGCTCCCCGGCTTCATCGACGCCCACATCCACATAGAAAGCTCGATGCTCCCCCCCGCGGAGTTCGCCCGTCTGGCGGTGCGTCACGGGACCGTCGCCACCGTCAGCGACCCCCACGAGATCGCCAACGTCCTGGGGATCCCCGGGGTGGATTTTATGATAGAGAGCGCCCGCAAGGTGCCTTTTCATATCTGCTTCGGAGCGTCGCCCTGCGTACCGGCGACCCCCTTCGAGACCAACGGCGCCACCCTCAGCCCCGACAATATCGCCGCCCTCCTCGACAAAGCGGAGGTCGGCTACCTGAGCGAAGTGATGAACTTCCCCGGCGTCATCGCCAATGATCCCGATATGCTGGCCAAGATCGCCGAAGCGAAGAAGCGGAATCTCCCCGTCGACGGCCACTGCCCCGGACTACGGGGGGCAGACCTCGAGCGCTACATCGCCGCCGGGATCCAGACCGACCACGAATCCTACGAGTACGACGAAGCCAAAGAGAAGATCGAAAAAGGGATGAAGATCCTGATCCGCGAAGGCTCGGCGGCGAAAAACTTCGACGCGCTGCACCCGTTGATCGCCGAATATCCCGATCGCCTGATGTTTTGCAGCGACGACCGCCACCCCGACGACCTGCAAAGAGAGCACATCGACGCCCTCGTCCGCCGCGCCGTGGCGCTGGGCTACGATCTCTACGACGTCCTGGGCATCGCCTGCCGCCACCCGGTGGAGCACTACCGCCTCCCCGTCGGGCGGCTGCGCAGCGGTGACTTCGCCGATTTTATCCTCGTGGAGAATCTCACGAGCTTCACCGTCCGCCAAACCTGGATCAAAGGGGAGTGCGTCTACCGCGACGGAGAAACTCTGATCGGGCGCCACCCCGATCCCACCCCCAACCGCTTCGCCGCCTCCGAAAAAAAGGCGGAGGATTTCCGTCTCCCCCATTGCGAAACGATGGAGGTGATCCACGCCCTCGATCACCAGCTAATCACCAAAGAGGAGCTCGCTACCGAAGCGGCCCATCCCGACGACCTCCTCAAAATCGCCGTCATCAACCGCTACGAAAACCTCCCCGTCCGGGGCCTGGCCCATATCCGGGGTTTCGGCCTGAGAGAGGGGGCCATCGCCTCCAGTGTCGCCCACGACTCCCACAACGTCGTAGTCGTCGGCTGCGACGACGAGAGTATGGCCCAGGCCGCCAACCTCGTCATCCGCTCCCGGGGAGGCATCGCCGCCGTAGGCCCCAGCCGCCGACTCCACCTGCCTCTGCCCATCGCCGGTCTGATGAGCGACCGCTCCGGCGACGAAACGGCCGCAAGCTACGCCACCATCGACCGCTTTGTCCGCGAAGAGCTCGGCTCACCCCTGAGCGCCCCCTTTATGACCCTCTCGTTTATGGCGCTCCTCGTCATTCCCGAGATCAAGCTCAGCGACCGCGGCCTCTTCGACGGCCGGGAATTTCACTTCATTTCTCCCTGCCGGGAGAGTACCAATATAATGTGAACGGCTCCACCGACTAATAGCCGGTGGCTTCGAAACCACCGAATCCCTGGATTCCGGCTTTCGCCGGAATGACGATTGTCGCACCTGGAGTTGGGCAAAATGGCGACCCCACACTTCGAAAATATTTGTACACACCCCCAAATTTTCGATCATTGTCATGAAACTTTCGGGGATTTTTCTCCCTCCCGCCTAAAGGCATAGGGTTTCCGCATCCCCTATACGGGACTCCAAACAAACGAAAAACGAACGACAAAAAAACGAACATACACTCAATAGCTAACCTGTAGATGCAATACGATTTTCTTCAGCGGCTTCTTGCTCCATTTGACGATTTTGTGCCCTTTGTACCAGGCAATGTTTCGATAACGTACCAGTCGGCACTCCTTTCGTACGTGATAACGGGTCCGACAGACACGGCGCACGACACAGTCGCTTCCACGATTCGACTCCGCCAAATTGGCCCCGACCAACGCTCCTACCGCAGCGCCTCCTATAGTCGCGGCGTCTCGACCTCTTCCTTTGCCGATCTGATGACCGATCACCCCTCCGGCAACTCCGCCGATGATTGCGGCTACAGGCTCCTCGACACCGTTTCGATAGACCACCGGAACGCATCGTCTCCAGCAGACCTGATAGGGTGTCCGGATCGTCACATCACGATAGACCGGCACACTCCGTGTCACTTGCACAGTTTCATCCCAGCTGATGCTTCCTCCGAATGCGGAGACCGAAAGGATCATTGCCATCCAAGCAATCGTTTTCTTTTTCATTTTCATTGTTGACTCCTTTGTCCTATGAGATAACGACACTTTAAAACAAAAAAGTGAACCGTTTGTGGAGTAACGCATCTTCGCACTTCATGTTCCCTGGGTTGAAAAGGCTATCCCTATTCTTCGCCAACAGCGAACAACGAAGCAAATCGACTTCATTTGTCCAACCCACAAAAGCTATAATACTTTCATGAAAGAAGAAAAAATCGAAAACTATCTGCATCTGGCGGCGCAGGAAGCGCACAAGGGAGTGGCCGCAGGCCACGGAGGCCCTTTCGGAGCGGTCATCGTCTATGAAGGTGAGATCGTCGCCGTCGCCCATAATGAAGTGCTCCGACGCAACGACCCTACCGCTCATGCCGAAATCCTGGCGATCCGGGAAGCGGGCAGGATCCTGGGGCGCTTTCACCTCACGGGCTGCACGCTCTACTGTACGGGAGAACCCTGCCCCATGTGCTTTTCGGCGATCCATTGGGCCCATCTGGAGCGGGTCGTCTACTGCAATACCAAAGCCCAGGCCGCAGAGGCGGGTTTCGACGATGCGTTCATTACCGAAATCATCACCGGGAAACGTCCCGATCCGATTCCTTTCGTCCGGCAGCCATTACCCGACTGCAGTGCAGTGCTTGAATTTTGGGAAGAAAAAGAGGATAAGATTATTTATTGATTTTTATAAAAAATTGTTACCTAATTCATTTTCATTATCATCCACATTGGACTTCTTTCCTTCAGAAAGTTGCCCTCCGGGGATAATGATCGTCCTCTACCGACACTGCTCAAAACTGCGATCCTGATAATCATCCGGAGTCACCACGATCTGACGCCAGTTGTCTTGAGTAAGATCCTGTCCGACATACTTGTAGACATCCTCCCCGCAATCCCAATTGTCCTTCTGCGGTTCGATATGATTGCGGAAAACAACGATCTGATAGAGCCGGTCTGGATCCGAGAGTACACGATCCCAGAATGCACGATCCTCTGCATGAATGAAGCAGTAGTCGTTGAAGCGCCCATTGGGTTGGACTTTGCAGCTCATACGGGTACTCCAATCGTATTCACCCTTATCATTGCGGGCGGTTAGACGCACCCAAGCATCGGAAGGAGCCGCGATGGGCATCCCTCGTGCATCGTAGAAATCGACCTCCCCTGTATCCAGACGATAGGGAACTTCATGGGAATCCGGTTCGCCGTCGACATCCAGCGTGAGAATTCCCTCCGAAGCGGCCAGACGATTCGTATAGAAATAGCTCATATCTCCGCTCGTTTCACGTACGGCGATCCAGTTTTTACCATGATCCACGATTCGGTGATACTCTCTCTCACCATCTTTATCCACCGTCACGATGAGAGGACTTCCCGCTTTGACACGATAGCGGAAGCGATCTTCGACTCTCATCTTCCCCGTATGGGGATTGAAAATTTTGACGAACGCTTTACCGTTTTTCAGAAAAGTAAATTCATCGATCGCCTTCTCTTCTTCCGAAACCGCCTGATTCATATAGAGTTTTTTGCCGCGTATCCTTCTCAAAGGATTCACATTCTCATCCCCCTCTTTGAGATTCGAGAGGAAAGCCTCCGCCTGATTCGCATCGGTGTAGAGGCGAATGGAAGAGCTCTTGCGATCATGTTCTTTCAAAAAGATTTTGCCTCCCTCCAGACGGAAAGACATAAACTCCAAAGTTTCCCCTTTGGGAAGACTGAATTTAAACTCATTACCGTCGGCTTCCCAGTACCCTGTCACCTCTCCGAGAATACGTCCGTCCCTTGTCACCTTGTGTCCCATTAGACCCTTTCGGATCAAATATTTGGCCAGTTTATGCGCATCATCTCCGAAAGCCGCCACTCCGCGATGGTATTGAGTCTTGAACCAATCAGTGTAGTCTTGATAGTTCCCCTCTCCCGCATAGAGTTTCGCTTCGAAATAGCCCGGCATTTTTTTATTCAGAGCAACTCCGAACGTCCCATTTGCTCCATCGATCACCAAAAAACCCTTTTCAAGCCGATAGGGGAAACTCATCTCCGTTCCTCCCTCACTGATCGTCACCGTATCCCGATCGAAGCTGACATTCGGATGGGCGTACGTATCCGTAAAAACGACCGCATAGCTTTTTCCGACGAGCATCGACGGAGTGAATCCCCGCTGTTCTTTGCGCAGTTTCGAAATGTATTTTCTGGCATCACTCTTCTTTTTGTAAAGACGGGTATAGCCTTCATCTTCAAACGCGAGAAATTTTCGGTTTACGGCTCCGAGATAACTGTATTCCACTCCATCCTCGTCAACCATTTTCAGCACATTGGGAAGCGCCTGGACACTCAATGTCCCGTGTTCTCCTCCCCGTCCGAATTCACGAAAGGTCAAATGGCTTGCATTGGCATCGAAGCGAACGACCCCCCAGTCCACACTCTTTTCCCAGATTCCGTGGCTCTCGATGTGACCGTAGTTGTCAACGAAATAGAAAGTTTTCCCCGCGACAAGTTTTTTGATCTGTGCCGCACTGCGCATGCTCACGTAACCGTCTGTCGTCTCCGTCGCAAAAACGTTTGAAACCAATAAAGCGTAGATCGCTATACTTCCTGCCGCTTTCGCTATCCCTTTATCGTGAAATATTCCCAATTGTTACTCCTTTTGTCACTGAAAAATTTAAAAAAATTATAGTGTTTTCTTCTGAAAATCAAGAAGTCTCAAAAAACGGTTCAACCAAAATCTTTTATCAGTTATTACCAGGTTACGTTTTGTTTTTATCATTTCGATTGCGAAATGAGTCTTTTTCGGTGTGAAAAAACACTTATTCCATATCCTTCTCTTCGATCTCCATATAGACTTTGCTCAGGTGCTTGCCCATCTGGTGGTCGTAGGCATCCCAGTGGGCGATCGAGCCCAGCTCCCGAGTCACCTGATCCTTGTAGACGTAGTACTCTTCGTCGTTGTCGTAGGCTTTTTGCGCCCATTTTTTCAAAGTCTTCAGATAGCGCAGGAAGGGGCCGACGGTCTCCCCCTTCGCTCCGGAGGGGCCGTGGCCGGGAACGTAAAGCGCGTAACGGCCGTTTCTCATGATTTCTTCCAGCAGCTCGATGTTTCCCAGGATGCTTGAGCTGGAGTCGAAACCTCCGAGGCGGTTTTTCATCACGTTGTCTCCGAGAAAGAGCGTATTGCTCTCTTTGTGCTCGATCAGGATGTCCGTATCAGTGTGGGCTTTTTTGGGATGAAGGATGAGAAAGTGCTGCCCGTCGATTTCGATCGTCTGGCCGTCGACCAGCTCGTGATCGGGATAGCGGTAGGGGCGGCTCCCTTCGAGATTGCCGCTCAGGCGCTGGAGGATTCCGTACCATTTGTCGGCCTCCCCCGCTTTAGCCTCTTTGATCATATTGGGATGTGCGTAGAAGACCGCTTTGGGATACTTCTCGGCTACCGCGACGTTGGCGAACCAGTGATCCCCATGTTTGTGGGTGTTCAGCACGGCCACGATCGGCTTTTTGCTGACCTTTTCGATCTCTTCGAGGATCTTTTTGCCGACACGGTAATTCCCACCCGGATCGATGACGATCAATCCGCTTTTGCCTTCGATGAAAGCGGGGTTGTTCATAAAGCCCCTGTTCTCCCGATTGGGCTCCATCGCCGGACCGTGCATGATCCAGACATTGCTTGTACCCATCCGTTCGAATTTGAAATCCCCGTATTTCCCCAACTCCCAGGCGCCAAGAGTCGATGCGAAAAACGCGATGGACAGCAGCAGTGAAATTATCTTTTTCATCATATCTCCTTATATTTTAATATCTAATATTATTATACTGATTTTCGGGACAGGAGGAGTAAAAGAGATAAAGAATGGGAAAAGAATGCAATACTCCTCCCCGAGGGAAGAAGCGGGGAGAAAGGCTTATTTGACCAATCTTTTGATTGCGTTTTCAATCTGACCGGGTGTACTGGAGATCTTCATAAACTGCCCCATACTGAGGCGGGGATAGGAGATCGCCAGATAGTATTTGGGATGGAGGATCATCGCTTTGCCGTGTTCGATCAGGACGAGGTAGGGAAGGACGAGAGCCTTGTCCTCTCCGATCTTGCTGACGAAACTCTCCACGCTGCGGGGCATCCGCACGCCGATGACCTTGCTTCCGTTGGGGAGCGTGAGGGTAAAGAGACGGTTTTTGACCGAAAGTTTCTTGCCGCTTTTGAGGGTGATCATTTCATCGTAGTACGGCATCCCGATCATAAAGTGGTATTTGGCCAGATCGGAAGAGCTCAGTGTGTCTTTGGTAGGGGAGAGTTTCCCCAGAGCCTTGCCCAGGGCGCGGGTGACGGCGGCTCCGCTGCCGGAGCGATACTCTTTTTGGAGGAACGCGTGCAGCCAGTATTCCGGATTGGTCGCCAGAACGGTTTTGGCCCGGCTGTTGACCAGGACGCGGCCGACCGCGGCGAAACCGCGTTTGGGTTTGGCAGCCAGTTTCTTCAGGGTACCGCTGGTATAGAGGATGACGTTGAGATAGCTTTTGCCGGCCGGATGGTAGGTGGCCAGCACGTGCAATCCGGCGTGGCCGAGCTTGCTCCTGATCGTCTTGGCATCATGATAGGGAGCGCTGAAGTAGGCGCTGACGCTTTTGGCTTGGAGCGACGCCGTAGCGAAGAGGGTCAGTGTAAGAGTGAAAAAAAGTTTTTTGAATGGAAAGGTCATTGAACGATCCTTCTGTGGTTTTTGTCCCGGGCGGGACATAACAGAAGTGTATCCAATGTTTCTTTATAAGAAATTTAAATAATTTATCATTACTAAGTCATTTAATCATTGATCTTTATCTTTCCTCACCGTACTTGAGCTTTCTTAGTGCGGAGGTAATATCCTCCTGGCGCATAAAATGTTCTCCGACAAGAAAGGCGTCCGCACCGATTTTCGAAAGCTCGACGACGGTCTCGTGATCGTTGATCCCGCTTTCGGCGACGATGATTTTGGAATTGGGGATCAGAGGAATCAACCGCTCGCTCAGTTGCATATCCATCTCGAAGGTTTCGAGGTTGCGATGGTTGATCCCGATGATGTTGGCTCCGGCGAAGATCGCTTTGACCAAATCGCCTTTGTCGTGGATCTCCACCAGTGCCTCCATCCCCAGATGCCAGGTGTACTCCAGAAGCTCTTTGAGCTCTTTGCGGCTGAGGGCTTTGGCGATAAGCAGGACGAAGTCCGCCCCGAAAGCGAGCGCCTCGACCAGTTGGTATTTGTCGATGATGAAGTCCTTGCGCAACAGCGGAATCCCCACGTAGCGGCGCACCATCCCCAGATACTCCACGTCCCCTTTGAACCAGTGGGGTTCGGTGAGGATCGAGAGGGCGTCGGCTCCCCCCTTCTCGTACGCCTGGGCGATCACCAACGGATCGAAATCCTCCCGTATGATTCCTTTCGAGGGGCTCGCCTTTTTGATTTCGGCGATGATCCGGTAGGGGTTGTCCGGAGTAGAGCGCAGCGCTCCATGGACATCCCTGGGGACGAAGGGGTTGAACGAGAGCGACCGCCCCAGCCAATCCATCGAATACTCTGCCTTGCGCTTTTGAAGATCGCTGCGTGTCTTGCGTATGATTTCATCCAAAATATCGGCCATTAGAACCCTTTTCTCATTAGAATATCAATTAAACCCATCAAAGAACGTCCAAAAAGGTTTCACTCGATGGCGACAAAGGAGCGCCTGCCCCTCAGGGGTGCCAACGGCATTAGCGACTGCCAAAGTCAGCGAGTGAAACCGGTTCCTTTCCGGGAGACTCGATCCATTGTCGTTTATCATTTCACGCTGTGTTGGGCGCAACGTTCGATCTTTTTGCGGTGCATCTCGATCTCGGGCTCTTTGATCTCCCCGGCCGCGACGACTTTCTCCATCACCTTTTTCGCCCGGGCACATTCGCCTTTCTTGTAAAGGCCCCAGGCGAGCGAATCGAGGTAATAGGGATTGTTCGGCTGCTGCGTGAGCGCCCGGCGCACCAGAGCGATCCCCCGGTCGATGTCCAGGCCGTGATCGATGAGCGTGTAGCCGTAATAGTTCAGATAGAGGCTGTCGTCCGCCCCCTCTTTCAGCGCCCGGTCGAAAAGCGCACGGAATTTTTGCAAAACGTTCGGGGTGACCCTCTTTTGCGCCTTCGCCTCTTCGTAGAGGAGAATCGCCTCTTCGGCCAACCAGCGGGGCTGATGCGTCTGTGCATAGAGTCGCTTCGCCAAAGCGAGTGCCTTACCGTAGCGTTTCTGCTCTTTGTAGAGCGAATAGAGCAGGCGTTCGTTCCCGGGATGCCGTTGCAGAAATTTTGTCAACGCTTCAAAATCCCTTTGGTAGAGAGCGAGTTTGATGATCTTTTGCTTGAGCGCTTCACTCGGATACCGATCGTACATTTGCCGATAGAGATCCAGCACTTTGTCGAAACGTTTCTGCCGGGCGTAGAGTCCGATCAAACGCTCATAGATCAAAGGATCGCTTTGCGGATGCATCCGCAAATGACTCTCGAGCAGAGTGATCGCCGCTTCCGGATTGTGAAGATAGTGATCTTCGAGGGTGGCGATCTGCAGGAGCGTCTTTTCGTCCAGCGTTTTTCCGTAGGCACTCTCCAGCAGATTGACCGCCTCTTTGTAGTGTTTGAGATCGACGTCCAACGTCGCTGCCAAGATCAAATCTTTCGGATCCGTGCTTTTTGAAAGCCAGCGTTTCGCCGTGCGATACGCCCGATCCAACGCACCGTTTCTGGCATAGAGTATTACCAAAAGCCGTACCGCTTCCTGATGTACCGGAGTCGCTTTAGGATGCCGACGCAGCCAGCTTCTCAGACGTGCAATGAGCCGCTTCTGCGCCCCTTTGACTCCCATGCCCAATCGTGCGGCGTGTATCAGGTATTCCGTCTTTCCGGTGCGATCGTAAAGCTGCAGAAAGATCGGCAGTGCCCGGGCGTAATTTCCCCCCTCTTCATCCAGCAATCCTCGGACGATCGCCGTATCTTCGTCGAAAGACGTCGAGCGTGCCTGGAGACCCTGAACCGCTGCAAAAAGGCAGCCAAGAAGGATGGCATGTTTTCCCGCTTTTACAAAATACCCGGACACTCTTTCCTCACTTCCTCGTCATCGTTTTTGAACTGTTCCCAAAAGGGAAAGGTACGACACTGCCGCGGACGCACCGGATAGACGCTGCATCGTCTCTTCGTTTCATCGAAAAAGATGCAGGCGTAATCCTCCTCCCCCAGCCGCTTCTCGGTCAGGGAGTATCGATGTCCCACTTTGCGAAGGTAGATTCTAGCGAAATCCTCCGTCGTCATCTCCAGATAGGCCGCCATCGTTTCGATCTCTGGAAACTTCATCCAGATGTAACCGCTCTCTCCCCGACAGCATGCCCCTTCACAGGCGGCGCAGGCGTTGGGATCGAAACGAAAGTCGTACCCCTCCTCTTCACGGATGGGCAGCGTAGTCTCTTCCGATTCCTTGGTCATCTCTTCTCCTTACTCTTCGTGTGTATCCGCCGTCTCACTAGCGGGGGGATTCGGCGCCGTCACCAGATGCGTTCCGGCCAGTCGGAAGGCTTCCTCCGCTTCGGGACGATAGCGATTCTCTTCATCAAAGACGATCAGCGGAGGCAAAACCCGACAAAGCGAACGCGAATGCAGCCGGGCCGCCACCATGACGATTTTGGCCTCACGATCGATCTTCGGATGGACATAGCGTAACTCCTCCGCCTGAAATTTCTCCGCAGCCAGACTGCGAAGCAGGCGATCGCTCTGCCGGGCATCGTAGCAGAGGATGAAACGCCCTCTCGGTTTGAGTAGACGGCGGACTTTGGCGACGAAGGCCTCCAGCGGAAGATGCTGGGCGTATCGGGCGGCATTGAGGCCGGGATCTTCGCTCTGTGTGACCCGAGGATCATAAAAAGGAGGGTTCGAGACGATAAAATCGTATCCTCCCTCGAACGACGCTTCGAGGAAGTCCCCTTCGACCGCCTCGACCGCCAGGGAATTGACGGAAAAATTGTGCCGAGCGTAAGCCAGAGCCTCGCCTCGCTTCTCCGAAAGCGTCACATTCACAGGAAAATCCCGCGCCAAGACCAGGGAGAGGATCCCCACTCCCGCACCGACATCGAGCAACTTGCCCTTCGGTCGAAAACGGCGGATAAAATCAAGAAGGAAAATCGAATCGCTGTTGACGCGATAGCCTTTTTCCGGCTGGTAGAGCAGCATGGGACTTCCGAAAAATTTTTTTGGCATTCTACCTGAATTTTGGATAAAATCACGGCCATGGAAAAGCCTGCCGATCCCCTCAATCCCGAGAGTACGGATTTTTGTATGCTGGATTATCCCTGTGCCTATCTTCCGGGACGGGATGTTCGGATGCTTTACCGATATGTGCGGCAGGCAACCCCCGAATTCGCCTCGGCCGTTATCCAACGCGGATGGCGACGCTTCGGCAACTACTTTTTTCACCCGATTTGTCAAGGATGCAACGCCTGCAAGAGTCTGCGTATCGATGTGCAGACGTTCCATCCCAGCCGTTCCCAACGCCGTGTCGTCCGCAAAAACGCCGCCACCGAAATCATTCTACGCTCTCCGACGATCACCCCGGCACATCTGCAACTCTACAACCGTTACCATCGATGGAAAGCCGAAAAAGACGGGTGGAAACATCGGGAGATCAACGAAAGGGAATATTACGAAAACTTCGTCGAGGGGGCACACGATTTCGGTTACGAAGTGCTCTACTTTCACGACGAAATTCTCGTCGGAGTGGACCTCATCGATATCCTCGACGACGGCATCAGCGCCATCTATTTCTTCCACGATCCCGACTATGCCCGACTCTCTCTGGGGACTTACTCACTGATCTATCAGATCGGCCTGGCCCGTAGACTCGGCAAACGCTGGGTCTATCTGGGTTATTGGGTCGACGGCTGCAAAGCTTTCTCCTACAAAGAGAACTTCCCGCCCGAAGAGCTCCTCGACGGCTTTCCTCCTCTCGAGGAAACTCCGGCGTGGATCCCTTTCACTCCTCCGAAAAAGTCCTGAAAATTTCATTCGACGTTAATCCTTAAAATAGAAATTAAAACACAAGAAAATTCAATCCTCCAAGGAGAGTCGACTCAGTTCCGGTACGAGTCGCGGGAGGATCGGACGGGGGACTTGTATCAGAAGCGGATGCTTCGCAGCATCGAGCCAGTGCATGACTCTTAGCAGATCCTTCTGTCTCATGGCGGTACAACCGACGGTCGGTGCTCCGCTCTTTTTCCGGATGTGCAGGAAGATGCACGATCCCTCTCCAGGAAGACGGCGTGGATTGTGGGCGACGAAGATGCCGTAGCGGTAGAGCCCGCTGGGAAAGACCATCCTCTCGAAACTGCGGTAATCGGTCGGAACTTTCCGACGATCGACGATGCGGTTGTAGCTGCGAGAGCGTCGATCATCGACACAGCGACTGTATGCATCCATCCGCCGATAGGGATAGGCGAAACGGCTTTGAGATTCCCCGAAGAAAAAAGGCAGAGCGAAGACGCCCGCCGGCGAGCGCCGATCTCCCTCGCGTTTTTTCGGCTCACCCGTACGGGGTGCAGTCGCGATTCCCTCTCCCCATCCCATCCCGTTCGCCCCGATCTTTACCGGGATCGGAGTACCGACGCTCCGCCATTTAGCGCCCCGGCGCTCCAGCCGATAGAGACGCGCCTCCGAGGCCCTCCACGTCGGAGAGAGGACGAGAAGCAGCTGCCGGGTCGCGGAGGGAATCTTCCAGGCCGATACGCTGAGCGTCGTCAAAAAAATCAGCATCCAAAAACGCATCTACCTCTCCGCCTCCCGACTCTGAACCTCCCGGATGTAGGTCACGATCGCCTGAATCTCTTTGTCGGTCAGGAAATAGCGCGGCATCACCCCCGGCCCCTTGCGCAGAGCTTCGACGATCTGCCGGGCCGTACTGTGACGAATATCCGGCCCCCGCAAGATGACCTCTCGTCCCCGGGCATCCCGATAACGGGCGATTTCGGCCCCCTGCCCCCGATCGCCGTGACACGGCACGCAGCTGACCCCCCGGGGATTCTGATAGAGCATCTGCCCGTACTCGAACTCCGAGATGAAATCTTCGGCAAAACCGACATTCACACAGAAAAACAGCGGCAACAATATTCCCATTTTTTTTGTCACAGAAAACACTCCGATCCACTTCACTTTTTTGAAAATTCTTTGAAAGAATCATACTGTTTTTATGGAACGTTACGAAAACTACAGTTCTCTTTTCGATCCTTTCATCCCTTTTTCATCTTCTTATCCGATAATAAATATGACACATAAAGTTTTACCCTTCAAGGGATAAAAAATGATCGATTGGATTCACCATACACTCTTTCCTTTGATCGAATGCTTCAGCGGTTTTGTGCCACTTTTCGCCTTTATCGCAGCTTTCGGGGAAACGCTGATCGGTCTGGGCTGGCTACTTCCGGGATCGACGATTCTCCTGATTCTGGGGATCCTGGCCGGTCAGGGGGTTCTGGATTTTGGCGCCGTACTGATCGCCGGGATCGCCGGGGCCTTCCTGGGGGATCTGCTCAACTATACGCTGGGCAAGCGATACGGCAGTGCACTACTTCTCAAACCCTGGCTCCATCTCCCCGAATCGGCGATTCAAAAAGCCCACGACTTTCTCGACCGCCACGGTTCGGTCTCGATCTTCCTGGCACGCTTCATCCCGGGATTCAAGGAGACCGTTCCCTTCCTGGCGGGATCGGCACGGATGAATCGGGGAAAATTCATCTTTTGGAACTTTCTCGGAGCTGTCGGCTGGGGTTTCGAATTTGTCGGCATCGGCTATCTCTTCTCCTCCTCGTTGACGCTCGCCCAGACCATGCTGGGGCGCACAGCCGCGGTGATCGGCTCTTTGGCGGTCGCCCTGGTCGTTGTGTGGATGCTGATACGCTTTTTGCAGCGCAGCCTTCCGATCCTTTTAGAGATTCTCAAAGGGATGGCCGAGGGCTTTCGCCACAGTGCGCCGGTGGAGCGTTTCTGCCGACGGCATCCCCGTTTCGTCGCCTTCCTGGCGGCCCGTTTCCGGAGCGACCGCTTCAGCGGACTTCCCCTGACGATCCTGACGCTGCTTTCGGGCTATATCCTGATCCTTTTTGGTGGAATCGTCGAAGATCTCCTCACCCGGGATCCCATCATCTACCTCGACCATATCGTCGCCAACCTGATGGCCCAGTGGCGCACGCCGGAACTGATCCGTCTCTTTACCTGGATCACCTATCTGGGCCGTGCGCCGGAGGTGGCGGCGGTCCTGGCCGCCGTGCTGGCCGGGCTGCTCCTCCACCGCCGCTACCGTGAAGCCCTCGCTCTGCTGCTGAGTGTCTCGGGAGCTCTGATCTTTCTGACCCTGGGTAAGCTGGTCTTTCACCGTCCCCGCCCCGAAATCGCCTACTATTTCGAGCCTACCTGGTCTTTCCCCAGCGGCCATGCGACCATCGCCGTGGCCCTCTATGGCTTTCTGGGCTATCTGCTGATCCATCACAGCACCGATCTGCGGCGTCGTCTCGATCTTTTTTTCGCCACGCTGGTGCTGGTACTGGCTATCGCCTTCAGCCGGATCTATTTGGCAGAGCACTATCTCAGTGACGTCTATGCGGGGCTGCTGCTGGGAAGCCTCTGGGCTGTTGGGGGAGTGACCTTTTTGAAATGGATGGAGTCACGCGGGGTTCCGGCCGATCGGCCTCCCCTGCCCCATGCGCGCTTTTTGACGATCCTCGTGTCATTGACGGCGGCAGCGGCGGCGCTTTATCATCTCCAGACCCATCCCTACAAGCGTGCCCCCCATCGCCTCAAGCCCCCCATCGAACTGAAAGATCCCGCCGGATACTTCCGGATCGAGGAGAACCGTTTCACCCGCAACCTCCTGGGGCTGCCCAGCCGTCCGATCTCTTTGGCCATCGTGACGCAGCAAAATCCCTGCCCCGGGCTTCTGCATGCCGGATGGAAGGAGCTGCCGAAAGCGGATCTGAAAATCCCGCCGATTTTTTGGCACGCCAGAGAGCCGATCTGCCGTCTGAGCCTCAAGACTTCTCTGGGCACCGAACTTCTCGATCTCTGGGCGACCCGCCTGCGCTATCGGGGGCAGCCGGTCTATCTGGGGGCTGCGGATGCCGTGACCGGCCGCCGCTGGAAGCTCCTGCCCGAATATCTCCCCGAGATCGCCCCGGCCCGGAATCAGGCAGCCGAAGCGCTGAAACGGCTCTATCTGAATGCCGCCCTCCGCGTACTCAAAGTCGGCACTCCCCGGATCCGCAAACACGCCACCGGCCAACCCTATCTGGACGACGCGAAAGTAATCTGGATTGAAACAAACGGCAAAGGAGGCTCACGACGATGAAACTGCTCATCATCGAAGATGACCCCCGCACCGGCGCGATGCTGCGCCGCGGACTCGAAGAGGAAGGCTACGAGATCACCCTCTGTGACGAGGGAGAAGAGGGAGAGTACCTGGCCCGAAGTGGCCGATACGACCTGATCCTCCTGGACTGGATGCTTCCGGGCAAAAGCGGGATCGAGATCCTCCGTTCTCTGCGTGCAGAAGGGATCCTCACCCCGATCCTGATGCTTACCGCCCGGGGAGAGATCGAGGACAAGGTGACGGGCTTCGAAGGCGGAGCCGACGACTACCTCCCCAAGCCTTTCGATTTCGAGGAGCTTCTGGCCCGCATCCGGGCCCTCTATCGCCGCAGCCTGGGCGGAGCGCAACCCCATTTAGAGGTCGGGGATCTGACGATCGACCTCGACCGCCGTCTCGTCCGGCGTGACGGCCAGCCCCTGACGCTGACGCCCAAAGAGTACGAACTGCTCCTCTTTTTCCTCCGGAACAAGAACCGGACACTAAGCACCGATGCGATCCGGGAGCGTCTCTGGAGCGAGATGGAATATATTGACAGCAATGTCATCCAGGTGACCCTCTACCACCTGCGCCGCAAAATCGGCAAAGAGAAGATCCGGACCCTACGGGGAGCGGGGTATCGTTTTGAAGCTTCGTAGTCTCAAGATCCGGGTGATGCTCTGGTTCGGCGGGCTGGTCGCGCCGATCCTGCTGCTTTTCAGCCTCGGGCTCTACTACTCCTTCGATCAGAGTTTTCATATCAAACAGCAAAACCGTCTCCATACTCTGGCCCTGCAGCTTGTCGAGAAGGAGCTGCTTAGAGCCCTGCAGTCAGGGCGTTTCGATGCCCGCTCCCTCCGGGGTGTCGCCGTCGCGCTGCTTCAGGACAAGCGCCTGCCGGCCCAAAGCGACAACTTCAGAACCGAAGACCTCCGACGATTCCGCCGACATCCCCACAACAGCTATTTTGTCATCGATCACGAAGAGACGCTGGATCTGTTTTACCGTTACCCGATTCAGCAGCCGGTTCGGGGAACGTTGCTGCTGGTCGATCGGGGAATCAACAACGAGGTGGAGGATCTGGTCGACACACTGCTCGTTCTCGACCCGCTGCTGCTTCTGGGGCTGCTCATCGCCGCCTACATCGCCACCGAAAAGATTCTGCGGCCGATTCGAAGCGCTTCCTCCATGGCGGCACGCACTTCGGTCACCTCCCTGCCCCACCCGCTGCCGCTGCCCAAGGCCGACGACGAGATTCGGGAACTTATCGTCGCCTTCAACACCATGGTCGAGCGCCTGGACCGCGGGATCGAAGAGATGGAGCGCTTCAACAGCGACGTCTCCCACGAACTTCGCACTCCGCTGACGGTTTTGCAGGGCGAGGTCGATATCGCCCTGCGAAAAGAGCGCGACGCGGCAAGCCTGCGCCAGACTCTGCAGACCGTCTCTGAAGAGATCCACACTCTTCGGGAACTGGTGGAAAACCTCCTCTTTCTCAGCCGCCACACCCCCGAATCGGTCCGGGAGAGCTTCCAAAGCGTGGCCGCCGATCAGATCCTGCTGGAGACGCTGCAGCGCATCGACCCGATGTTCAAAAAGAAAAAGCTCAAACTCTCCATCGAAACACTCGAGCCCTGCGAAATCCGGAGCACCCCGGCCCTCCTGCGCACCCTCTTTGCCAATCTCTTAGACAACGCCGTCAAATATACCCCCGAAGGCAAAGGGATCATCCTCTCCCTCGATTGCCGGAACGGTCGGCTCCGTTTCCGCATTGCCGACGAAGGGATCGGCATCCCGTCCGACCAACTGGCCAAACTCACCGAACGCTTCTATCGGGTGGACGAAGCCCGCTCCCGCAAAATCCCGGGATTCGGCCTGGGGCTGGCCATCGTGAATAAAATCGTCGATCTGCACCGGGGTCAATTGGAGATTCATTCCGAAGAGAGCAGAGGAACGACGGTCGAAGTCACCCTTTGAGGAAAAGATTTTCATCCTTTTTTCATCTCTTTTTTCTATGCTTCCGAAAAAATGATGGAGGTTTCGATGCTCTCGTTCAATCAGGATCTCTTCCTCGCCATCAACTCCTTTGCCGGCCATTCCCGGGTGCAGGATCTCCTCGGCATTCTCCTGGCCGAGGGGCTTCCCTATCTCTTCATCGCCGTCGAAGTGTGGCTCTACTTTTTTGCCAAACGCAGGGAGGAGGCGCTTCTGGCGTTTTACGCCTCACTACTCGGTTTGGGGTTCAATCAGCTTATCGGTTTAGCCTATTTCCATCCCCGGCCTTTTATGGATCATCTGGGGAGGCTTTTGATCCCCCATGCACCGGAAAACTCTTTCCCCTCCGATCACACGACGTTCATGGCATCGATCGCGCTTACACTGCTTTTCTGTCCTTCGACGCGGCGGTTGGGGGACTGGCTGCTGCTCTTTGCGGTGATCGGCGGATTGGCACGGATCTATATCGGCGTCCACTATCCTCTGGATATCCTGGGCAGCCTGGTCGTCTCTCTCGCCTCGGCGGGGATCGTCGTCGCCCTATCTCACCGTCTCAGGTCTCTTAATGCCTTAGTCTATCGCATCGAAGATCGAATTTTCCATAACGATTCTTGAGAAAATCCGGCTTTGAGGATATTTTTTTCATCTTCATTTCATATTGATACTATAGAATTGGAAAATTTTTATCGTCAGGATATATATGTCAATACGTTTTGAAAAATCCAGAATCCTTCTTTCACGGATTGCCGCGGCGGCAGTTTTGGTCCTTTATGCTCTCTCGGGGAGTCGATGGGATGTGGAGGCGCCGATTGTGGCCTATCTCCTCTTTACCCTTGGATTGTTTCTGGTGGCAGTCGGTTCTCTGGGGCGGATGTGGTGTTCGCTCTATATTGCGGGCTACAAGGACAATACACTGGTAACCGAAGGCCCCTACTCCATGACCCGCAATCCTCTCTACTTTTTCAGTTTTCTGGGGCTTCTCGGGGTGGGGATGGCCACGGAGACCTTTACCTTCCCAATCCTCTTTCTCCTCTTTTTTGCCGCAGGCTATCCGAGGGTCATCCGCAACGAAGAGCAGAAGCTACGCAAACTCTTCGGCGAGCGGTACGAGGAGTATGCCCGGCGGGTTCCCGCCTTTTTCCCCAGAATTTCACTGCTGCATGAACCGGAACGCTACACGGTCAACCCGAGAATCTTCCGCAAGCATATCTTCAGCGCCCTCTGGTTCATCTGGATCGTGGGGATTCTGGAACTGATCGAGGGGCTCAAAGACCTGGGCTGGCTTGGCAATCTCTGGCTGCTCTACTGAGCCGGGTAGGATCCCCTACCCTTCCAGCCGCTCCCAGATCGTCAGCTGGGCGATCGTATGCTGGAACTTCCGGGCGGTCTCACTCAGAACAAAGGGCACCTCTTCGGTACGCAGCAGCCGGAAGGCGGGGTTCAGATGCTCCTGCAACGCTTCGAAGGTGGTGTAGGGTTCGCCGTCTTTTCGCCGGCCTCCCAGCCACTTCTCCCTGGGGGTGTGCTCCTCCATCCAGGTGTAGGGGGAGCTGAGGACGAGCAGTCCGCCGGGGCGGATCCGGGTCGCGATATCGCGCAGGAATTTGGCCGGATCGTAGAGTCGGTCGACGAGATTGAAGGCGGTGACCAGATCGTAGTCGTCGAAGACCGGCTTGAGATTGCAGGCGTCCCCCTGCCAGAAACTCACCCGATCCGTATAGGGCAGGAGCCTCTCAGGGAGTCTCGCTTCCCGGTATTCGGTCAACTCTCCCTCCACCGGCAGGGTATAGCGGATCACGCCGCGGCTGCGCATCTCCTCGGCCATGGAGATGAAACGGGCGGAGAAATCGATCCCCGTCACCTCCCCGAAGCCCTGCGCCAGCTCCAGGGTGCTGCGGCCGATGGCGCATCCCAGATCCAGGGCCCGCTCCCGGCGCCGCCCCTGACTCGCCTCCAGAGCGATCCGGGCGCAGCGCTCGGGGTAGTTGGAAACGCCGAAATACTCCCCTCCCCAGCCGAACTCGCAATACTGGCTCACCTGCTCATCCCGCTCGTAGTGGCCAGTGGCGATCTCTTCCCGGTAGTCGCTCTCCACGTAGCGGAAGCCGGCATGCTGGAAAAAGTGGGGCCGAAAGGCGTAGCGGGCCGATCGCAGCGCCTCGTCGCCGGCACTGATGAAGGAGCCTCCTTTGATGAGGAAATGCCGTCCGTCGAAGGTCGGTGTGGTGAAGTCATCATAGATCGGATGGATCTCGAAACCTTCGAAAGGGTAGATCGGCGTGCGGGTCCACTGCCAGACGTTACCGATGAGATCGGAGAATTCCCCGTGGCGGAAACGCCCCACGGGACCGGCGCTGGCCCAGTGCTCCAGATGGATATTGGCCGGCGCTTTTTCGCCCCAGTCGGGGAGATCAGGCACGCGCGCATGGTCGCAGAGTCGGACCCACTCGTCCTCGGTGGGCAGCCGCAGCTTCCGGCCGGTCCGTTCCCCCAGCCAGCGGCAGAAAGCCTCCGCTTCGTGGAGGTTCACATCCACCGGCCAGTCCAAGGGCAGCGGGATCTCCTCCGTCAGGGCGCGGTAGCGCCACCCCTCATCGCTTCGCCGCCAGAAGTGAGGATGTTCCGCTGCTTTGTAACTGCGCCACTGCCATCCCTCCTCACTCCACCAGTGCTCCTCTTTGTAACCGCCGGCCTCCACGAACTCGAGAAACTCCGCGTGGCTCACCAGGTGACGTGCGGCCCGAAAGGATGGAATTTTCGCCTCATGGCTGCCGTATTCGTTGTCCCAGCCGTAATAGTCGTCGCTTTTCCGTTTCCCCAGATGCACGGCCCCCTCCGGTACCTCGACCAGCTCGTTTTCCGAAGGTGCCGCCGTATCTTTGCAACGGGGCCACTCTGCAGAGGGTCGTACCAGTTCCAGCGGAGTCTGCCGGATCAGGACCGAGGAGGTCTCGATATGGATCCGCTCATGCTCGATCCCCATGAGGATCACCCACCAGGGAGAGTCCCAGTCGATGGGGAGTTTGAGCGGCAGGCGGTCGATGAGCCCGTCGACGGTCTCCCGGACCCGCTCCCGGTAACGGCGGGTCCGCTCCACCGTCGGCCAGTCGTAGCGTGTCTCGTCCAGGTCGTCCCAGCTCATCTCGTCCACCCCCACGGCAAAGATCGATTCCAGCTCCGGATCGATCCGCCCCGGCAGGATCTTGGCCAGGACCAGCTTGTTGACGAAGAAGACGGCGGTATGGCCGAAGTAGAAGATGTGGGGATGGCGCAGCGGCTCGGGCCGGTGATAGAAGACCTCGTCACTCGCCAGTAGCCCGTAGAGGGATTCGAAGGCATCGTAGGTATTGTGGAAATAGCGGCGGATCTCTTCCCGTTTCGTTTCGGGATCGTCTCCGTAGAGCGACGGGGGACGCAAGAGCGTGATCATGACTGAATCTCCTCGCTTTTTACACCATTATATCGACCCAATGTGCAGTGCCGATAATATTTTGGGATACAATCATAGAGAAAAAGATTCAAGCAGATAAGGGATAAGGATGGTCAACAAAAACATCATCGCCCTCGGTTTCGTCAGCTTTTTTACCGATATGGCCAGCGCCATGGTAACCTCGATCCTTCCGATTTTCATCGTCTATACCCTCGACCAGGGAGTCGACAAACTCGGATACGTCGTCGCGATCGCCACTTTTGTCTCCTACGCCTTCCGGATCCTTTTTGGCTATCTCAGTGACCGGCTGCAAGTGGTCAAACCCTTCGTCGTTACCGGCTACCTCGTCTCGGCTCTGACCAAACCGCTGCTCGCTCTGGCCGACACTTGGCAGCAGGTCGCGCTGCTGCGGGGAACCGAACGGATGGGCAAAGCGATCCGTGCCGCCACCAAAGACAGCCTCATCTCCGCCTACAGCGAGGGCAAAAGCGGCCGGAGCTTCGGCTTTCACAAGATGATGGATGTCGCCGGAGAGATGAGCGGAGCGCTCATCGCCTTCGCCGCGCTCTACTGGCTGGGCAAAGGGGAATCGGTCTTTAGGGAACTCTTTGCCTGGACTCTCGTGCCCGGAATCCTGGCGGTACTGATCGTTCTTTTTTTCGTCCGGGACGTCCCCTACCGAAGCAAAAAACGTTCCGAGTCCTTCGACTGGCAGGCCGACAAAGGTTTGCTTCCCCTTCTCTTTCTCTATTTCGGTTTCGTTTTCTTTCTCTTCAACGACAGCTTCTTTCTCGTCAGCGCCAAAGAGGCCGGCTACTCTGTCGCGACGATCCCGCTGCTGATGGTCCTC
This sequence comes from Campylobacteraceae bacterium, assembly GCA_027080995.1. Taxonomy (GTDB): domain Bacteria; phylum Campylobacterota; class Campylobacteria; order Campylobacterales; family Sulfurovaceae; genus Nitratifractor. The sequence goes on along the minus strand of JALWNT010000067.1, from coordinate 20,512 downwards.
TACAACTTCGTCCAAACCCTCCTGAGTTACTTCTTCGGCATCCAAATCGACCGGACCAGCCCCCGGGCGGTTCTAGGGGTCGCGATGCTCTTCGGCCTCGGGGCGATGAGTGCGCTCTACCGGCAGCAGGTGATTGTGGGCTTCGTACTGCTGGGGATCTTCACCGTCGCGGGACTCAACGCCGTCCGTGCCTGCATCAGCGACGAAGCGGTCAACAAAGGCACCGTCTACGGGATCTTCTACGGCGGGGTCGCTCTCTTCGGTGCGGCAGGCGCGACGGTCATCGGCCTCATCTGGAAGCGTTACGGAGAAAGCGATGCCATTCTCTTTTCGATGGCGGGGCTTGCGACACTGCTGCTGATGTATCTGCTCTATCTTTGGGGAAATTTCAGAACGTCGAAAAGAGTACAGCACTAGGAGACAGCCCTAGAAGAAGGAAGATCCCACAATGACAAAACACGAAAAAGAGTTGCAAGACAAAATCGCCGAACAGATCTCCGAACTGATCCATGAAAACATCGACATCGACCTGAAAATCCTCCGCTTCATCCGTGAAGACTTCGACCGCTTCGTCGAACTCGCCCGCAAGAAGGAACTCTCTTACCTCTCCTTGGTCCCGATCGCCCTGGGCGGAATCAAAAAGGCTCTCGTCAAAGACGGCAGGCTCGGTGCCCAAAAAATCCGTGAACTCCTCGACAGGAGCGAAACAGAAATGCGAAACAAAGACGAAAGCCGCAACGAAGCCTAACAGGATTTCCCGCTATAATGTCCCCAAAATTTTTCTCCCCCATCTTTTCCGAAAATGGAGTGAAAGTGAGTGCAGTATGCAATTGATCGACGGCAAAGCCCTCGCACAGAAAATCCGTGAAGCGGTCCGCTACGAAGTCGACCTCCTCAACCGCGAACACGAAATCGTCCCCGGCCTCGCGGTGATCCTCGTCGGCGACGACCCGGCCAGCCAAGCGTACGTCAAGATGAAAGCCAAAGCGTGCAAGGAGGTGGGCTTCTACTCCATCGTCCACGAAATGCCCGAGACGATCAGCCAGGAAGAGATCATCGCCACCATTGAAATGATGAACGCCAATCCCCGCATCGACGGCATCCTCGTTCAGCTTCCTCTCCCTCCGCAGATCGACACCAACCGAATCCTCGAAGTGATCGATCCCGCCAAGGACGTCGACGGCTTCCACCCCTACAACGTCGGACGCCTCGTGACGAACCTCGACAGCTTCGTCCCTTGCACCCCTTTAGGCGTTATGAAAATGTTCGAAGAGTACGGCATCGAACTACGCGGCAAAGATGTCTGCGTCGTGGGAGCCAGCAACATCGTCGGCAAACCGATGGCTGCCCTGCTCCTCAATGCCGAAGCGACCGTCACCGTCACCCACATCTATACCAAAGACCTGGCCGCGCACACCTCCCGAGCCGACATCGTCATTGTCGGCGTCGGCGTCCCCGGTCTGATCAAAGCCGAGATGATCAAAGAGGGGGCGATCGTCATCGACATCGGCATCAACCGCCTCGAAGACGGACGTCTCGTCGGTGACGTCGATTTCGAAAATGTGGCTCCCAAATGCAGCTACATCACCCCCGTCCCCGGCGGGGTCGGCCCGATGACCATCGCGATGTTGCTGAGCAATACGCTCAAGGCGGCCAAAGCCCGGATCGTCCGATGAAAAAATTCGCCCACAAGCTCTACCGCTTCTCCAGCTCCTGGACCGGAACGGTCATCATCGTCCTGCTGCTGATCTTTTTCGTCGCCCAATCCTTCGTCATTCCCAGCGGGTCGATGAAACGTACGCTGCTCATCGGCGATTTTCTTTTCGCCAAAAAGTTCAGCTACGGCGTCACCATCCCCGAAATCCCTTGGATCGGGCTCAAAGTCCTTCCCGATTTTCGCGGTGACGGCCACCTGATCGACGGCCCCCGTCCCAAGCGCAAAGATATCGTCATCTTTTACGTCCCCAAAGACCGCAAGACCCACTTCGTCAAGCGCTGCGTCGCCGTGGGAGGAGACGAACTCCTCTATTACGACAAGCACCTCCTGATCCACTTCCACGAGGGAGACGCCTGGATCCGACAACACTACCCCGCCAAAAAAATCGTCGACGCGCTGGGCAAACTCTGGGTCGTCAACCCCTATAAAGAGGAGTTCCCCGGGATCCAGTACAAACCCGAATACAACGGCAACAGCTTCCTGATGCTCCTCTACCGCGCCGCCAATCGGGCCCGCATCGATATGAAGCCTCTCTTCGTACCCTCCCTGAAGGCGGACATTTACACGCTCAACGGTTCGCCCGTCAACGTCTTCTACAAAAAGGTGGAACCCGACCACTACTACATGATCGGCGACAACCGGGACAACTCCGACGACAGCCGCTTCTGGGGATCGGTCCCCTACAGTCTGATCATCGGCAAGCCCTGGGTGATCTATTTCAGTCTCGAGTACCGCAGCTACGAGCGGGTCTACAGCGGCATCGGCGGCGGTCGGGATCATCAGGCATTGCGCAAAGTCTGCGGGACCCTCCCCCTCGGCTCCGCCCAGTGCCGCGCCGCCTGGAATCGCCACCGTTTCACCGTACGCTGGGACCGGGTCGGCCGAAACATCGACACTTTCCAACACGAAATCCCCAAGGATGACTGATGAGTGAAGTGGAACTTCTCAAAATTGCCGCTTCCGTCTTGGCGCTGGTGATCTCCATCGTCGGCCACGAAATCATGCACGGCTGGGTCGCCTACCGCTACGGCGACACCACCGCCAAATCGATGGGACGCTTGAGCATTAATCCCATTAAACATATAGATCCGGTGGGCACGATTCTCGTACCGGCTCTTCTCTATGCGTTTCACGCCCCTTTTCTCTTCGGCTGGGCCAAGCCGGTGCCTATCAATATGAATACCGTCATTCATAACGGCGGCTACGGCGCTGCCGTCGCCGTGAGTCTGGCGGGAATCACCTACAACCTTATCCTGGCGATCCTGGCGGCAACCCTGCTGCCTCTGGCCTATCCGCCCCATTCGCTCGTCAGCGCTTTCATCTATCTCTTCCTCGCCCAGAGCGTGATGATCAACGTCGTTCTGGCGGTCTTCAACCTCTGGCCGATTCCGCCGCTCGACGGCAGCCAGGCTTTGCATTTCTTTGCCGCCAAAATGGGATGGCGCGGCTTCGTGGAAGCGTATGAAAAGATTTATCCCTACGGAATGATCATTCTCTTCGCCATCCTCTTCACTCCGCTCTCGAACATCCTTTTCGCCCCCGTAGGCTGGATCCTGAGAATGATCCTGCCGGGATGATGCGGACCTATATTTTCACTATAAACAACAGGAGGTAAAACAATGAAATTCTACATCGCCACCGACCATGCCGGTTTCCACTACAAAGCCGAGGTCATCGACTACGTCCGCTCCAAAGGCCACGAAATCATCGACCTCGGCCCCGAGACCGCCGACCGGGTCGACTATCCCGACTACGGGCGCAAATGCGCCGAAGCGGTCAAAGCCGACCCCGGCAGTTTCGGCATCGTCATCTGCGGCACCGGCATCGGCATCTCCATCGCCGCCAACAAAGTCCCCGGTATCCGGGCGGCCACCTGCCACGACGCCTACACCGCGGCGATGGCCCGTGCCCACAACAACGCACAAATCCTCGGATTCGGAGAGCGTGTCGTAGGTATGGGCGTCGTCCAGAGCATGATCGATGCCTTCATTGAAACCTCCTTCGAGGGGGGACGTCACGAACGCCGGGTCGAGAAGATCGCCCGCATCGAAGAGGATCACCACTGCCGCTGACGGCGGAAAAAAATCGACACACCCGTACAAAAAAGGAAAAAAATGCTCAACTACAAACTTTTCGATCAAAATCAGGAAATGCTGGAGAAATTCGGCAAATACGCGAAGGCCTACGGCATCATTTTCATGCTGCTGGGACTTGTAGGGATCTTCTTTCCCGGGCTGATGTCTCTGACGACTGTCTTTTTCCTCGGCTGGCTGCTGCTTTTTAGCGGTATTTTCGCCGGTATGCACACCTGGCAGGTCAACAAAGGCGACTGGCTCGGTTGGCTCAAAACTTTGATCCTCATTGTGGCGGGCGCTCTGATCGTCATCCATCCTCTGCCCGGTATCCTGGCATTGGGGATCATCTTCGCCGCCTATTTCGCGCTCGATGCCGCTACCAATTTCACCCTGGCGTTCAAAATCCGACCCGACAAAAACTGGTGGATCGCTCTGCTCAACGGCATCCTCTCCCTGGGTATCGCGATCTTCTTCGCCCTCGCTATCGGCAATCCCATCCAAACCGTCTGGCTCGTCGGCCTGCTTGTCGGTATCAGCCTCTTCTTCGACGGCGTCATGCTCCTGAGTTTCTCCGGTAATAACGGAAAGAAAAACGCTTAAGCCGCCGATGATAGTTTAGGGAAGCTCTCCCTGCTTTTTTGTGTACATATCGGAGGCCATCGGCCTCTTTTGCAACACTCTCAATTTCTATAGCCCGAAAGTATCAAATTCAACGCTTTATCGGACTCCTCCGGTTTTCCGATAAGAAAACCCTGAACCTCTCCACATCCCATTATCTGCACATACCGCTTCTGCTCGGCCGTTTCCACACCTTCGGCGACAGTCCCCAACCCCATGGCCTGCGCCATGGCAATGGAGGCTTTCACAAGGGTACGATCCCGACCGTTTCGGGTAATATCCTGAATAAAACGCCGATCGATTTTTAGACGATCGACACAATCCTGAAAAAGAACTAAAGAAGATGAGCCTGTACCGAAGTCATCGATGGAGATACCGCATCCCAATGTTTTCAGATCCTTGAGCACTCCGTATCCGTCATCCGAAAGCGACATAAATGCTGACTCTGAAATATCAAATTCGATACTCTCTGGCTTGATCTGATACTTTCGGAGTGTTTCATCGACAAAGTGAGTCCACTCATTGTGCTGTAATTGTCGACGGGAGAGATTGATTGTCATCGTAATCGACGGTGCACCCCGACGCTGCCACTCATAGAGTGTCCGACATGCCTGGGTAAAGACCCAATGCCCTATTCTCAGGATAATATCGCTCTCTTCGGCGATGGGAATGAACAAAGAAGGAGGGATCATCTCTCGACTATAGTGTTCATCAAGGCGTAACAAGGCTTCCACTCCGGTCACCGTACCGGTCCCCAGATTGAGCCGAGGTTGAAAAAGAAGATAAAATGCCTCCTCTCTTAAAGCACTTTTGAGTACTTTTTCGATCATGGAGCGCTTTTTAACCTCCCGATCGATCTCACGAGAATAGAAATGATAACGGTTTCTTCCCTCTTGTTTTGCCCGGTACATAGCCCGGTCGGCGTAGCGTAGTAAAGTCTCACTCTCCACACTATCCCGAGGAAAGATCGTAATGCCGATGCTCGCTCCCACATGATAATTCATATCCCCGATGCGAATAGGACGGTTGACCTCATCGATAATTTTCTGAGCAACATGAATCAGTGTATCGGCGCTGGATATCTCCTCCAGGATCAGCAGGAACTCATCCCCTCCCAGCCGTCCAAAGATATCGGATTTTCGAACAATACGCCGTATCCGATCCGCGATCTCTTTCAACACGATGTCTCCCGCCTGATGCCCCACCGAGTCGTTGATCTCTTTGAAACGGTCCAGGTCGATGAAAAAAATAGCTCCATGCCTCTTATAGCGCTGTGCACGCTCCAATGCCAATTCCAGACTCTCCAGCAGAGCCTGACGATTCGGTAATCCGGTCAAGGCATCGCGCAATGGTATCTGAAGCGTAGAGGATTTCGTCTTCTCTTCGCACCGATCTTTTTCCTCATTACGACGTCGACGAACGATCACCGCCCATTCTCTACGCCCCTGACCGGTCTCCGCCTTCGATAACCTATGCATCCTCACCAACCAGACATCTTCCGGTCCCTCGGCATTGTCAAAGGGTACTTCAAAATTCCGATCATTCCCTTCCTGATCGTTTTCGACGATGGAGAGAATACTTCGTCCTAGACGTGCGGTAAGTACCTCATCAATCCGTCGTCCAAGCAACTCTTCCCGCTCCTCTTCCTCGGCAGAAAGTATCCCTACACCGTCTTGTATCTCCAGACAACGCCCGCGTTCATCAACGATAAAAAAAGCCAACGATGCCAGTTGCGAGAGTGTACGGCAACGCTGATCGAAGATACGACGCATACTTCCAAGCATTTCCTGGATTTCGACAGCCGAGCTCTCAAGGCTCTCTTCAAGGCGCAAAACCTCGCGTTTTTTCTCAGCCAGAAGATTGCTGATCAAACGTTCGACAGCTTTCCATTGCCGGGGATTTCCGAAATCATCTGCGTGAATCCCAGATACTTCCAACCATCTTTTGAACTGTTCATCTATCGGATATTCATACATGGATCGCCACTCCTTTTACTTTCAGTGCAGGCGGAATAATCTATTGTATCTATTTCCAAATTAAAAATTATTGTTCAATAATTTTCAGAAGTTCTTCAGAATATTTTGGGATCCGCTCCATCAATGCCCTCTGAATCGTCCGAGAATCGTGCCGTACGCCCCGCTGCATTGCGAAAAGCCTCAAGTTCCCCGGCACTCCCCTTGAGCCGCCAGAGAACCCCCTGCTCGGTAAATTCTCGTGATACAGTGCGGATACCATACTTTTCAAGCAGATACTCCAGTGCACGCTGCTGGGGATAGTGCGCTTCCATCGTCAGCGACTCCTGCCGCAGATAGGGAGTGAGTGTCGCCGCCTCTACCGCCGCACGGGCCGCGGCACCGTAGGCACGCACCATCCCTCCGGTCCCGAGCTTGATCCCTCCGAAGTAGCGGACCGTAAGCACTCCACACTCCACCAGATCCGCCCCCCGCAAAACGTTGAGGCTGGGGACACCGGCGCAGCCTCTGGGTTCCCCGTCGTCACTGCTCCCTTCGACGACCTGTTCATATTCGTTAATATATCTGAAGGCATGGACGATATGATTGGCTTTGGGATGTTCGTCTCGCAGACGCTGAAGCTCGATATCGAAGGCTGAATAGGGAACGAGATAGCTGAGGAATTTGGAGCGTTTCTCCATGGTTTCGGCAAAGGCGATTTCACGGATCGTGAACACGATAGCTCCTGTGTCATTGAATTTATGAAGCGAACGCTTCAATTACCTCTACTGAAAAATTGATTGGCTGCCGAGTCGTCATCCTAAACTCAATTCAGGATCCGGAGCATTACAGACATTCTAGGCCCCGGATTCCGGATCGAGTCCGGAATGACGGGACTATGAAGATATTTTATCCTATTGCTCTGCGGCAATCCCCAGCTCTTGGCGGACCGTTTTGACCGCCCGGACCATATTGGCCAGGCTCGCCTCCACTTCGGGCCAGCCCCGGGTCTTGAGGCCGCAGTCAGGGTTGATCCAGAGCTGACGGGCCGGCAGGACCTCCAGCAGGGCATGGATCTGGGAGCGCATCTCCTCCACCGAAGGAACACGGGGAGAGTGGATGTCGTAGACACCGGGGCCGATCTCCATCTCGTAGCCGCGCTCTTTGAAGATCCGCAGCAAGACGTTGCCGCTGCGGGCGGTTTCGATGCTGATGACGTCGGCGTCCATCGCCTCGATGGTGTCGATGATGTCATTGAATTCACTGTAGCACATATGGGTGTGGATCTGGGTCTTGGGCTTGGCCACGTTGGTCGTGATCCAGAAGCTCTCCAGGGCGAAGCGCTCGTAGTCGGGGCGCTTGGCGGCCCGCAGAGGATAGCCCTCTTTGAAGGCCGCTTCGTCCACCTGAATCATCCCGATGCCGGCCTTTTGCAGATCATCCACCTCGTCCCGGATCGCCAGAGCGATCTGATAGCAGGTCTCGGCGCGGGGCTGATCGTCCCGCACAAAGGACCAGTTAAGGATCGTCACGGGACCGGTCAGCATCCCTTTCATCGGCCGATCGGTCAGGCTCTGGGCGTAGGTGGACCAGCGCACGGTCATTGGCTCGGGGCGGCTGACATCGCCGTAGATCAGGGGCGGTTTGACGCAGCGGCTGCCGTAGCTCTGGACCCAGCCGTTTTCGCTGAAGGCTACGCCCGAGAGCTGCTCGCCGAAATACTCCACCATATCGTTGCGCTCGAACTCACCGTGGACCAGCACCTCCAGGTCGATACGCTCCTGAAACTCCACGCAGGCTTTGATCTGCTCCTCGATGTAGCGCTCATACTCCTCCTGGGTGATCTCGCCCCGCTTGTAGCGGCGGCGGACCTGGCGCAGCTCCGGTGTCTGGGGAAAACTGCCGATGGTGGTGGTGGCCAGGGGGAGGTAGCCGAAGCGCTCGTGCTGCTTGATGATCCGCTCTTTGAAGGGGATTTCCCGTTTGCATCGCAGGGCATCCAGGGAGGCCATCCGCTCCCGCACTGCCGGATCGGTCACCGCACTGTCGCTGCGCCGGGCGGCCAAGGCTTCTCTGGAAGCCTCCAGCGCCGCACGCCCCGATTCACTGAGTTTCTCACCCCGGAAGAGTGCGTTGAGAAGATCCAGCTCCTCCAGCCGCTCCGTGGCAAAGGCCAGATAGCTGCGGACTTTGGGATCCAACTTCTGCTCGTAACGCAGGGTAAAAGGGATATGCAGTAACGAACACGACGGAGCCAGAATCAGTTTTTCGGCCGGAACGGTTGCGGCGATCTCGTCGAGCAGGCGCTTTCTCGCGTCCAGATCTGTCCGCCAGATGTTGCGTCCGTCGATCACACCTGCGATGAGCTCCTTGCCCGACTGGGCGATACTTGTCAGCACCTCCAGGTTGCGCCCCTCGTCATAGAGAAAGTCGAGCCCGATCCCGGCGATAGGGGTCTGCGTCAAAATACGGGCCGCTTCGACGGCATGGTCGAAGTAGCTCACCACATAGAGGCGTATTTTGGGGCTGATCTGTGCCAGACGTTCATAGGCGTTGCGGATAAGCAGTCCGAACTGCGGTGCTTCATCGGTGACAAAAACAGGCTCTTCCATCTGAATGATCACTTCGTTGTCCAGATCGCTCAACTGCCGCAGAAGCTCCTCGTAGAGCGGGAGAATCCGGTCGAAGAGTCCGATAGCGTTTTGATCGGGGGAGTCGGGGCGTTTGGCGTTGGCCAGGAAAGTCAGGGGCCCGATGAGATTGATCTTGGGTGCGGCGATGCCTGCGGCTTTGGCCTCGGCGTAGCGCTCCCGGATGCCCGAGGCGTCCACCCTCCCCTTCAGATCGGCGCTGAGTTCGGGGACGATGTAGTGGTAGTTGGTATTGAACCATTTGGTCATCTCCATGGCCGGACGCTGCTCGTCCCCCCGGGCCATGGCGAAATAGCGTGCCACGGGATCCTCGATAGAGCGGAAACGCTCGGGCTCCAGCCCCAGCGTCGCCACCATATCCAGGGTCTGGTCGTACCAGCTGAAATCGTTGCAGCTGACGGCGTCGATACCGGCCTCTTTCTGATACTCCCAGTGGCGCTTGCGCAGCTCGGCGCTCGTCGTCTCCAGTTCCTCCAGGGGGATCTCTCCTCTCCAGTATTTCTCCAGTGCGAATTTGAGCTCACGCTTTTCGCCGATACGGCCGAAGCCGATGTTCCAGGTTTGGATCTTGGACATTCTCTTTCCTTGATATTTTTTCATATAAATAAGCGGTCCGACCGCTTTTTTTGATATCACCGTCTCTTTTGAGGTAGTGCGCTTCTATGATCAAACAGATCTTGCTCGTCATTTTGAATTCGCGCTTCGATCAAGAGGGTAACAGACTCGAATTTAAATCAAACGGATAAAACAGAAAGAGAAAATGGAGGGGAAGTGCCCGTTTTGGTCTTGAAATAACGCCCCGGCGGGGTGAAGAAAAATTTATAAAGATGCCAGAGTCGGCGAAATTTTCGTTTGAAAAAACAGTTGCAATGGCAGGCTTTGCGCGAAAAGCGGGAAGTGACGACGGCATACAGATCCGCCAGATCCGGCGGCGGATCCTCTTCTTCTCCTGCACTCTCCTCCCCTCTTCTTTGCAGACGAAGTTCAACGATCCTCGCAGAACGTTTCTGCTGAGAGAGCGTCTCATTCAGGGCGGTGATGGCACTGAGGCGGAAATATCGCCCCTTGAAACCGACAGGAGTTCTCATAATCGCATTATATCGAAGTAACTTTTACTTCCGAATTCCTTGTACCCAGGTGATCATCGCGTCGTGAGCGACGGGATTGGGAGCGTCCATAAAGCTGACGACAAAAGAGTCGGCTTTCTCGACGACGGCGATACTTCGAGGACGCACCGCCGCCATTTCGGGGATGGGAAGCTCTTTGCCGAAACAGAAGACGATCAGTTTGACATCGAGGATTTCAGGATCCATCTTGTGCTCGGGAAGATTCTTGGTATGGGTATAGTGATCGAAAGTCGCGATGTAGGCGGCAACGGGGTGAGCCTCGACGGTCTCTTTGAGGTAGGCGATGATTTCATCAGTGGTACCGAAGCGGGCTTCGTCCTTGCCGATCTCGGCGGCCTGGATGGGATAGGTGTCTTTGATGGTCATACTTTTCATTCATTGTCCTTGCTTATTGTTTTTAGAAGGCGAAATTATAGCCCAAAAATAGAGGACAGTTCTTTCGAAAAGAGGATAGAGCAGCAGGCCCGTCAAAGCCGCCAGGGCGTCGACAGCCAGATCGGCCCACTCCGCACTGCGCCAGGGCAGAAAAGATTGGATCGATTCGATCGCGGCTCCGTAGACAACCATCCAAAGCCATGCCTGCCAATTTTTCAGGGGATAGGCCGCTTTGAGCGACCAGACGAGGACGACGAACGCGGCGAAATGGTTGAGTTTGTCGGACCACTGAAAGGGCCGGGGCAACTCCTGCGTCCAGGGTATCAACGCCAAAAAGGTGATCAGCGCCAACGCCGACCAGAAGAGACTGCGCCAGGGAATGGAGGCCGGAAGTCTACGCATTCTCCTTCCCGATCTTTTCGGCGATAAACGCGGCAAAATCCTCTCCGTCGTTGGGGCAGCGGGCGACCCGATAATCTTCGTAGCCGATCTTTTCGGCGATCGCCCGGTGCTCCCGGTCCAGTTCGAAGAGAGTTTCGCTGTTGTCGACGGTAAAAGCCAGAGGGAAAATCAACACTTTCAGGTTTTCAGGCTGGCGCAACACATCGCTGAGATTGGGCTCCAACCAGGCGGCGTTGCCGACTTTGGACTGATAGGCGAGCTTGATATTTTTAAATATAATACCTCGGCATCTCAATATCGTCTTGAGCGCCGAGACGTTGGCCTCCACCTGCTTTTCGTACGGGTCTCCCGCTTCGATGATGCTCATCGGCAAACCGTGGGCCGAGAGGATCAGGTCGTACTCCCGGGTTTCGATCCCTTCGGCCGCCTCGGCGATCCGATCTGCCTGAATCGCCAGGTAGTCGTAGTCGTCGTAGTAAGGATCGACGACCCGGATCTTGGGGTGATACCCCATCGCCGCACAGCGCTCCTCGACATCCTCCACCGAAGAGAGCGTCGTCGTCGTGGAGTAGTGCGGATACATCGGAAAAAGCACCAGCTCCTCGACCCCCTCCTCCGCAAATTCACGCAGCGCCGGATCGGCAAAAGGCGGCACATAACGCATCGCCGGGCGCACCAGCACCCCGCTTTGCGTCTCTACCTTCGCCGCCAGGGACCATGTGATCTGCGTCAGGGGCGACCTGCCCCCCAGCTCGCGGTAATTCTCCTGCGCCTCTTCGAGCCGCCTGCGCACGATCATCGACCCGATCCGTTTGCGCATCCAGCCACTCATCGGCAGGATGCGGGGATCGGCGAACATATTGCGCAAAAAGAGTTCGACTTCGTCGAGATTGTTGGGGCCGCCCATATTGAGCAGCAAGAGACCTTTTTTCATCAAACACCTCGAAGATTCTTTGGAGAGATATAGTAGCACACAAACCACTCTCTCCCCTCATCCAATCAAAAGGCAAAGTCCTTTTGGCTATAATCGCGGAAATTTTGTGCTACGTGGTGTATAACGTGCTACGTGTTATGTGCTAAGTGCTACGAGACGATCTTGTCATTCCGGACTTGATCCGGAATCCAGGGCTCAAAAGCCTGAGTAAGCGTGGATCCTGAATCGGGTTCAGGATGACGGATAGCGGGAATTTTCGAGAAAACCAATGATGTGTCATACCTTTTCGTAACACGTAACACGTAGCACGTAACACGCAACACGTAGCACATAGCACGCAACACGCAAACCGTCCAAAGGACCATCCATGAGCGAAACCCAAAAGACCCACTACGACCCCAAAGCCGTCGAGGCCGACTACTACCGCCTCTGGGAGGATCGGGGCTATTTCGAGATCGACGGCAACGAAGCGATCCAGCAGGAGGGCAAGCGCTTTTGTATCATGATGCCCCCGCCCAACGTCACGGGACATCTGCACATCGGCCACGCGCTGACCTTTACCCTCCAGGACATCATCGTCCGCTACAAGCGGATGGACGGCTACAAGACCCTCTGGCAGCCCGGGACCGACCATGCCGGCATCGCCACCCAGAACGTGGTCGAAAAGCAGCTCCTCGAACAGGGCAAGACCAAGGAGGAGATCGGCCGCGAAGCTTTCTTGGAGCTGGCCTGGAAGCAGAAAGAGAACTCCGGCAACGCCATCACCACCCAGCTGCGCCGCCTGGGGGTCTCCCCCGCTTGGAGCCGGGAGCGCTTCACCATGGATGAGGGGCTGGCCAACGCCGTCAAACACGCCTTCAAGCGGATGTACGACGAAGGGTGGATCGTCCAGGGCAACTACATGATCAACTGGTGTACCCACGACGGGGCCCTCAGCGACATCGAGGTGGAGTACGAAGAACACGACGGCAAGCTCTACTACATCCGCTATCCCCTGAGCGACGGCAGCGGCCACGTCGTCGTGGCTACCACCCGCCCCGAGACCTTCTTCGGCGATACCGCCGTCATGGTCAACCCCGCCGACGAGCGCTACAAGGATCTCATCGGCAAAACGATCCTGCTGCCCCTCATCGGCCGGGAGATCCCCATCATCGCCGACGAGCACGTCGATATGGAGTTCGGAACCGGGGTGGTCAAAGTCACCCCCGCCCACGACCCCAACGACTACGAGGTGGGGATGCGCCACGGTCTGGACTTCATCACAGTCTTCGACGAAAACGGCATCCTCAACCAGTACGCCGGAGAGTTCGCCGGCATGGAGCGGCTGGAGGCCCGTGAACCCGTCGTCAAAAAACTCGAAGAGGAGGGCTTCCTCGAAAAGGTCGAGGAACACCGCCACCAGGTGGGCCACTGCTACCGCTGCAAAAACGTGGTCGAACCCTATGTGAGCAAACAGTGGTTCGTCAAAAAGGAGTTCGCCGCCGACACCGTCCGCCGGGTCAACGAGGGGGAAGTGCGCTTCTTCCCCGAGCACTGGATCAACAGCTTCAACGCCTGGATGCGAGACCTGCGGGACTGGTGCATCAGCCGCCAGCTCTGGTGGGGACATCAGATCCCGGTGATGTACTGTGACGACTGCGGCCATCAGTGGGCCTTCGAAGGCGACACCCCCACCGAGTGCCCCAAATGCGGCAGCAGCAACATCCATCAGGATCCCGACGTACTGGATACCTGGTTCAGCTCGGGACTCTGGCCCTTTTCGACCCTGGGCTGGGGCAACGGCGACGCGCTGAAAAATGTCAAATGGTTCGAGAGTGATATGGAGGAGTTCTACCCCAACTCCCTGCTGATCACCGGCTTCGATATCCTATTCTTCTGGGTGGCGCGGATGCTGATGATGGGGGAGAAGCTCACCGGAGAGCTCCCCTTCCCCCACGTCTATCTCCACGCCCTGGTCAAGGACGAGAAGGGCGAGAAGATGTCCAAATCCAAGGGCAACGTCATCGACCCTCTGGTGATGATCGACAAATACTCCGCCGACGCCCTGCGCTTCACCCTGGCGGTATTGGCGGTCCAGGGACGGGATATCAAGCTCAGCGAAGAGAAGCTGGAGCTAAGCCGCAACTTCACCAACAAACTCTACAATGCCGCCAACTACCTCCTGATGAACGCCGAGCGTTTCGAGGACCTGGATCCCGAGCGGATCGAAACGCCCCTGGGGCGCTACATGCTCAGCCGTTTCTATCTGGCCGTCGAGGAGACCCGCCGCTATATCGACCAGTACCGCTTCAACGACGCGGCCACGACACTCTACCGCTTCCTTTGGGGAGAGTTCTGCGACTGGGGGATCGAGCTGAGCAAGGCAAGCAAAGCAAGCGTGCCGGAACTGGGCAGCATCTACCGGGAGTCGATGAAGCTCCTGCACCCCTTCATGCCCTACCTGACCGAGTACCTCTATCAACGTCTGGGAGGCACTGATCTGAGTGAAAGTGAATCGATCATGATCCGCCCCTACCCCGTCGCCGGAAAGCCTGACGAGAAGATCATGGAGGATTTCGCCCTGGCCATCGAGGCGATCGTCTCGATCCGCCGCTGCAAAACCCTGGTGGACAAGGCCAACCAGCGGATCGAAAAAGCCTACGTCAAATTCGGCGCCCCCATCGACGAGGAGCTGATGCGCCCCTTCATCGAAAAACTGGCCAAGGTCGATACGGTGGAGTTCGTCAAGCACAAACCCGAACCCGCCGTCACGGATGTGAGCGACCACCTGGAGAGCTACATCTCCACCGCCGACATCGACATGGGCCCCATCATCGCCAAGTTGGAGAAGCAAAAAGCCAAACTCGAAAAAGAGATCATGAAGCTCGCGGGAATGCTGAACAACGAAAAATTCGTCGCCAACGCCCCCGAGCAGGTCATCGCCCAGAACCGCCAGGCCCTCGCCGAAGCGGAGCAGAAACTGGAGAAGGTCAAAGGGGAGCTTACAAGCTTGCAGGGGTAAAGAGCCACAAAAATTTCCCCTTCGTCATCCTGAACTTGATTCAGGATCTACGGTTTCATAGGTATTTGTAGCCCTGGATTCCGGATCAAGCCCGGAATGACGAAACGACAAACATGTATTGGCATTGCATCGTAATGCGATATTATGCACCAAATTTTCTATCATCCATTCTCAATTCCTCCAATTTCTATTCCTGCATTTTGAGGAAAAGCCGCGTAGCTGCCTATGCTATAATAGTTTCAAACAGCCAAATCTCATATAATGAAAAAGAGCGATGACGAGAGAAGGTATTTTGAGTTTTATCAGAGAACATCGAAAGCTCTTAAAAGAGCAATATGACGTCAAGCAGATCGGTCTGTTCGGTTCCTATGCCAAAGGTAAGCAGACGGAGATGAGCGATATCGACTTTTATGTGATCCTCGGGGAGAAGAGGCTGGATAATATGACGGGACTCTGGCTCTATCTGGAAAAGGCTCTTGGGAAAAAGGTCGACGTAATCTATGCCCATCCAAAAATGCGCAAAGGGCTGAAGCGACAGATAGAAAGCGAAGTACTCTATGCATAAACTGTCTCTCCTAGAGCTCCTGGCCTTTATCGAGGAGAGTATTGAGCTCATTCGGAAAAGGTTTGCGTCTATTGAATGTGCCGATGATTTCCTTGCAGACGATGACGGCCTGGAAAAACTCGACAGTATCATTCTCCGTATCCAAACCATCGGCGAAGCACTCAAAAATATCGATAAACATCAAAAGGGATTCCTCGAGAAAGCCGCTCCTTCCGAATACTGGAGCAATATCATCAAGTTGCGTGATCTGATTTCCCACCATTATGTCGATATTGATGCGGAAACGACCTATATGATCTGTAATGAAAAGATGGATGAATTACAGCGAAATATCCAAATCCTCTCCAGGTTGCTAAGAGAAAAATAGTTCAATCGTGGGGTTGCAATCACACACTATTTCGCAATATATTTGGAGTAATTCCCATAACTCTCTTGAAGACCCGATTCATATGTGACTGATCACTAAAGCCGCACTCTACTGCGATTTGCGCCAGTGGATCGTTACTACTGATGACTCGTAGTTTTGCCCGCTCTACACGAAGACTTTGGATATATTTGTGTGGGGTAACGGCAAACGCTTTACGAAAGCTCCTGGCAAAGTAATAGGTAGAAAATCCCACGGCTCTTGCGATTTCCTCCACATTCAAATTTGGATCGTCCCAAAAATCGAAAATATATTCGATGGCCCTCCCGAGTTTGACCTTGTCTAATGTCAAGTCAGAGATGAAATTAAGTGAATTGGAACACTGCAGTAATACAATCGAAAAATCGCTAAAGGCCTGTTCAAATTCCAAAAGTTCATTGTGTTGAATCGCTTGATACAGTTGCATACCTGTGGAAAGTATATCTTTGTGCTGAAGGTGTGGAGAAAAGGTGACCGATTGGATTCCTTGATTTTGCTCTACATCTTGTATCAAATCCAAGAGTAAATCCGGCGCAATGTCAAAATGCAGATATTCCCACTCTCCCGGTAGAGTTTCATGAAGTTCATAGGGAGCGATCACTCTGGTTTCTCCGGCTACGACAGTTTTTTCAACCGAACCTTTTTTGTAGTGATGTGCCCCCCGCGTTACGATACCGATGCTGTAGGTTTCATGAAAATGTGTTACGGTTCCGGCATTTTTGAATCTGCCGTATACCGACGTAATTCCACCCGTCAGGGTCAACTTCTCCAAAACAGCACCTTCTCTCTCAAGCTGATAAGATTATATCCATTCAATTGGTAAATGGCCAAAACGGTCAGAAGACCTCCGATCATGGTATAGATATCGATCCTCTCCGATAAAAATACGGACGAAAACACGATGGCGCTTACCGGAACCAAAAAGAAATAGCCACTCGCTTTTTTACCGCCCCAGTGTTTCGTAGCCATAAAATAGACCGATGTTCCAAACGTCGTTCCATAGAAGGAAAGCGCAATCAGATTGAACCATCCTTTAGTATCAAGAAGGGCTACACTTGGAATATTCGAATGTAAAAAAACAATCAGCGTCCCCAGCGCCGTCATACTAAACATATAAAAGCTGAAAGTCAACGCTGAACCCTCTTTGAAATATGAGCTGACAATCGTGATCCAGGGCCACGTCGCCGCCGCCAACAAGAAATAAATCACTCCACGATTGAAGCTCATATCGATTCGCCAAATTTTCAATATGATCAAAACGCCGACCACACCGAAAAGCAACGCGGCCCAATCGTTCATATCCAAGAGCTTACGGCTGATCACAGCGATAAAGACAAAGGTCAAAATCGGATTGAGCGTCGTGACCAGAACACCGCCGAAACCGGCCTGACCGTAATGCGTCCCCGTGAAGAAAAAATAGTTATACGCAATCAGTCCCATTGCGCTAACCAATGCCAAAGCAAATCCTTTTTTATCCATTTTGAAACTTGCCTTGCTGATTTTAATGACGACGACCAATCCGATAGCTGAGAGTAAAAAACGCCAATAGATGAGCGAATACGCGTCAAGATATCGCATCAAAATCTTGGCACTCACCCACGTACTCCCCCAGGCGACCATAGCCAAAACCATCAATATAGTCAACGATTTATTTGTCACAAGAAATCCTTTTATGTCCTATCTATGCCGATATTTTAAGATGAAAGATCCGTGAAGGTATAGAATATTTTTGCTCTTTTCGTTCGGGATTGGCCAAAGCGGAACAGGGGCTGAAGAATATCAAAAGGAATCTAGTCAGTTTGCGATAAACTATTCCAAAAGAGAGGGAATTTACCATGGATGTACTCAACCTGAAAAAGCTGGGCGAAGCGATTCCGCAACTCTACCGGTACGAGACGATCGCCCGCGCCAACGACCACACTTTCACTTTGGTCAGAGTCAAAGATCGCACACTCGATTTCCATAGCCATCCCGAGTCGGACGAAGTCTTCTTCATCGTATCCGGAAGTATGCAACTGGAGTTTCGGGATAGAATCGTCATACTGAATGAAGGGGAGATGTGCGTCGTTCCCAAAGGAGTCGAGCATCGTCCTGTTTGTACGGAGGAGGTACTCTGCCTACTGATCGAAAAAACGGACACGTTGACCCCCGATAATACCGGAGGAACGTATCAAGACGACAAATAATCGGGTTTCATCACATCAAGACGACCGTCATATCTCCCTCCAGATACCCGTCGACGATCTCCACCCGCGCTCCCAGCGGACGGAGCAACTCCCGCACTTCCCTAAGCTGCCAGTAGGCAAACTCCCCCTCCCGCTCTCTGCCCTCCAATGAGGTTGAAAACGAAGCCTTTTCGGGCGTGCTCGTAGCAGCGGCGGATGAAGATCGCCGTCTCGATGCAGCTGAGCAGATTCATCGAGCCGCTGGCGACATACCAGTCGGCCATAGGAAGGCTCTGACGCAGGATGTCGCGCTGCTGATCTAGCCTAAAATTTAGAGAGCAGGTCAATTGACCTTTTGCCAGTTCTTGCATTATTCGAAATCAAAACTTTTTAACCATTTTGAAAAATCAATAATTTTTGCTATTATAACATATTCGCAAATTATAAGAAAAGCCACACTCGTCGCGAGGCGGGGCCGGAAAGCCATGGGTCTTTTAAGGAGATCGCCAGGTTGCCTCGATAGAAATGGAGGTATAGCCTTGGATTTTCCAACTAAATATTCTACATTCCCTTTTATCTTTAAACATAATTATATACACTGACTTGGATATCGCTCTGCAATTCAATATTTATAAAAGGATTTCTTGATGGATCGGACAAAACAAGCTGTGTCGGAGAAAGACACCGAAACGAAAAGAAAAGAGCGCCGCGGCTTTCTCAAAAAGGCTGCCTACAGTGCTCCGACTCTCATGGTGCTGGGGACATTGATGCGACCGGAAAAGACTCATGCCGACTTCGGCGGACCGCCGAGCGATGCAGGCGGATGGTAATAAAAGATAAAGAATAGTCCCAATGAGCAATTTAAGAAGGACACAATATGAATCGTATCATAAAAATGAGTCTAAAGACGGCAGCCGCAATATTTGTGACGGCCAACATCGCCTCCGCCGCAACTTTCGACTGGAGTTCAACCGGATGGGATGACGGAGATCTGAGCGGTAGTTATACCGATGTAGACGGTTCGGGGATTGATATCAGTGTTAATATCACAGGAAATACCGCTAGATTTAGAAACAGCACACCGAAGCTGGATGATCATAACGGAGATCTCTCCCATGACCATCTAAAAGAAAAAGTGAATTACAAAACCAAGTCGCAATCCGTAACAACGACTTTCAAATTTTCTGTCCCTGTCAAGCTCTCGTCTTTGATCTGGCGAGATATCGATGCAGATACAGGAGACAACTTACACGATGACAAAGTCATCATTCAAGCCAAAGATACACACGGAAACACAATTTATCCCAACGATGCTCAACTCGGCTCAAATATTCAAGACGATGGAAACGGTGCCTATGAAGCCAAAGATAACAGCCAGGAATACAATCCCCAGGATCCTGAAGCCACACTGCAAGTCGATATTAACGATACTTATGTAACGGAATTTAGTTATACCTACACCAACGGCGATGGCGTCGGTACCGATGATAATCCCAAAGCTCAATCCGTCTGGTTCGACAATTTCAACTTCGAGCCCAAAGATACCGACAAAGACGGAGTCCCCGACTTCAAAGACCTTGACGATGATAATGACGGCATCCTCGACTCGGTCGAAATCCAGGGGGGAGGAACCTGCGCCTACGGATTTTTCCATGTCATCAGCGGTCAGCTGAAGATGTTCGACCCCGAAAACAAGGTCTACATTCCCATCGGAGGGCCCAAAGTCAGATACAACGGCATGGGCTACGATATGCAAAGCGGAAAACTCTACGCTTCGGTCAAAGAGGATGGACAGGACGATTACGGAAACGATATAGAGATAGGAAATGTCATCGAGATCGATCGCTACAGTGGGAAAATCAAATTGGTTGACAGCGATACCGACGTAGTCAGTGCTACGGGTGATTTTTATGACGGAAAACTCTATTTTCGCAATGGAGATAAATATCTCGCTTCCTGGAACAAAAGTGATAAAAGTGTTCAAACCATAGGAAACGAAACAATCGATTTTGTAGATATGGCGATCGATGCCACCGGAACGTATGCCTATGGACTGAAGACAACAGACACTGATAACGGAACAACTGATCTGTATAAGGTCAAATTGAGTGATGGAACCGTCTCTTCTACTTCTCTCGGTGATATAAGCACTCCCGATGGCAATTCTCTCGCAGCAGGATGGGGAGCGACCTTCATGACCAAAGACAGCGACGGTACCCGCCATTTCTTCGCAGCCAACAACAACGGTTACATCTACGAAATCGACGATTTCAACGGTTCAAATCCTTCTGCTACTTTCTTCTACAGATCCGTAGCCACCAGTTCCAACGATGGTGCCAGCTGCCGCGATGCCAATCAGTATGCAGTAGACACAGATGGAGACGGCATCCCCGACTACCAGGATCTCGACAGTGACAACGACGGGATTCCCGATAATGTGGAAGCTCAAAGCACCGGCAATTACACGGCTCCCAGCGGCACCGATGCCGACGGAGACGGACTGGATGACGCTTACGATCAGAATACC